>NZ_CP066339.1:4279144-4584797 GCF_016406125.1 Alicyclobacillus sp. SO9 | reverse complement strand
ACCCTAACATCTTAGTGTTTACCCGAGGGAACTACTGAATGCAGAATGTGATTTCCAGGATTTTACAAATAATCAAAGTCACTTATTGCCCTTCTGGGAATCACTAAGGTCAATGACTTGATGGGTTAGAAGGGAAGTCATTGCCTTTTCTGCAGTGTGAATAGAAGATCTCGCAGACGTCCCGTCAAAGAGAAAATTATATTCATCATCGATGGGGTGACCAAGTAAAACATCTCGAAAGTATGCTATTTCATGTCTCATTACATTCGATAACCATTGTGGGGGTCTTTCCGAAGGGCTCCCGTAAACTATGCCCCCATGCATCCTGTCGTACTGTTCGATGCGTGCCTGATTTTCCTCAGGTAAGTCATGAAGCGGGTATTGAGTAATTTGCCCGTTTTCATCTCTAACTTTCACGGTTGACTTCTGAAAATTAATGTTGATAGCGCCTCTTGTTCCGTTAATCTTAATATAGTGTTCATCCCAATGAAAAGCTGTTCCGTATTGCATTGTTCCAAAACCGCCATTGCTAAATTCTATTGAGAGTAGAAGAATATCATCCTCATCTCCAAATGCTTTCCCGATATGACCTCGATTTCCCCCCATCAAGTGAACCTGTTTAGCAGGTCCCATTATGTTCTGCAAAAAATCCAATTCATGGATATGATGAAATAAATGTCCGCCGGAAAATTTCTTTCTCTTTTTCCAACTTATATTAGGCTGCTTTGGTTCCCAGCCAGTTCGTTCTGCATGAGCAATAATGGGATCGCCGATGACGCCGGATTTTATAAGTTTTTTAACTTTTCTTAACCCGGAAATGAAGTGTAATATATGACCAGCCATAAAAAGAACAGAGTGCTCTTGGCAGGCAGTAAGCATCTCTTCACAATCTGCCAACGATAGTGCTATGGGTTTTTCGCAAAACACGTGTTTTGAATGCCTTGATGCCTCCAGCACGCCCTCTTTATGAGCAAAGTTTGGACTCGTAATGAGGACCGCATCGATGTCTGGTCTGTTACACAAGTTTTGCAGACTGGTCTCAAAGCAGCAAGGTACTTTTCGTGCCGTTTCTTCTGCATCTCTTCCGCCATACACAGCGACTAACTCCACGTCATCGAGTTCTCCGCATATTTTAGCGAATTCAGCCCCAAAGTATCCAACACCTACGATGCCCACTCGAAGCACAATATCATCTCCTGCAAGCTTATTATTAATAATGTATCTTAACTAGTTTAATTCTCACCCGGATTGCGTCCGTATCTCTCAACACATATCGAATATTAACTTTGCAGCGCCAATTATGCCGGCCTTGTTTCCTAAAGTTGCAAAGTGAATCCTATCGCTTCCATTACCTAGTTTCGGGGATAGAATGTGTTTGAATTTAGAGTGATCTTCTGCAACTCCTCCACCAATAATGATACACTCGGGATCGAAGGCTAGTTGAACTTGACGGAGCAACAATGCTAAATCGTCAAAATAGTTATCGATAATTTTTTCGACGCTAGGGTGTAACTGAATGGACTCCGACCAGATCTCTCTTGGATTTTTTAGTCTAATCTCGATGATTTCCGAAATTCGTCTATGTAACGCACTACCAGACACGTACTGTTCACTACAGCCGCGAGATCCACAGTTGCAGAATAGACCGTCTGGGTATAACGACCAATGGCCAACTTCCGCAAAGGACCAAGTGTGCCCGCGAACGATTTCATTGTTTAGAATAAAGCCTCCGCCGACGCCAGTACCTAAAGCCAGGAAAAACATACTTTCACACTCTTGATGCTCACCCTTCCAAGCCTCGCCATTTGCCGCAGCATTTACGTCATTGTCCACAGCAATGGGTAAGTGATACACCTCAGAGATTTCCTTATTAAAGTTCAAATTGGTCCAATTCGGTAGGTTGTCAGTCGCATATTCAACAATACACGACTTGTAATTAATTCTTCCGGCACTTGCAATCCCGATACCTTGAATGCCAGGGTGACGGACAAATTCACGAATTAGGGAATGAAGGTTTTGTAGTACATAGTCGCGACCTTTATAAGCGTTCGTCGGTATAGATCGTATTTCCGTAAGCTCCCCTTCTGAATTAACCAGCGCTGCTTTGATATTGGTTCCACCAATATCAATACCTAAAACATACTTCATAAATATCACCTTAATAAATTTTATCTACAACAGATTCCGCAGTCTTACGTTGATAATGTAAGCTTTCATCTTTTCTGCGTAATGTAACACCGGTACACAACAAATCTACGACGACAAGTTGGGCAATTTTTGCAGCTAAAGATCCTCCCTCCAGTGGTGCCTCTCGTCCTGCAGTAAGAAGGATAATGTCTCCAGTTCTCGTAATGGGGGATTTCGCGAATTGAGTAACGACAATCGTTTTTGCTCCATTTTCTTTTGCCAATTCCAACACTCGTATTGTATCGACTGTGCTTCCTGAAATGCTGAAACCAATGACAACGTCATCTTCATTCATCACTGAAGAATTCATAAGTTGAAAATGTGTATCTGTAGTTACCTCCGATCGAATACCAATCCGCAAAAACTTACTCTTTGCATCCATTGCAGTAATGCCAGAGGTTCCAACACCGCAGAAGTGGATACGTTTACTTTGCACAATCATATCGAATGCGTCTTCGAGTGAAGCAGGGTCGATAAGTGACAAAGTTCCTTCAATTGCTTTAATGTGGGAACTGCCAATTTTTCCAATTAGATTTGATTCATCTACATTGGAATTAGAAGAGGAACTTTCTTTTGCCAAAGCCAGTTTAAATTCCTGATAACCTTTATAACCTAGTTCACGGCAAAACCGAATCACGGTTGTTTCGCCGACTTTCGCCAATTCCGCCAGCTCAATGACGGACAAGTAAACAATATCATCTGGGTTTTCCAGCACGTAGTTTGCCACAATTTGTTCTTTTTTTGTAAACGCGTGCGCGTATCCGTGGATCTTCACTAGCACAGAGTTCAGTTGAGAGTCCGGCATTGTACTCCTCCTCGACATCATTAGTTATTAAACCTTGAAATGCTACGGCATAATTCTCCTGTTCTTAAAGGGAATTTGTGCATTCCTCGAAAATGTCACGGAGTTTTGCGTCTTCGCCCAATCAATTCCCTCCTTAAACATACATTAACAATTTTATAAAGTAAATATCCTTTATAAAATATAAAATAAGAGGATATATACTTTTTTATTTTAAAATATTTATAGAAGGAATAGGTGTATATAAACAGGATATTCAGAACCTTAAAAAATTGCTGTGTTTTAATGACTCTAGGCACTGATTTATGGTGGAATTAAATTTTAGAGATAAAAAAAGATTCTTTCTCCAAAAAAATAATTGACAAAGGATAATACCTCCTATTATACTCAAAAACAACAACTGTAATGTAGAACATACGTATAAGTAGACGTCTGGAAATCGGTATCCTTTCTTATCGGAATGTTTTGTCTAGTATGACGAATTTGGGGTCTAAAATGCAAAGAGGTGAAAAAATGAAAAAATTAGTAACTGCTTGTGTAGTTTTGGGACTCGGTACCATGGTAACAGCGTGTTCGCCAGCAAATTCATCCCAATCTAATAGCTCACCTAACAACACTTCATCTAGTAGCAGCTCTGTAAATGGGAACAATGCACTAAACATTCTATGGATAGGATCTAGTGGAGCGCCTGGTGGTCCTGTTGGATCTAAGTTCCCTGGACTTTGGTTAAATCGTGGGGGACTTCAAAATGTATTGATGTTTAGAAGTTTGTTTTTGCCTAATGCAGCACTCACCAAAGAAACACCGGACCTAGCAAAGTCTTATAGTGTTTCGTCTAATGGACTCACGTATAAAATAACGATGAAAAATCACCTTAAGTGGCAAGATGGAAAACCGCTGACTGCGAAAGATGTAGTATGGAGTATAAAAACAGTTTTAAAAGCAACTTTGGTAAACCCGATGTATACCAATTCATTTTCTGAAATTAAAGGGGCAAAAAGCTGGATATCAGGGACATCTAATTCTCTAAGTGGAGTTTCTGCCAACGGGAATGTTATAACGATTAATCTCGTCAAGCCAGTTGCCGACTTTATTGACGTTCTGGGTCAATTCCCAATTTATCCTGAGCATCTACTGAAAAATGTTAATCCACTACAGATTGGAACGAGTAGCTTTTGGAAGCACCCTATAGGAGATGGTATGTACAAACTATCTAAATTTGTACCCGGTAACTATGCGATTTTAGTTCCTTCCAATACTTATAATGGACCTAAACCTAAGATTAAAAAAATTATAATACGTGGAGCTTCAAACCCAGTATTAGCCGCACAAAAAGGAAATTTGGACCTTTATAACACAAATAATCCACAAGAAGTTAGTGGATTAAAATCAGTGAAAGGATTTGTAGAGCACCCTATAAATATTTTGTATTATAGGTATCTAATTTTTAATATCAAAGGTGATAAAGGAAATAAAAACGATGATCCTATGGCTAACTATAAAGTTAGACAAGCAATACTCTATGGGATTAATCGAAGAAAATTAGCGAAAAGCATCTATCCCAGTCTTGCACGAATAAACAATACGGGTGTTCCTTCATCGAATGCGGCATACGATTCAAGTGCTCCAACCTATAGCTACAATCCTACAAAAGCAAAACAATTACTAAAGCAAGCACATTTCAACTTCGGACAAACAATTAAACTGCGTTACTATTATAGTGACCAAAACTCGAAAAATTTCATGACGGCCGTAGCTCAATATTTGAGGAATCTAGGAATGAAGGTTAACCTGCAACAATTTCAGGGAAATGCAACTGACGACCTATTTAAGGTGAGAAATTACGATATTGCATTAAAGGGATTGTCTGCATTCAATTTTCAAAATTGGTATAATGAGTATTCTCCAAACCCAAATAACTTTTTCACCAAAATATGGGGGAAGAGCAACCTGGTAAAATTTAATGCTGACATCAAGAAACTGAGTGAAATTCGCAATCCTGCACAAAGGAAATCTACACTTCTAGCTCTTCAGAAACTAGAGGAAAAAACGCTTTATAAAGCACCTTTATTTATGCTTGGTAACTCTTATTTTGTCAATAATAACAAGGTTAAATTGGCAGGGAAATTGGGAAACCCATGGTACAATTACAATATGGATTTTCAAAATTGGACGATTAAATGAGTTGGAAGTTGAAACAGTAGTTTTGTCATCAACTGATTGAACGAAGCATGAGTAAAAGGAGAATCATCACGCAAAAGTGACCCAAACATTAGGGAAGCTTTTGCGTGATGAGTATCGGCGGAATACTTGGTCATTTCCTTTGCAATAATATTTTACAGTAAGATACGGATTTCCGAATGGAATGAGTCTATCAGATGTTTTTTACTTAGAGATTACCGAGGTGATAAGGCATGACAACATTTATTGTCAAGAAGATACTTGCAACTATACCGATGTTGATTATCATCAGTATTATTGTGTTCGTGGCGATTAAACTTATGCCCGGTGATCCTGTAAGTTACCTTGCGCCTCCAGATGTTGCATCCAATTCCGCTAATCTAGAAGCACTTAGAAAGCAGTTGGGGCTAGACAACCCGATATACATTCAGTATCTAACATGGCTACGTCATTTGTTGGAGGGTAAGTTTGGATACAGTATTACAACGGGTAATTCTATTTCACGCATTATTCGCCTGAGATTACCTGCAACATTAGAACTGTCTGGCTGCGCAATACTATTTTCAACGATTTTTGGGATACTGTTAGGTTTAATCGCTGCAATTCGGAAAAACACTATTGTCGACGGTTTGACTAGAATTATAGGTGTTATTGGTATTTCAATTCCAGAATTCTTCTTTGGTATTATTGGAATCCAGATTTTATCCATAAAACTTGGATGGCTTCCAATTGGAGGAAGGATCAATGAACAGAGCCCTACGTTTTTAGGTAGCCTTCCAAATCTTATATTGCCATCTATAACCTTGTCAGTTGGAATGCTGGCGGTACTCTTAAGATACGCACGTAGCGCACTGCTAGATGTATTAAATAAGGAATACATTAAAACAGCCAGAAGTAAGGGTATACCAGAATGGAAAGTTTATTGGTATCACGCTTTTAGGAACTCTCTTCGCCCCATACTCGTGATTTTAATATTTCGCATTCCTTTACTGGTTGGTGGTTCGATTATTATTGAGCAAGTTTTCTCTTGGCCCGGAATCGGATCGGCGCTACTATCTGCAATCACTTCGGATGATTATCCGGTAATTATGGTAACTACGATGATGATTGCTACAGTCATATTACTTGCAAGCGCTTTAATAGATGTGTTTAGCGCAATGCTCGACCCGAGAATCCGATTACAGTAGAGAGGGGATTGTGTTCTGTGAAAGATTCCGAGATTATGTCACCGCAGGAGACAAACCTCGTTAAGATGCGTACTAGTAACAAACAAAGATCAAGTTTATTCAGAATACGTGTAAAGAAGGCTTGGAGAAACAAACTTGCGGTTATTGGCTTTATAATTTGCGTTTTGATTACGTTGCTTTCAATACTCGCACCATTTATTACAAGCTATGATCCATATCAAATGAATCTCGCTCAAATTTCACACCCACCCAGTTCGTTACACATTTTTGGTACGGATACACTCGGGCGAGACGAATTCGCTCGGATTTTATACGGAGGACGTGTATCGATCTACGTCGGAGTTTTGAGTGCCTTGTCCGAAACTGTAATAGGGGTCATCTTAGGTGCTCTTGCAGGGTACTTGAGTGGATGGTTAGATGGATTTTTAGTAAAGTTCTCTGAATTAACAATGACATTTCCGAGCTTAATTTTGATTCTTATTCTAGAGCTAGTACTTGGGCAAGGAATAAATAATCTGATTTTTGTATTTGCAATCACAGGGTGGACAACAACGTTCCGTTTAGTTCGTAATGAATTTTTGTCACTTCGCGAAGAAACATACGTATCTGTTTGTAGGTCACTCGGAATACGAAAGACCTCTATTATATTCAAACATATGCTCCCCAACGCTTTGAGTCCAGTGATTGTATCTCTGACGACCAACATTGGAATTTATATACTTACATCGGCCGGGTTGAGCTTTTTAGGTTTAGGTGTACCTGTGGGCACACCTTCATGGGGGAACATGATAAGTGCCGCTAAGTCATTAGATGTTGTAAGAAATTATTGGTGGCTATGGATTATTCCAGGCATTACGATTTCTTTATTTGTCTTGTCTATAAATTTTGTAGGGGATGGATTGAGAGATATTCTTGATCCGAAACAGTGAGGTGGGTCAACATGTCTCAACAGCACACTTTAAAAGTTGATAATTTATCTGTCTTATTTAGAGATGAACACAACGACGAAGTCAAAGTCTTGAAAAATGTGTCGTTTGAGGTACCAAAAGGAAAATTGCTTGCCATTGTTGGTGAATCTGGATGTGGCAAGAGCGTAACTGTAAACTCTGTTGTGCAATTACTACCTAATAATGCGGAAATAACTAGTGGGACAGTTGATTTTAATAGTGAAGGAGAGAAAGTTGACCTTCTACGTTTTGATAAATACGGTAAGGATATGCGCAAAATTAGAGGGAAGAAAATCGGCATGATCTTTCAGGACCCAATAATGTCATTAAATCCTTCACATCGCATAGGAAGGCAGGTCTCCGAAAAACTCCTTGAGCACCAAAAAATATCGAGAAGAGAGGCAAAATTACGGGCTGTGGAAATGTTAAAAAAGTTAGGTATCTCAGATCCCGAACGGCGAATAAATGAATATCCTCACCAATTTAGTGGTGGCATGAGGCAACGCGTAATGATTGCTATTGCAATGATCTCTAATCCAGAGTTATTGATTGCAGACGAACCTACAACTGCACTGGATGTTACAATTCAAGCTCAGATTATGGATTTGATCAAAGAAATTCAAAAGCAATATTCAATGTCAGTAGTTTTAATTACACATAACATGGGTCTAGTAGCTGAAACTGCAGACTATGTAGCTGTAATGTACATGGGAAGAATTATGGAATATGGAACTGTCGAGGACATAATCAACAATCCTCGTCACCCATACACTGCAGCTTTGTTAAAATCAGTTCCCACAATGGGATTAGATAAGAGTAAACAACTAGCCTCCATTCAGGGGAATACTCCCAATCCAAAAGATTACAATAGTGGTTGTGAATTCGTCAATCGCTGTAATCTTGCCATGGATAAGTGCTCGTTTGGAACTATCCCGGAAGTTAGTATTTCAGAAAGTCACAGGGTTCGCTGTGTACTATTTGAAGATAGAAAGTAGGTTTTAGCCAAGTGAGCATTAAGAGTATAACAAATGTAGACAATAGTTTGTTTCGAGTTAACCGCATTAAAAAATACTATCCTGTTCTAAGTAGCTTTCTTCGTAGAAATATTGGGAGCGTTAAAGCTGTGGATGATGTTAGCCTTGATATAAAAAGGGGAGAGACCTTAGGTATAGTGGGCGAGTCTGGCTGTGGAAAATCCACTCTTGGCCGGACTATGATGTTGCTTGAACGTCCGACGGCTGGTGAACTGATGTTTAACTTTGATGGATATAAAAGAGACATCACCAAGTTGAAACCGAAGGAGATATTTGATTTTAGAGGTCGGGTTCAAATGGTGTTTCAGGACCCGTATTCCGCTTTAAATCCTTCAAAGAGAATTATTGAGGCTTTTGATGAACCATTAAAAATACATGGGTACTCTGATCGGAAAGAAAGAATGACCATGATTATTGATGCGCTAAATATGGTCAATTTGACTGAAGACTACCTATATCGATTTCCGCATGAGTTTTCGGGGGGACAAAGACAGCGAATCAATATTGCTCGAGCGTTATCTATCAGGCCAGAGTTGATCATTTGTGATGAACCTGTCTCCGCACTAGATGTCTCTATTCAAGCCCAGGTACTGAACTTAATGAAAGAAATCCAGAAAAGGCTTCGTTTAACCTACGTATTCATTGCGCATGATGTGAGTGTAGTGCAATACATCAGTGATCGAATTGCCGTTATGTATTTGGGTAAAATTGTTGAAATTACTGATTCCACAGAACTCCATCTTAATCCTTTACATCCTTATACAAAAGCCTTATTGTCAGCTGTGCCTGAGCCTGTAATCAATAGACAGAAGCAAAGAATAATCCTGCAGGGAGATGTGCCAAGTCCAATTAACAGACCTTCGGGTTGCCCCTTTCACACTAGATGTCCTAAGGCAATGGATTTCTGTTCTGAAGTTGAGCCAGATCTAGTCCAAGAATCCTCAAATAGTAGTCACTATATTGCTTGCCATCTGTACCGTTAGATGTACCGCAGGCACTTCCGTTTTTAAAAGAGGTTTGGAACTACTATAGGAGATTACATTAACTAGCCCACGAGCCAGAGTTGAAATTATGGGATTGAGCTTTATAGCGCAATAATCTCACAACAAAAAGAGCGCCACAGTTAAATGTTGCTGGCAGTGAAGATCCAGGCAGGCAAGTGTGACCAATGCTGAACCAATTTGCATAGCAAAGGGATCGAGCAATATCACCTTGGACATTAGAATAAGAATATTACGAGCGTTTGACGTAATACTATACGAAAAATTTTTTGCCGGATGGAGCCTGCGCTTGTTCCCAAGCGGCAACAAACCGTTATAGCTTATGGATAGGTCAGCGGTAATGCCACAGAAGAGACTGCTGCATTGCAGCAAGAAAATACAACATTAAAGCATGAAGTAGGCGAACTGAAGTCTAAGGTGGAGTGGCTGGAAGAGAAGCTCCGCCTGGCTCAACATAAGCGTTTTGGTGTCTCCAGCGAACACACCGACTTGGATTCCTTGCAGACTCGGCTATTCAACGAAGCGGAAGCACAGGCAGACCTTGAAACCGAGCACGCCGCCGAAGAATTCGAGGAAACCGTTACTTACCAACGAAAAAAGAAACAACCCTGTCAGTGGGATGAACTGCTAAAGCACTTACCGGTTGACCGCATTGAATACCGTTTACCTGAGGCAGAACAGGTCTGCTCCTGCTGTGGCGGGCCCATGCATGAAATGAGTGAAGACACCCGACGGGAAGTGAAGATCATTCCTGCTCAGGTAAAAGTGGTGGAGCATGTGCAATACATCTATGGTTGCCGCCACTGTGAACATAACGAAATTCATACACCCATCGTGAAAGCACAGATGCCAAAACCGGCGATTGTGAGAAGTTGGGCGTCTCCATCGGCACTGGCCTACATCCTGGATAAGAAATACGTACAGGGCATGCCATTGTATCGCCTGGAGCAACAGTTTGAACGTCAGAAAACCCTACTATCCCGGCAGACGATGGCCAACTGGGTTCTGTATGGAGCGAATCAATGGTTGACCAAAATCTACGAGCGCATGCATGAAGAGTTACTGGGCAGAAAGTACCTTCATGCAGATGAGTTATGCAAAGCTTTGCATAACTCATCTTGGACTAAACTGCTAAACCGCTACGCGGTGGCAAAAAATCGTCCTTGGCGGGACTATTTTCCTATTAGTGTTACTTTCCTTACGTATGCGATTCTTCTAAGATTCACGCTATGCGGTGTCGAGTGTCACTGCAAAATGAATCTTGAGGAGAATGCCACATGGAGAGTCAAAAACAAGCGTTACGAAGGATGGCAGAAGACATCCGTATGCGGGGATTGTCATCAAACACTTTAGCGAGCTATACCATGCATGCTCGGATTTTTCTAGAGTTTTGTCAACGCCCTGTGGACCACTTGGATGCAGAAGATATTCGCCAATTCCTATCACATCTAGTCAATGAGAAAAAGCTATCGTCTGCAACGGTAAACGTTTATAGTGCTGCTATCCGATTTCTCTTCGCTGTCACTTTGAACCGTACGTTGAATTATCTCCAGATTCCGCGTCAAAAGAAGCGTAAAGCCCTCCCTGAAGTGTTAACCCGTGAAGAAATGGCGTCCATTCTGGACAGTTGTCAAAGCCTTAAACACAAGGCTATGTTGATGACAGTATATAGTTCGGGACTACGGGTAAGTGAAGCTGCGGCCCTTAAAATTCAGCACATCGATTCTAAAACCATGCGTATATTTGTGCGGGGTGGAAAAGGAGGCAAGGATCGCTATACTCTGCTCTCAGTTGCTTGCAACGTCTCCCATATTACGTCCGATGGTATCAGCAATGCTTTTAATAAAGCGGTGAAAAAGGCCGGCATTACCAAGCATGTGTCTACCCATACACTGCGGCATTCTTTTGCTACACACCTGCTAGAAGACGATGCCACATTGTTACAGATTAAAGCTCTACTTGGACATGCCAGTATTCAATCCACTACGGTCTATTTACATTTGGCGAACGTGACATCAGGTATTGTTAGCCCGTTAGACAACCAAAGTGTGTATAGAAACTCTGAGGCTTATTCACATGCCTGAGTTACAAGATATTTTTTCACAGTACGGTGAAGGCTATCAGTTCGCCCATTCGCTTTCCCCCGAGCAACGAAAAGTGGTTCGAGCCATTCAAAACTGTAGAACCGCTGCCTTGGGTGGAACATGTGGATGAATGCGATGAGTGCGGTTTTACACGTATATCCTACAATTTCTGTCGTAATCGTCATTGTCCAAAATGCCAAACGCTCACGAAAGAGCGGTGGATCGAGGCCAGAAAGGCCGATTTGTTAGACAATGTCGGATACTTTCACGTGGTCTTTACCCTGCCAGACCTGTTAAATCCGGTCGCTTACCAGAACCCCAAGGAAGTCTACGGCATCTTATTCAAAGTTGCTGCGCAAACGCTGTCCGAACTCGCAGGCGATCCGAAATACCTGGGCGCGAAAATTGGACTCACTGCCGTTCTTCATACGTGGGGACAAAACCTCATGCACCACCCCCGTGTACACTGTATCGTACCAGGCGGCGGACTCACCACGGACGGTAAATGGGTGTATTCAAGAAAAAAGTTCTTCATCCCCGTGAAGGTGCTGTCACGAAAATTCAGGGGAAAGTTCCTTGATTACCTGAAACGGACAAAGCTCGAATTTTATGGCTCCATGGTGCATTTACGAGAGCCTCATCGGTTCCAGGATTGGATATCCTCTCTGTACCGTAAAGAATGGGTAGTGTATTGTAAACCACCTTTCAAGAACGCAGGACATGTCCTAGAATATCTGGGCCGATATACCCATCGTGTTGCAATTTCCAACAACCGTATTGTTCGTGTGCACAATGGTATGGTGACATTTAAGGAAAATGGTCTCAACCCATTTACTTATCTGGAGTATCTGTTTGAGCAATTGCCAAACCTGGACGAGAGCTCTACAGACCCCTTAAACCGTCTACTGCCTTGGTCCGATGACTTACCAGAGCAAGTTCGACATCGGCGATAAACAACTTACGCAACAGCCCCGCCGGACAACCGGCGGGGTTCTTACATTCTCTCACATTCGATTTGAGAGTGCGACGTGCCTTTAGTTTGACGCTTACGTCTAGTGATTGACATGGGCGGTCATAGTGGTACTCGTGAATGAATTCGCCAATGCATACCTGTATGATCGGCCTGATGATTTGCCTGCGTTACATTTGTCTTTCGGATTTTATTTAAAAGTTGGGGGAAGGTTTACGGTTGAAGATTAGATCTTTCGCTGACTTTCTGAGTATGGATTGACATAAAAAAATGTTGGCAGTAATATATGGGTGACCAGTCAGTCAATGTTAAGGAGGTTTATATGGTTTCCAGAGATCAATCTGCTAAAAGGGAAGAAATTCTGCGGTCTGCTGCAGTGGAGTTTGCTGAAAAGGGATTTGAAAAAGCAAACATCAATCATATCTCTATCAACGCTGGAATTGGGAAAGGAACCATTTATCTATATTTCAAAACGAAACAGGAACTTTATTTAGCAACCATTCAGACGATTGTAGACCAATTTAATGACATGGGAACTCAGATTATGCTGCTGGACATTCCACCCATTGAAAAGATTCACTTGATTGTCCGTACACTGTTTTCCTTTACAAAGGATGAATCTTATCTTCCTTTTTTGAAAATATGGGCAAGGCATCAATTTCAAAATGATCCGGTGTTTCCCGAAGAGGTATCGAAGATATTTCAAGACCTTCGTCAACCTCTTTGTGAAATCATACATGATGGTGTAGAAAGGGGGGACTTCCATACATCCAACTCGACAGCAATTGGGTACGTAATTTTGGAAATGATTGTGATGCTGATGCCTGAACTCCAGCCGCCTTATGCAATCCCGATGATGGAACATGAAGATCGGATTCCATTTGTCATGGAAGTTGTGCAAAAGGTACTTCAAACCACCAATTGATCGGAGGAAAACAAATGAAATTCGATTCAATCGAACGTGCGTTGGAAGTGTTACGTCAAGGAAAGTTGATTATTGTGTCAGATGACGAAGGCAGGGAAAACGAAGGGGATTTGGTGTGCGTTGCCGACTTGGTAACACCAAAGAACATCAATTTTATGATCACAGAGGGTCGAGGTCTTGTGTGTATGCCCATCAGTTCGGCCATTGCCAAGCGGCTGGAATTGCCATTCATGGTGGAAAAGAACACAGAAACCTTTCAGACCGCCTTTACAGTGACCATTGATGCACAACCTGAATTTGGTGTCACGACTGGAATTTCTGCATGGGACCGTGCAAGAACGATTCATGTTGCTTTACGGGAAAACGCTTCTGCAAATGACTTAGTTCGTCCAGGGCATATCTTCCCGCTGATTGCAAAGGATGGAGGAGTTTTTGAACGCAACGGTCATACCGAAGCTGCGACGGATTTGGCACGTCTTGCAGGGTACCAGCCTGCCGGAGTGATTGTTGAAATTATCAAGCCGGATGGCACTATGGCTAGACGAGATGACTTGTTTGAATTCAAGGAACAGTACGATATGCCGTATATCACTATCGCAGATTTGCGGGAGTATATGGAACGAAACGGAGCCTATACGCCAAAACACGATCTTGCTGTTCGGTAGGTGAAAATCTCATGATCGGTACTCTATCTCGAAGTGTGATTGTACGGGTGACTGGTAGATGGTTTCTTGGAACCGTACAAGGAGAAGAAAACCTGCCAACGTCCGGCGGCTTTCTCTTGGTTGCCAATCATTCAAGTTTCATGGACCATTTCGTCGTTGCAACAATTCTAAAACAGTACCGTCAGTCCAGGGTGTACTATTTAACGAAAAAAGAAGCGTTCATTCATCCTTTATCACGGATGTGGCATCTGTCCGTAGGGTGTATTCCACTCAACCGTGAATCTGCGGATACGGCTGCGTTTCGAATGGTACTCAAATACCTTTCAGAAGGAAAGATTGTGTGCATTTATCCAGAAGGAACACGCAGTCCTACAGGGATGATGCTTCGCGGCAAATCTGGAGCAGTAAAACTGGCCTTACTCGGGAAAGTCCCAATTGTTCCCGTAGGATTAAACGGGACCTTTGATATTTTACCGAAATATCGACTTGTGCCAAGGCTTCACCGTGCCACTGTTGAAATCGGAGTCCCCATTTTGCCCGAGTCTTTCGGGAAAAAGGGAGATGAATTAGAACAGGCGACAAGTCATATCATGGCGGAGTTGTCTCGGCTCAGTCATCAAATGATCGATGACAAAAGCACCTCTCCAGAGAATCCGACAATAGAAGAACGGATTCATATTGCGCGACAGTGGAATGAACTCGGAATTCATCCGACACCTAGTACTCCGTTTTCACCGGAAGTCCTGCACGACAGAGCAAAGTATATCTGTGAAGAAATTCTCAAAGAAGACCGGCAGAACGCCGATGCATATTTTGAACTTGGCAGAGCCTATGGGAGATTGGCTCTCATCAGTAAGACGACCAAAAAATTGCGATGGATGATGAAGGCACGAAAGATGTTTCGCAGAGCATTGTCTTATGACGAGAACCATGCACACGCTTTATATGCACTGGCCATGTGGCATATGGAAGTTCCCAAATGGCTGGGGGCAAAGAGAGAAATGGCGTTGCAGTTGTACCAACAAGCGGTAGAATGCAATCCAGACGAGGTTTTCTTGTATATGGGGTTGGCCAAATGCCAAGTGAAATTGGGAAGAGTAGATGACGCCATGAAGACACTGGAGAAGGTGTTACAAGTACCATCGCATTCCCATCATGACGTACGGAGAAAAATCGAAGCCTTAGCACAGATGTTGAGAATAAACCCTGAATACAGGCTAGAGAGTGGGTTGATGAAACAGTGTTTCAAAAACTTAGCAACTGGGTGACTGGTCACCCGAAAACATTTATTGGAGTTTGGGTGGTTGTGTTGTTGGCATCTGTGTTGTTTGCCCAAAAACTTCCCAATGAGCTGACAGCAGGGGGATTCAACAATCCCAACAGTGAGTCTGCGATGGCGCAAACGGTGTTGCAATCCAAATTTAGCAACCAGTACCCACAAAATATGATCATTGTACTCAAAGATAAGAACTACACCGTTTCACAACAGCCATTTCAGACAGAAGTGAACGCAGTTGCTACGGCGCTGCGTTCTAACGCTTACGTGGCGAATGTGAAAACCTATTATCAAAATCACAATGCAAACCTTGTGGGGAAAGATAAGCACACAACGATCATCGACGTAGGTCTCAATGCCACAGAAACACAGGCGGATAACTTAATGCCTGCCTTCCAACACATTGTAAAAACTCAGGTGAAAGGTGGATTCAACTGGTGGGTGACAGGTTCCCCGGCATTAAATTATGACCTTAATGCCACAACGAAACATGACCTGACTTCCGCAGAAATGATTGCCTTTCCTCTCATGATCGTCATTTTATTACTCGTTTTTCGGTCCGTTATTGCGGCCATTCTGCCACTGGCTATGGCGATGGTGGCATTACCAACAACCATGGCTATAGCGTATGGATTTGCAAGTCATGAACAGTTAAATACCCTCCTTACGAACGCTATCAGTATGGTGGGTCTGGGGGTAATCGTAGACTACGCATTGTTTATCGTGAGTCGGTATCGCAAAGAACTGGCGCAAGGAAGAGAGGTTCGGGATGCCGTACGAAAAGCAGTAGAAACGGCTGGACGTTCTGTCTTTTTCTCCGGTATGACGGTGGCCATCAGTTTGTCATCTCTATTTCTACCGCGCATTATGATTTTCAATTCCATTGCCATCGGGGGCGTCATCGTTGTTGTTCTCGCGGTTTCCGTCGCACTAACACTGCTGCCGGCAATTCTCACGCTGTTGGGACATCGAGTGAATGCGCTTCGCCTGCCTTTTGGGAGAAAAGGTTCATCAGGGCGTTGGGAACGATTTGTTCATGCGCTTATGAAAAAACCAGTTTTGTTCTTGGTTCCTGCGGTTTTGATCTTAATGGGACTTGCGTACCCTTCATCCTCACTGCGAATGCAGGTTCCCGTAGCATCTGCTTCGATTCTTCCAAAGACCAGTATGTCACGCCAGGGCTTAGAGGTCGTCAAGAACCAATTTGGTGAGCAGAACATCTTTCCGATTCAAGTTGTCCTGACGAGCAATAACGGAACAATGACGTCTACCAATCGGTTACAGACAATCCATACGATCACAAAGAAGATTGCTTCGCTTTCCAACACAAAAAGTGTTCACAGTCTGACCAATTGGCATCCTGGTTGGACTATCGCTCAGTATCATCAAGCCTATCTTCACTGGAGCGTTCTCCCATCTCAAGTTCAGAACCAACTGGGAAACCTTGTGAACCACAATAAGGGTTCAACAACATCTGTTTTGATTGTCGGATCAAAAGCCCCGGCTGATAGCGTAACCACGCATCAGTTGGTTCAACAAATTCGTATCCTATTAGATCAATCAAACCTCAGATCTATTCATGCGTATGTTGGTGGGCAAACAGCAACGGGACTCGATTTTGACCAAAAAGTACTGCACAGTTTTCCAATCATTATTGTGAGTGTGCTTATCATCAGTTTCTTGGTGCTTCTATGGTCTTTCCGTTCCATTATATTGCCCATTAAGGCACTGGTCCTTAATTCTCTCGTCACCTTGGCGAGTACGGGCTTGCTCGTAGAAGTCTTCCAGCGTGGAATCTTTGGAAAGATTGATACGTTTAATGCCATCAATTCGGTCACACCAGTGGTATTGTTTGCCGTTCTGTTCGGACTCAGCATGGACTATGAAGTCTTCATCATCAGTCGAATCCGAGAGTTTCATGACAGAGGTGTTACCAATGAACAAAGTATCGCCCGGGGAATTGCAGACACGGCCGGCCTGGTCAACGGTGCAGCCGCCATTATGGTTGCGGTGTTCGCTGCATTTGCGACGGTTCAGGTTGAAGTTGTGAAAGAATTAGGATTTTCACTGGCCTGTGCGATTTTACTGGACGCTTTGATTGTTCGGACCATTCTTGTTCCATCCATCATGAAACTTCTTGGTAGGGCTAATTGGTGGGGGTCTTTTCACTGGAAGCCTGTTGAATCAGAGATTGAACCTCAAGAATTGGGGTAGGGGAGGAAGTTTATGCTCTATACCATTGGGTTAGCGAAATTGTCTGGTGTTCAAATGCAGCCTTGGACAGAAGAATGTTCTTTAAAACACGACGACGTACTTATGATCAATGAATCAGGCCATCGTTGCGTATGGGGCAATATGGCATCCTTGAATGCCATGAAATTGCAAACTGTATTACCTACAGCAAAGCAAGTTGAAGAAATCGAGCGTTTCCTTGAAGAAGGAGGGACTCTTTTCACATCAATTGTTGACCCTGATGTAATACAAACTGTATTCGCAACGCGGGAAGAAGTGGATGGGTTTGAGTGTGAAGCCCTTTATAGCACTGTGGACGAAGGAGAATTAGTGAAACTCCTTATTCCGCCGTATCTCTGGATTCCAAAAGCCTATGCTTCGATTGCTGCTCAAGCCTACAACATCTTTCAACACACTATTTCTGAGAAAGAGGAATGTGTTCAGGGGTCATTTGAGTATGTGCTGATAAAATCCGTTTCGTACTTGAAATATTCGATTGGGGAAAACGGTGGGAAGATTGTGTTTTCCTCCATACTTGCAAACGCCATGAAACAAACGGATGTTTTGAACTTACTGCGTGCCGCAGATCATCACGAACAAGAACAGGTGAGAGTTGAATGTTACTAGACGAAAAAGTAGCCATTGTCACGGGTGCCTCAAGGGGGATTGGAAGGGACATCGCCAAAGCGTTTGCACAACAAGGGGCAATGGTGGCGTTGAATTACACGAAGAATCAAGAAGCCGCAGAGGATACGCGGGACGAAATCATCAAAGGGGGGGATAAGGCATTTCTCGTTCAGGCAGACGTGTCTTTAGAACAGGATGTGCAATCTATGATGCAACGCATCATAGAGAAGTACGGACGAGTGGATGTTCTGGTCAATAATGCGGGCATTACAATGGACAATATCCTTATGAACATGTCCGTTGAACAATGGGATGGCGTAATGGCCACGAATCTGCGCGGTCCGTTCCTATGTACCAAACATGTGATACGAAAAATGATGCGACAACGTGCTGGAAAGATTATTAATGTGTCGTCCATTAGCGGTGTTCTGGGTAATGCGGGGCAGGCGAATTATGCCGCCTCCAAAGCAGGGTTAATTGGATTAACGAAAGCCATTGCACAAGAGTATGGCGCAAAAGGCATCACTGCAAATGTCATTGCGCCTGGGTTAGTGGATACCAATATGAGTCGGCGGGTTCCTGAAAGTGTCATGAATCAAAAACTGGAGGAAGTGTTGCTCAAAAGACCGGGGTCAACCTCAGAAATTGCGTCGGTCGCTGTATTTCTTGCATCAACTCTTTCTGATTACATCAATGGTGAATTGATTCGAGTCGATGGGGGCATTCGATTTTAGAAATAAGAGGGAGTGATTCAGTTGGCAACCAGTGAAACAATTCAAATTAAAGTGCCGTGGCAACAGGTATGGAATACGATTTGTGACGTCACTAAATGGCCGATGTGGAATGGTGCTTTACAAGAAGTCAGGGAGACAGAAAATCTAAATGAATTCTCTGTTCGCGTTCGCGGGCTTGGATGGGTGAGATGTCGAGTTGTGAATCAGGATCGTAACAAACAGTACTTTCAGTATCAACTTTCAGGTAAGGGAAATCAGGAAACCGGGACGATTGAATTAAAAAAAGATTCCGAACAGACAACCGTAGTCGTCTATACAACGGAACATCGTGGATGGTTGCGAAAGATTGTTCCACTGGAATCGATGTCCAGTTGGCGCATTGGTCGTTTGAAGGAATTGTGTGAGACAAATCGTGTTTTCAATATCAACGGACCTGGATTTGCTCACGAATCCATATAGAAGGTAGAGTGATTTTGCTTGAAATGCTGTTTGAGAATTTTCTCAGCAGCATTTCTTTTCTCTTCCGTAAGAACTTGAGTAAAATATCTCTCTATGATTTAAGAAACATGAAAGGTCGTGCAAGTTTATTCGATGCAGTTGTCGTGGTGAAACGCGATAGGACATTGATTAAGTTGGCCTATCTGAAACCTGGTGAGTTATGGATAGAACTAAGGATGAAAAGGCAATTGTCGAATAGGGATACGGGAAGAAGCGTATTCATGCGCAGAGTAGACGGATGTGAAGAATCAAGTGCGAACGGAAATAGCTTGAAGAGAAAATTGCCCAATTGTGTGGCTCTAGGTAAATTCTCAGAGTTCCTACTAACTGCGGGGATTCTCAATAGTTCCTGAAGTTCTTATCTCCCTGTGGATAAGTTGGGTGATTCTTTGTTTTGGATTTCGTAGCGAACGATCTATGGAACTTTTTGATTTGGCAAAAAGCCATTGCTATTTAGTAACACGCTCGTTGAAGCTAGAGCTAGCGCCTCTACTCAGGGTATTGTCGACACGGTGAAGAAAGAGATCTGAACCTACTTGTCTATTTGGAGTATATCTTTGAATAATTCCCAGATGAGTTTAACAAGGGGCCGCCTAAAATAATTGGGTATAATGATTCTCTGTCTGTAAGTGATATTGCAAGAAACTTAGGACTGAATGAAAACATAAGCAAACAGATCACCATAAGATAAAGCGAGATAGGACTCATCCTAAAGAAATGAGTATGTATGGAAAGTTCCATAGTAAGAGATTGAGTCCCTACCGTCGCTTGCCAACTGTGCAGTGGTCCTTAGTTAGTAGAGGAATTGATTGTGAATCCGTTACAGTATCCATCTATTGGGTGTTGCATTCCTTTTACAAAAGTCCGTGTAATCTGTTGAGGCCGGGTGATAGCCCCTCCAACAACTACAGACCATGCGCCAAGATTCAACAATTGGCGGGCTTGTTCCGGGGTGCTTATCCGTCCCTCTGCAATTACAGGAAGCGTGAATTCCCTCG
Organism: Alicyclobacillus sp. SO9; assembly: GCF_016406125.1. Lineage (NCBI taxonomy): Bacteria > Bacillati > Bacillota > Bacilli > Caryophanales > Alicyclobacillaceae > Alicyclobacillus > Alicyclobacillus sp. SO9. The sequence goes on along the minus strand of NZ_CP066339.1, from coordinate 4,564,449 downwards.
CGAGGAATTCTACTAAATCCATGTCAGGAGCTTCAATTTTTGGACTTGAGGAAGTGTACCCAGACAATGTCGTTGACACCATATCTACTCCTGCTGAAATCGCATGTGTAGCATCGCTATCCGTTGCGACATCCCCCATAACAACCATTTCGGGTGCTTTTGCTTTGATATACTGAACCAATTCAGCAAGCGTATTGCCATGTGGCCTCTTCCGATCTGTTGCATCCAATGCGATACAAGCAATTGGTTCGTCTAGCAAAGCGTCCACTTCTGTTTGTGTTGGAGTAATAAAGACATCGCTGTCTTCATAGTTGCGTTTAATCAATCCTATGATCGGTAAATGTGTGGCTTGATAAATGGCCCGAATATCAACAACGGAGTTGCTTCGAATTGCAACGGCTCCGCCCAGTTCACATGCTAGAGCCATTTTTGCCATCACTACATCTCCAAACAAAGGCTCACCTGGTAATGCCTGACAAGAGGCTATCAGGTTCCTATGAATAAGTTTAAAAAATTTTTCCTTATACATCACGGTCACCTAGATCCTTTCGAAGCACACTCCATCTGCGAATCGGGGAGCTCATTCAATTCTAATTGGCTATATTTCTAAGCCATTCTTCCTTAGAAGTAATACTGTGGTTTCTCATTGATTTGTTCTTCTCGTTAACATGAAAAATGTGGATTTTATAGCTATCTCGTGTGAAAGAGATTGTTGTGCATCTGAAATTATTTAATTTTGATGCATGTGGTGTCTCCACACAAACATTGATTGTAATTCAAACTCATTTGATTGGATATTTCCAAAAAAATATCGGTCGAGAAACGGCATTGCCAATGAAACTTTTGTATATATTGCAATAAATTCTCTTCTCGTTTAGAGAGAGAATTTTTGTACTAGTTCTTCGACCTCACTATACCGACTCTTATCAAACTGTTTCATCGGTGCGCGGCATATACCTGCTTCAATTCCCTTAGTTTTTAGAATCTCTTTAAGTACTTGGTACGGACCTCCTAAATCCATGATTCTTTCGATTAGATCATTGGTTTCGTTTTGTACATCTATCGCTGCCTTTAAATCTTTCTTTTGGAGGAGCTCAAATATTCTCTTGGCACGTTTTCCATTTACGTTAAATGTGCTCCCGATAGCGCCATCAACTCCATAGACGACTGCGGGTAAGAGCATTTCATCAAAACCTGAAAAGACCAGTTTGTTAGAAAAGTATCGTTTAATTCGTTCGAGTAAGTAAAAATCGGCAGATGTAAATTTAACTCCAACAATTTTGTCATTCTGGAATAGCCTATCGAACTGGGAGAGTGACATACTAACTCCCGTGAGGGATGGGATAGAATAAATGAGCATGTCTTCCCCCGTCTCACCGATAATGGAATCGTAATAATATTCTACTTCTTTAAAGTCGAATTTGTAATAAAATGGTGTCACAGCAGATAGACAGTTGTAATCTAACGACGCTGCAAATTTACCCAGTTCAATCGCTTCATGCACATTAATGGAGCCAACTTGAGCAATTAATTTTGCTTTATCTCCAACTTCGTCTTTCACGATTTCAAAGATCAGTTTCTTCTCGTCGGTAGAAATCAGAAAATTTTCTCCAGAACTACCATTTACATATAGCCCATCAACGTGGCAGACGTCCAAATTGTGACGAATTATCTGTCGTAGGCCGCTTTCAATTATCTTACCGTTTTTGTCATATGGTACTATCAAGGCGCTGTAAATTCCCTTCACATCGTGTCACCTCATTCTCTTTAGAACTCCCTAGCACATTACGCTTGGTCTTTATCTACAAGAATAAACCTAACCTAAATAAAAGTAAATATCCGTTTTATTGTTTTATTAAGAAGGAAATATCCGTTATAATAAATACTATTATTATCTTAGGCTGTTGCAATGGAATTCTACCTAGGTAAGTCGACATAATTTTTAATTTGAATGGAGGACTATTATGAGAATACGTATCTTTGAAACCCCCAGTGAAGGCGGACTATATGTAGCAACATTAATGGAGCAGACCGTGCTGCGTTTGGATGAGCCAGTATTGGGTCTTGCAACTGGTAGTACGGTGTTGCCCTGCTATGCTTCATTTGTACAAATTTCCATGTATGGACTTGATATGTCACAAACTAGTACATTGAACCTTGATGAATACGTTGGTCTAGACTCTGAACATCCACATAGCTACCGATATTTCATGGAAGAAAATCTATTCCGTCGGTTACCTATTCGTCCAAAAGAAAGTTATATTCCGTCTGGTACAGCTGATAATCTTGATGAAGAATGCCGAAGATACGAGGATATAATTTCAAAGAACCCCATCGACTTACAAATATTAGGGATAGGTGTAAATGGACATATTGGCTTTAATGAACCAAATCAATCCCTACTTTCGACGACACATGTGGTGGACTTAACTGAAGACACCATTAACAATAACGAGAAATTTTTCCGAGATACAGATAATATGCCTAAACGTGCAATCACAATGGGTGTTCAAGCAATACTACGATCAAAACAAATTGTACTCATGGCATTTGGAGAATCAAAGAAAAGAGCCGTGGTCAATTCTATAGAGGGAACTATACGTACTGAAGTTCCGGCAAGTATATTGCAGTTGCATAACGACGTGATATGGGTTCTCGATAAAGAAAGCGCATCGTTACTAGATTTACAAATGATAAAGGGTGTAAATGTATGATAAGCGAAACTTCTGGGTTGGCCTTTTATAAGGCACGTTTAGTTCTTAGTGATAGGCTAATTGAGAACGGTTGGTTGTTTATCAAAAATGGAATTATCCATGACATTGGGGACAGTGAATACCTACCTCAATCCGTCATTGATGAAGCAACGGATTTGATTGATGTAGGAGGACAATGGATATTACCTGGCTTCATTGATATTCATGTACACGGTGGGGATGGGTATGACGTAATGGACGGTAGTGTTAAAGCGATCCAAGCAGTTGCTATCTTTCATGCCACACGAGGAACGACCGGTTGGCTCCCTACCACATTGACGGCACCAATTGACGACCTTAAAAATGTTTTAACCTCCGTAAGCTCTGCTGCGACGAGTTCGTGTAAAGGTGCACAAATTCTTGGTGTTCATTTGGAAGGGCCATTTATCTCTCCAGAGCGGTGTGGCGCTCAAAACCCAAAATATGTGATTACACCATCAATAGACATATTGCAACAATTAACGGAGATTTCTAAGGGATTAGTGAAAAAAGTTACCATTGCACCTGAACGGCCGTATGCTATCGAAGTTATTCATTGGATGAAGAAACACGGAATAATCGCTTCCATTGGTCATACCAATGCTACCATAAAGCAGGCGATGCTAGGTGTTTCTGCTGGTGCTAGGCATGCCACACACCTGTTTAATGCCATGCGTGGATTGCATCACCGCGAAGCCGGAACGGTTGGGGCTATGCTATTGTCCGATGATGTTATATGCGAGTTAATAGCGGATGGGAATCACGTCACTGCAACGGTGATGAAATTAGTTTATCATCTCAAAGGTCGAGAAAGAATAATTATCACCACCGATGCGATGTCTGCAGCAGGAAAATCGGATGGTACTTATAGTCTGGGTGACCTTGACGTAACTGTAGAGAATGGTTTAGCCGTACTAACAGATAGTCACAACTTAGCAGGTAGTACATTAACTATGGATGCAGCAATCCGCAACATGGTTGAGTCAGTTAACGTGAGTCTAGTGGACGCCGCATACATGGCTTCGATGGTACCTGCAAGGGAACTTGGATTGGGCGAGAAGAAAGGATCAATTGCAGTTGGCAAAGATGCTGATCTCGTGATAATGGACGAACATCTTCATGTTGTAGCGACTTGGATCGGTGGTCGACAGGTCTTTAAGCAGTGAAATATTTAGTGGAATATAAATTGTATTGCCGTGATACACTCCAAATCCATTTATGATTACATGACTCTCCTCCCGTAAGTACTTGACACGTCATGGCATCCGAAAACAGAAAATAAATTTGAAGTTAACCAATTTAATCTTGAGGACGAATGTGGCATTTGTATCGGATTCAGTCTTGCATGTTCATGCATGAGGTGTAGTTATGTGGATTCCGCTCAGTTATTTGCAGTATTGAAATTGGCGATTTTATGTGCCAATGTATCAATAGGTTCCAATTTTTTCATCCGCCCATGTCCTTTTCGCCCATTTGTAAGCAGTTGGTAGTGAGAGAGTCATTGAGGTTAGGTATCAAGATCTCGGCTCGGACAAAAAAGCCTGAAATCTCATTACTCGGAGGAACCTTTGGTACAACATCGAGTGTTATCGTTTTTGCAGAATTATAGGATATTTTGGCTTCTGGAATTAGGCTCTGGGTACGAGTCTACAGATGAAGGTATAAAAGTCCATAGTATCAGAATATACGGATGCGGGGCAGGGTGACAATGCGCATATTGTCATAGGGAAAGGGGGTGCGGACTTGATTGAAGACGCACACGCGCAACCTGTGATTCCCCATGAGCCTTTGACTGACCAGATTTGTTCTGCGCTCTTCTGTACATGGGAATGTCCTGCTTGAATATTAGTAACAGCTGCGATCACCTAGCTCACTGTACAAGTGGACTCCCCTATTTCGTGATTTCGTTATTTGAAATCTTCTCGAAAACTAGATGTAAGGTAAAGTGAAGTCAATTCGCTCAAGTAACTACGTTGCAGAAGATGTTCATTCTGATGAGGATGTGATTTCTCCAAATTCAGCAGCAACTGTATTGCGGTATACAATGCTCGTTCCCCTGTAATTGGCAGGGCTCATTAGCTCAGAGGAACTAACTTCCCCGCAGTACTACCGGATCTTGCGCCCTTTTATTGTAGAAACCGAAAATGAACCGTCCAAATTCTCCTAGAGAAATTCGCATTCAGTGTTTAAAATCATAATTCTAGACGCACACTATTTCTAGCACGCACGTCTGCTCAAAGCCGCACCCTATGAAAGGGGGCCAAAATCGACGAGACGTGTGCGGATCAAGCAGGAAGTGCGCGGTCCGAAACCTCTATAATCCCAGTCGCGGCAAGGAATGTAGCATTCTAGTATATACGCGCACGTTTGAGGGGCGTGTGGGTAACACAACACATGTCACGGTGACCTTCCCGACGGCGACGTCAATTTTGCGATGGTTTGTCGATATAAGCGAATTATTCAAGCAACCACCCAGTAGTATACAACTTTATTCTTCGATTTTTAAGCCCATTTAATTTGTGCGGGTCGTTTAGTATACAACTTTAATTTTGAATGCTGATCTCCCGCATGTTTAAAATGTTTGAAACAGGGCTTCTGGAGTATACAACTTTAATTTCTGCGATCAGGTTTGTGTGGACTTACAACCAAGTTCTTACCTGTTACATTAAGTTGTTACCTGTGACAATCAAGTTCTTACGTTATGTTGCTGGATGTTTGAAACTCGAATTGAATGGATAACTGAGGACATGAAGTTGGATAGCACGGGTGAATTCGGCTCAATAGTCTGAGCTCACTCGTGCTTATAAGGCCCTCGTGGGAGTCTGGCAAACTCATAGGCCGGCGGCTTTGGTGCTAGAGATATATGGAGGAGCAGCATACTGAGTAGTGTTAGAGGGGATAGCAGAACCCATTCTCCTGAATCATCTAGTTCGAACAAAGGTATATAGTTGGTTCAAATTGCCTAGACTTAACACATGCTCGCTAATACGTGGGTGGTGCATAATATGCTTTTAGACATGCGTATCTATCTATCAAACTATAGAGTTCAATTTTTGAAAACCGTCCTGGAAGATCCCGGGGCGGTTTTTTTATGAGCAAATTATAACGTGAAATTAAAATCGTCTATTTTCGATAAAAACGAAGTTGGCGTAGGTTTTAAGCGCTGAGTGAGCGTCGGAAAATGTGGTATACCCCGTTACTCCTTGAACTCATTACTGGTTTGCGGAGATGGGCATGTGAGTCAATAGAAAGGGGTGATTTGTATGATATTTGCCTATATGGAGGTGAAAAAGTGGCTAAACGTAAACGCGAAGAGCCGGAGATGCAGCGCCGAGGAAAGAATCAGGTAGAAGGGCCAGACTATGAACCGTACATAAAGGTACAAGACATACCATCCCTCGGTAGATCGACCCGCACTACGCATCCCAAGGCTCCATGGGTTGGAAATCTTTTGTCTGATATAGAAACCGCGTATCGGATATTGCTGGAGTGGTCAGATTGGGTTGAAGTTCCCTATGACCAATACGCACTGGAGCAGGAGGAAACCCTTAAGATTGCTAATGCGATTGGCGTAGAGCATCCTAGACACCCAAAGACAAAAGAATACACTGTCATGACAAGCGATTTTGTAATTAAAACAACTGATGGACGTACTGTGGTCTGGAGTGTCAAAGCCCACGATAAAATATCAAAGCGTGACGTTGAGAAACTTGAAATAGAACGGATATATTGGACCGCTCGGGGAGCCTCCTGGTGGCTTGTTACAGAAGATAATCTACCCGATGTGTTGGTTACAAACTTAAAAGGTATAAGAAAGACGATTCACATTGAGGATTACGGCCTCTCTTTTGAGCAAGTTGAAAGAGTATGTCGAGTTGCAGAAAGAAATTTTGAAAAGGGGTTGGCTATGAGAGACTTGGCATCGTTAGTGGATGAGTTATTAGGCTATCCAGAAGGTACAAGCCTTACTATATTTCGACATCTAATTGCGACGAAACGTTGGGTTGTCGATATGCTACAACCGATTGAACCGACGAAACCTTTGCATATCGTTAAGACCCGACACAGTGAATCAGATACCAGGAGGTGGGCTGAAAGTGATTGATTTAGTTTCTGGAATGGTGTTGGATTGGACGACTAGCGACGATGATATACGGCTAACACGGATTTTGTGGGTTAATCCGAGACAAAACTCCCTTGTCGTATTTGATATGAAGGAACCAAACGCAAAACCTGAATTTGTGAGAATCAGTGACCTGACTGCACTCTTGGAAGCAGGCCAAGTGAAGGTGACCAAGTTTGTAAGCGAAAAGAGTTTGGCTCAAGAGAACTTAATAAAGGATACCTATCGACGCCGTAGGGAAAGAGCATGGGATGTGATTAAGGATATGGTGAAAGAAGAGCCAGCAATATATGATGAGCATAGCAGATGGGCTATGATCCAGGAATGCAAACAACGAACTGGTGTTAGCCATCAACAAATATATAAGTGGCTACGGCGATATTGGCATGACGGTAAAATAGTTAACGCCCTCTTACCAAATTACAAGTCTTGCGGTGGTAGCCGGGTCACAGAGCAGAAAGCTACAAAGGTCGGTCGGAAGAGTATGAGGGCAAAGGCAATCCCTGAGTTCGAGGGAATTCCCGTTACACCCGCGGTCGAGAACGCGTTTGAAGTGGCGATTAATAAATGGTACTACAAAGGCTCAGGTCTCCCACTCACTAAGGTTTATCGCAAAATGTTAGAGAAATTTTTCAACGATGGGTATGTGGAGAAAGATGGGAACATGGTGGCCCAACTTCTCCCCGAGGGAGAACTACCAACTATGCGACAGTTTCGGTATTGGTACGAGAAGAACGGTGACCGCGAGAAGGCATTACGAGCTCAATACGGTTCTGTAACGTTCGAAAAGGAGTTTAGACCTAAACTCGGCAATACAAATCATGAAGCACAGGGACCAGGCCATGTGTTTCAGATAGATGCGACAATCGCAGATATATGGTTGGTTCACCGCGTCAACAGAGACTGGCTTATCGGAAGACCAATACTGTACTTCGTTATTGACTTGTTCAGCCGTCTCATTGCAGGGTTATACGTCGGTTTGGAAGGACCAAGCTGGTTAGGCGGCATGATGGCTGTGGAGAACGCTGCATCTGACAAAGTAGCGTATTGTGCATCGCACGGGATTGAGATACGCCCAGAAGAATGGCCTGCGCAACATGTTCCAGAGATACTCACAACCGACCGCGGAGAATTCGAGGGAACTAGGCCAACTCACTTAGTACAAACATTACACACGGACGTGCAAACGCTTCCCCCCTATAGGCCAGACTGGAAACCGGTTGTCGAACGTAGTTTTGGACTTGTCAACGAAGAGGCGATTAAATGGGTGCCTGGGGCTATTCCGCATCGCATACAGGAGCGAGGCGGACGCAAGTATCCTCTTGATGCAGTGTTAGACATTGAGGAATTTGAACAAGTAATGATTCGTATGGTCCTCAAGTATAACAATCACCATGTTCTGTCTCACTATCAACGGTCTAGGAACATGATAATGGACGATGTACCACCTGTCCCGATACATCTGTGGAATTGGGGGAGAAAGAACGAGTACAACGGGTTACATACCTTTCCAAAGGACATTCTGCGTTTGAATCTCTTGCCGTCAGAGAATGCTCTCATTACGCAGAAAGGCATTCGTTTTCGCAACCGATACTATGTGGGAGAGACTGCTCTAAGAAAACAATGGTTTGTAGGCGGCGTCAAGAGCCAGTCCTTGCCCATCCACTTCGACCCGCGTAATATCGACGAAATATACGTTCGCTTGAATGATGGGAAAGGTTTCGAGGTCTGTCACCTAGCGGACATTTATTCGCCATACAGAGGACTACGCGACGAGGAAGCTCGTGACATCGACTCCTATGAAGAGACCATCATGAATCCTACTCTGAAATTTGACGAATTACAAGCTGGCATAGAGCAGGACACACATATTGATGAAATTATTCGAGAGGCAAAGAAGAAAAGGAAAAATATCCCCAACAAGGAAATGAAGAAGGAAAATGTTCGGGAGCATCGCTCTGATCAAAAGGCGATTGAGCGCCAGAACAGTTCCTGGCATCTGGGACGGACATCACATCAACAACCAAGTAAAATCGTTCAATTTCCTGATGCTCCGACGCCGGGCGAAGTTGACGATGCAGATTACAGCGACCTCATTGCGGATATAACAGACCTTGGAGATGGGGGTAAAGAATGACACACAAACCACTTCATAATCTCATTGGAACCATTGAGCCAGCAAAGTACACTCAGCAAATACACGAGGATTATCGGGGAAATCCACTTATTGAAGCGCTGCCACCGATCATGAGTCCTGAGGAAGTCCTCCGATACATGTCAAATAAACCTAAATTTTCAGAAGTGGAAAAAGAACTCTTGCCCTACCTTAGATTACACTGTGTTATGCGGCTAGAGGATTTTCTGCATCCTCTTAATCGACATGTGAATCTGGAACAAGATCTTTCTGTCTTGGTCCGAAGGGGATATTTATCCCGTAATCCTTTAACTCCAAATCATGCCCGGATGATGAGACATATTGCACTTGCTCTTCGAGACCCTAAAGTAGCGGAGATGGAACTAAATAAATTTAAGATCCCGACGTCCACGGCGAGCGCACGAAGTATAGTTGGATTGTCTGGAATTGGCAAGAGCACAGCTGTTGAGAGAATCCTCATGCAGTATCCGCAGGTAATCCTACATGAAACGGAACACCTCCGACATACTCAAGTCGTATGGGCTAAAATTGACTGCCCTCCGGATGGGTCGCTGAGGTCACTTTGCTTAGATTTTCTACAGGTATTTGATGACTTGTTTGGTACTCGTGAAGCGGAACGGCTTGCCCCTCAACACGGGATAACCACAAGTATTTTGCTCGGTAAAATGAAACTGACGGCATTTAATCACAGTCTGGGCATATTAGTGATCGATGAAATTCAGAACTTAAATCAAGCAGCCAGCGGTGGAAAGGAGAAGATGCTGAATTTTTTTGTCGAGTTAGCCAACACAATTGGTGTACCCGTGCTGTTGATTGGGAATCCAAGTATTGAAAAGACTTTCCACGGTGAGCTTAGAGATGGACGGAGATTTCCAGCGATGCCAGGATGGACAAGGCTTAAACCGAAAACCAAAGACTGGAAACTATTTTTGTCTAACTTATGGAGGTACCAGTGGACAAGGAAATTTGCTCCGTTGAATTCTCAACTTGAGGGTGTCATATACTCAGAAACTATGGGTATTCCGGATTTGATCGTCAAGCTCTTTGCCATCGCCCAGATACGCGCAATGACCTCTGGCAAAGAAGCACTGGATACCCATCTTTTACGTAACACTGCAAAAGAGTATTTTTATCATCTACATCCTGTTTTAACGGCGATTCGTACAGGCAAGGACTTGGAGAAATATCCTGATATTGATCAACCGATAGTTATCAAGGACTTTGTTCAAGAAGCCGTCGAGAACCTGGTCGAAGAAGGGAGTATTCAAACAGAGTCAGACCCAGAGCAAGAGGTCATTGAGTGGCTAATCGCAGTGGGACACAGTGAAGCCACCGCAATCCGAGCTACCAGCCAAACTAGAGACGATGACCTAAATAGATGGAAGAGAGAGGCGCTTAAAGCGTCAGATGCCATGCTTGATCAAGCTAACAGCATGTCCGGTAAAGCTGCTAGTGGCATGGTGAGACTCGGACAATCGGCTGACAATTTGCCCGTTCGCAAGAGCACTCGTAAGAAAAACTCTTCAACATCGAGTAACACCCCAATGATTAATGCCGTTAGAAAAGGGAAAACTGACAAAATGACGCCGTACGCATCGTTGGTTCGAGCTGGATTTGTTGCAGACCCAGTTCAATTCATTTTGTCAGGTGAGCTTCGTGCTAAGGATCTACCCGGATGAGTTACTTGTTGGATTGATTGCTCGCTACCACATCTATTCTGGTCACAGCAGCTTCAAGGAGAGCGTTCGTAAGGCTTTTGGATTGGAAGGGGTGCGCCCATCAGTGCATCTTCCCTCCCATTTATGTAGGTTAGAGCAGCAGGGTCACTTTGATAAATCAGCGGAAGCGCTAATTATGGAGAATACGCTCTTTCCCTATTACTGTTCCTTTCTTCACCCACGAATGGCTGAGCGCGTCAAACAAGACATGCTTCATGATGGAAACCTAAGTGTGTATTTGGAGTCTGGATTAGTTGCTAGTCGTGTTCCCCTTGGTTTGCAAATGGTTTGGTGTCCGCTCTGTGTTGAGGATGATATTCAAACATACGGTGAACCATACTTGCATCGGGTCCACCACATTCCGGGTGTTAAGGTTTGTCCCAAGCATTCAGTGAAACTACGTAGCAAATGTCCCCATTGTGACAGCGCTCCATATCAACGGGGAATTCAGGAGTTTCCCTATCCACTGACCGTATGTACCTGCGGGCATTCTCTATTGGTTCCAGAGCGGAATAACGATCCTTTGCTGGCCCGATTAGCCTCAGATAGTCAGTTTATCCTCAATAACACTGCACCCTGGGACTCGCTCGAATTCCTTCGAGAACGTTATATTAATGCTCTCTATAAAATGGACTTGGCAACTCCCAAGGGTTCTATACGCCAAGCTGCACTTTATGAACGGTTTATGCGGCAGTTTCCCCAAGCCTTTTGGACGGAAGTTGGCGTGGGTGCACCGATTAAGGATAATGAATGGAGTTGGCTTCGGGAATTAACCCGGAAGCCCAAGAAGGCTCTCCATCCAATGCTTCATATACTTCTCATCGAATTCCTCAGTGAAGACGCTCCCAGATTCTTCAGTCGATCGCGGTTTACACCTTTTGGTCGTGGCCCGTGGCCATGTTTGAACAAGGCTGCCGATCATCACATGCAGAATGTCGTCGAAGACTTGACCATAACCATCTGTAGCGATACCCGGCGACCGGTGGGTACATTTCGTTGTAATTGTGGATTTACCTATTCTCGTCGTGGACCAGATCGTCGTGAAGAGGACCGCATACGATTCGGTCGAATTAAAGAATTTGGGCATGTATGGGAGAACAAACTTCAAACTCTAATTTCTCAAGAAGGTTGGAGCCTTCGTGGGTTGGCACGGGAATTAGGCACTGACCCAAAGGTTATAACTATCCGGTTAAATGAGCAGATAGTGCCCCCGGAGAATTTAGAGTCAACAGTCGTATCGCAACTTGAACTGCGGAGACAGAGATTCACGAGTATCATGTACGGAAACCCAAGTCTTTCCCGCACGCAGCTTCGGCATATGGATAACAGGGATTATCAATGGCTACTCCGTCATGACCGACAATGGCTAGAGCAAATGTTACCGCGGCCATTGACAAATGTGGCAACCAATCGCCCAAGGGTCGATTGGCGAGCTCGTGACCTAGCGATGAGTCACGTTGTTGAGAAAACTGTACAGCAAATCATTGACGAGCGAGAGAAGCCCGTTAGGGTAACAGTTGGACGGATCGGTAGAGTGTGTGGTAAAAAGTCTATGTTAGAAAAGTGTCTAAGCAAATTGCCGCTGACCCAACAAGTATTAGATGATCATATGGAGACTGTCGCTGACTTTCAGAAACGTAGAATCAGGCGGGCCGTTTCGTATCTCCTTGGTCAAGGAGAACCAGTTGCGGAGTGGAAAGTCATGCGACTGGCAGGGCTGAGCAACCCCATGGATCAGGGTGTTCAGAAATGTCTGCGTGAAGCAGTTGATCTAGCTTGCCCGACGCAGGTAGGTAATGTTCCGAGAGGTGAATTTCATGAGTTGGATTGAGCTTCCTCGCCCTTATCCTGATGAGATACTATATAGTGTGATTGCTAGATGGGTCCTTCGCACTGGCTTAACTTCAGATCACGACATCTCGATGAAATTGTTTGGGCGCCGAAGCCACACAGTATCAATTCAAATGCCATCTTATCTACGGATTCTCAAGAAACGCTTAAAGAGCTCGTTTACAGTAGATTACCTGGTGGAGAATACTACACTATTCCGGTACTACGCGACATTCATGACTCCAGAGAAGCAGGCAGAGGTTCGAAACTTAATGTTGGATGATAATCCTCGTAATGCTCTTCGCTCGATAGTCGACCATTCTAAGGCTCTATATTGCTGTCCTCAGTGCGTGGTAGAAGACGTGAGTGTGTTCGGTGAGTCATACTGGCACAGAGTACACCAAATACCAGGGGTATTTATATGTCCGAAACACAACGCTGTTCTTCTTGGCTCCTGTCCAGTGTGTGGACTCCCATTTGAGACGACGAGGCCTGAATACGTTATAACGCCTACGGTTTGTAGTAGGGGTCATGACTTAACGCAAAAGATAGTTTGGAATACTAGTGCAACACTCCTGACAGTTGCCAAGGACTCCCTATTTGTTCTGGAGGGAGGTATGCAGCATATTGGATTAAAGTTTCTAAACGAGTCTTATCGGGAATGGATTAACCAAACGGGGCAGTACAAATGGCAGCATCGAGGTCTAAACGTAGACCTAGACCGCGAGAGATATATCCGGACTGATTACTATGATATTGTACGACAAGAATTTGTAACTCGCTTTGGAAGTGCTTATTTGGACACAGTGAACGCCTCGTTACGACCAGAGGACGAAGTTGAGGGGCAGTATGATAGTTGGCGGTTCATTGGTTACTTTCCCCGTAACGGATGGCATCGACCACATGATTGGCTTTATCGTCTCTTCTTCCATCAACCCCGACAATACGATATACCTATAAAGCACATCTTGCTCATGGAATTCATTGCTGGAAACGTTGTGAATTTCGTTAACGGGCGTAACGTCTTAACGGACGCTGCAAGCTTCCTCCAGAGCATGCAAGAGGCGGCAGCAACCCAAGGCGAGGACTCGTGAAGGTCGAAAGTCGTTCATGGAACCTCTATTTTTGGTGGGGAGTCATCCACCTAATTCTGATCCTTTCATTATGGAGCCTGTTACAGAGAAACCGGGAGAACGTCACTGGCTGGGTGGACGCCAAGATTTCAAATCACAAACGAAGCTATGAACAAAAGAAGGTTAGGAATCCGGCATTATTTGCCGAGCAGGCGTTAACGTAAATCTTAAATTTACGCTTATATCAAACTTAAAGCACGCCCAAGGCAAAGAGAAATGCTGCCACGGCGGGGGCGATATTTTCAAGTAGTTCTCGTGAAAACTGTAGCCATTCCATTACTGGAACATTCCCTTCGTTTAAATTATGCATTCTTATGCTGCCCTGAATGGAGGAATACATACACCAAAGTTGAACCTTAACGGTGAGTCTACTTAAAGTGGAGACAAAGACTGCGAACAGCTTTGTCAAGCCTACGGCCGTGCAGAAGCCGCAGCGTCTAGTGATGACTAAAGTAAGTTCACTCCGGATGACCCAACACGGAAAATGGAATACTAAAACACAGAAAGCGCGGGCTCAGATATTCCGCGTTTTTCATATTTATGCAGTTTCCATTAGCCGTTCTTCTGTCGTTAATGCCCCCGTTAGCTGAAGACGGGAGCCGATGCCTTGAGTCGCACCACCCCCATGCATAAGTTACTTGACGATGCCCTTTTCGGTGTTCACGATTAGCAGCGATGGTGTTTACTAAAATATACACAACACCATAACCATAGCCCTGATAATGATGTTTCATGTCAGGCGTAGCAGCGGTCATCTGATCCGCACGCGTTGCATTACTTCGGTACGAATGGATTCATACAGATTAACTTCCTCAGCGTGCTCCAGCATGACCGAAACACAATAGGATTGACGATAATTCTCATCCCTGATCCATTTGTTTAAATTCATAACAACAAGTGTAATCGGCGTACGAGGCATGTTCTTCGTTTCGCGTTTGTACTCTTTTGACCCCTTTTGATGGCATCCGGACTTTCGGATGTTGGTCCCAGGAATCAGTTCGATTTCATTATTCTTTAGTTCTGGGGGTGTCCTTTCATCATTACCATCTGTCAAATCTACAGTTGCAAATTTATCAACCACGAGACCTGGCTCAACGGAATGAAAGAGCTTAAATTCCAACCGATTACCCAGGTAACTGTCTCCTCTTGTCGCGCGCGTTGGCGGATTAAACGTTAAGGCAACTGATATTTTTTTATACCCTTTAGTTTCAAAGAAACTGCTCGGCAAACCGACGCTAAATGCTTGAACTTGCTTAAGTCCGATGTCTCCTTCATGAAACAGCAAAACACGGTTCTCAAACGAATGAATTGCGCGATTGATATCAGGCACACCATATCCCTGCGTTTGCCAAATTGACTTTAATTGTTGAGTTTCATTTCCATTAAAGCCATCCGTCTTAATCGCCTGCGCAGATTGGAGCAACAAGTTTTTCATCAAATTGGCGGACGCAGTCGGATACCGATTTGCAATTTGCCCAAGAATATGGGTTACTTTTGGCGCAGAAAAACTTGTCCCATAATCAAACGCAAAAAGCCTCTCTGTTGGATCATTAGAAAGGTGTATCATTTTCCCACCGACATTTTCTACTATGCGTCCGTATTGTTCTCGCAAAACAAGATTTCCGCCATAGTGAACAAGTTCAGGCTTCATCATACCGTTCATTCCAAAACCGGAACGCGTAAACGGCGACGGTGCATTTTCCTGAGCAACTGGCGACCAAAGTTCTTCCTCAGTGCGATCCATGCCAACGTTCATGTAGCGATGGCTTGGCGCAATTGAACCGACAGAGATGGACAATGCCGACGATGCGGGATTAATGATTCGAAATGCATCATTTTCGACTAGATAATTCGGAAATTCCTCTAAAATATCGGAAAGCTCCTGACCATATATCTCGCGCGGATCCAGATTCCCGGTCGACACCACGAAAACAACATGTGGGTAATAAACCGCCAGTTCATCAATCAATGCGGCAAGAGGGAATTGGCGACTACTGTGACTTTTAAAAACTTCTTCTTTATTTCCGAACGATAAATTTACAACTTTAATCCGATACGCCTCATTGTCTAAAAAGGACGTAATTGCATCCATTAATTGACGCTCAAGTAGTCTTTCCTCATCGTACGTCGAGTCAAATCCCCCATGCAAATTCTCCACACCATACATCACCTTAGCCGAGAAGAGCCAGTTTGAAGGGAAAAACTCGCGTCGTTCGATACAATCTTCAATTTCCCCATAGATTGCGTTTCCGGCAACCCGTGAGCCATGACCTACTAAATCCTGAGACTCAGATTCCCCTTCTTGAAAATTTTCTTCTCCACCAACAGCATGCTCTAATAATGGATGATTTGAAACGATGCCGGAATCAATGACCAAAACCCCTGTGGCTTCATCAGCAGGGGGAGCGATTTCGAACTCGGATATATCAATACTATTGAAAGAAGTTGGAGAAAACGTAGGAATAAACGGTCGGTCAATTCGAGCAACTTCTTTGAGCGCCAACAATTCCTCAAATATTTCAGCATTCACTTTAACACGCAGCAACACAAACGACCGTGTAACCAACTGATCGCTGATGCGAAACTGGTTGTTTCCTCGGTATTGACTCTTTAGCTGGTCGATAAAAGAGTAGAGTTGGTCATCGTCAATCCGCCATAATTCCACGTTTAAATAGCTCGAATCGCCTACTGTAAGCGGGTGCTTTTGAAGCAATTCGCCAATTTTCTCTTCTCTCGGCACATCTTCAATAGCATCGATGGCGTTGAAGAAATCGTATTTGTGCCCGTTTGGAACTACCCCGCTATATTGTGCAAGCTTATCATTTAAGGTTTGAAATTCCGAATCATTTGAAAATACAACCCAGTACCCCTTCTTGTCCTCTGCCACGGACAGAACAGTCAAGCCGCCTAAAGAATTGAGGGACTTCTCAAATTGAGCGTAATCGACGCTTTGATTGACTTTGATACGGTAAATGAGATGCGGGTCCAGTCGTCCACTGTATTTGGTTTTCAAATCATTATACGAGCGGGCAATGTTGTCTGTTTGGGCTTTCGTTTGTCGATAAAAATCACTCTTCTGCCGACCCTCAGGTGATTGGTATCCCCCACCACCTGGTCGAGGCTTCTTTGGCAAGTCCAGTTGAAACAAAGGTAGTGGCAAATGGTCACGAGCTTCCATGCTATAACAGCACCGCCTTATTCGATTACCTCGGCACCAGCCCGAATCTGATACCGGCTTATATAGCGTAAATAAGCGAACTCCACATCTTCCTTAGATAAAACGTCCATTCCATTTACAATCGCGTGTTTCATCGCTTCCTTGCACATACCCTTCAAGTCTGCCGGACTGAAGTTCTCCGTTTTCGACGCCAAATCCATAATGTCGACAGACTCATGCTTTTTAATGGAATTTAAATATTGTTTGAGTAAACGGTGCCGTTCATCGAACGCTGGTAATGTAAAGTTAATTACTTCATCAAAGCGTCGCCATATTGCAGGATCTAAAATATGTGGATGATTCGTCGCCGCAATAATCAAACTTTCACCATCAAAACCATCAAGCATTTGTAAAAAGTTATTGACCACTCGCTTGATCTCGCCACTTTCGTGGTGATCATCCCTGTTCTTACCAATTATATCAACTTCGTCAAAAAGGACAATCCATACACCATTCTTTATAAACTCGAAAACCTTGCGTAAGTTAGTCGCCGTTTCACCCAAATATGATGAAATGATGGAATCAAACCGAATGTATACCAAAGGGATGTTGAGAACAGAACTTAATACTTGTGCCGAGAACGTCTTGCCAGTGCCTGGAGCGCCGCAAAATAAAACCTTATTCGATGGTTTTAAATTGAACGTTGCCAATATCTCCATGCCCTTGAATTCGCGAATAATTTGCTCCAACACAACTCGATTATCTTCCGGTAAAACAAGTTGATCCCAGCTCAGCTCATGTTCCCCTATCTCTAGTAATGGAAAACCGTTGTCGTTGTCCCTCGGAATGGGCAGGTCAGTCCGATAGCGCTTCATTGCATGGCGATTGTTGACACTCTTGCTGTACAATGCCTCTTTAAGTTCTTTGACGACTAAATTGTGCTTTTTTCGCTTCTCAAGGTCAATGAACTCTTCTGCCAAACGATGAAATTCGTCATCATCACGTTTCGAATAAGCAAGAAAAAGCTTCCTGATAATGTCGGTAGATGTCATTCCATTCACCTCCAATCCAAGTCTAGAGTCCACAATTCTTCCCTTTATTTGAGCCGTTCCTAATTTATCGTTATGTACTGCTGAGCCGCACGCGCTTTCGCTTCATTATGATGTGTTTGACGTCTTTTGTAAATTAAGCTCCACATTTTCTAGAAGGGGAAATTCTGTACCATCGAAGAAAGTATCTGCCCAGTTCAAATGTAACGATGTGTTATATTTTTTAACGCTTCATCTGCGACTAAACTGCCCATTTGCGACGCAAGAGGCGTGCCTTGCAGACTGCATGAACATGCAATCTCAGATCCTGTTAACGGCTTAGAACATGCCCCTCGTTTGTTCAGCCGTACCCGTCTTTAGCCATCGAGATACGCAACCATAACTGCACTAACAATCCAGATAACCACCGTGGGAATGAAATAGAAAACAGCAACACCAGCATCGGTGTTGGGAACTATGTCTTTGACGAAAAACCAGAAGTACCCCCAAAATATAACCAAAGATATGAGACCTTTCACATACGACTGTCCATAGACAAAGAACCCAAGCCCTGGCATCAACAAGTTAGTGACCACGCTGGTACGTAACTTAAACGACCGATGCTTTCGGCTGAGTTCATCGAGTTCCGCGTACAATTCCTTCTTAAGCTCGCTTACCTGTTCTTCGTTAATTGCCACAACACCTCTTTCCTGACAGACTCACTGCAATTAGCTTCGTCATGCTCCTCAACAAACCTGCCCCTTACCTGAACAACGCACATTACAGATCAATGAATTATTATGTATATCGTTACCGACCGTTGTCTGGATGAAGAGCGGATGATTCGATGCGTTTCTCCAAAATGATTTTCGGTTCTCCATGTTTATCTGTATAAGTGCCAACAACATCAAAGCCATGTCTCAAATTCAAAATCAGCATGCTTCTCCACTTGTTCTTGGTCTGAGTCCGTACTACCGTATATCCTTGACTCCTGCACCACTCATGTTGTCTCAGCATAAGTTCTGACGCTATCCCTTGCCCTCGATATTCTGGATGCACACCGCCCAGCCAACTGTAAAACCGAGTTCGACGTTCTTGATAACCGATTTTATATCCAACAACTTGTTGATTAGCTAGGGCAACAAGGATAAGGAAGTTAGGCTTTGAGGACAGTTCTTCTTCAATGGCGTCGGTGCCTTGAGGTCTAAAGATCGTGCTGTGCAATGCGCACATACTCTGGTACCAGTCAGATTCCAGATCCAGATTTATGAAAGACATGTAGTCCAATCAAACACCTCCCCGTGGTACCACAGTTCCAACGACTATTCTGATTTTCCCCAATGAATGGATCTTGCACATTGCTGCCCGTTTCTTCAATAAGGATATCACCGAAAAGTGAATAAGCATGCAGTCATTATGGATAACTGGACGCCGCGTTTTTCTGCAAAATGAAACTGCGGAATACAACCGCTTCCACCCAAGGGGTTGGTCGACCTTTCTCTTGGGGATTAACTGTCTGTCCAGGTAACTTCACACACCGATAATACGTTCAGGCAAACTAATTAACCAGTCCTCTTGTCCCGTATGGTTTTGCGGGGATTTCGACCGAGGAGTTCAAAGGCAGCGACTGCAATCTCATTATATCTCAAACCGTTTAGGTGAAATCCAAAATGAGTTGCGATGTGGACGAGAAAACGGATTTGGTATTTCGGCATGTGTTTTGGGCGAAATCCGAAAGTGCTATCGCCGGTGTATTCGGAGACGCTAACTTAGGTGGGTTTTGTGTTCCGGGGCGGCCGTGTCACACCAAGTGCGAACTACGTCTAGTAATACCAAGGCTTTCGAAGTCGTACATGACCTCGAAAGCCCTGTTTATTAATGCTTAAGGCTATCAAGTGTAAAGTCGATTCGTGCAGGACTTTGTTTTGTAGTGTCGAATACAAAAAATGGAATGTAAAATTTGGGAAATTCAGAACAAGGTATATATTGCGTTGCGTGGATTACCTTCACTCAGTCTCCTCTGAAGATTGCTACTACATTGAGCACATAACGGAAAATCTTGGGGAACTTAATTGGTTCAAGTAGTTTCAGGAAAGGAGCCAAGATATGGATTTGCGACGTAACGAACTGAAGTTTGGAATGGTTAGTAGCGTTGACGGAGGGAAAATTGTCGTTAAGGCTGAACGGTTGTCAGTAGGGAGTCATGATTCAGCGCTACACGCAGAAATCGGGGCTTTCGTCAATTGTGGTAGTTTTCATGGAGACACAATTTGCACCGTGACAAGAGTGTTCATCGAAGAAGTGGAGACACGTGATGGCGGACACCGTGAGAACAGAATTGTGGAACTTGCAATAGTTGGCAGTGTCAATGAACAAGAGAAGTTTACGCGAGGTGTCAGTAAGTATCCCCCCATCACTTGCGACGTGTACTTTCTAAATGGTGATCAAGTCAACAGGTTGTTAGGGATACATGAGGAATCAAATGCGGATGCAAGGTACTTTAAGGTCGGTAGACGCTCAATGAGCGGGGCGGGCGACGCTTTTCTTGAACTTGATAGACTACTTGGGCGACATGTTGCCATTATGGGGACTACTGGCAGTGGGAAAAGTAGCACGGTAGCTCGAATTGCGCAGTCAATATTACGAGATTATCCTCAACCAAGACTGATTTTCTTTGACATTCATAATGAGTACTCAAGCGCTTTTTCTGGAGAGTGGGAGGACAAGACAAATGTAGTTCCCTGGGAAAAGTTTTCACTCCCCTACTGGTTTTTAGACTTTGAAGAGTTCATTGGTATATATTATCCCGAAGCCGGTGGTACGCAGAAGATGTATATTAAGGAATTTATCGAAGCACTAAAGAAGGATAACGTTACGGATGAAACCATTCAACAAAGCATCTCGGTAGATAGCCCTGTGTACTTTGACATGGACTCATTAATCGGGAGGATCAAAGCTAAGAAAGATAGTGAGAAGTCTGAATCAAAGCAAGATCCGTATAATAAAATACTGCTTAAGTTACAGGCTCTTAATGAAGACAATAGGTTCAGGTTCTTAAAACGGGACAGTAGTTCGCAACTGAGTCTTACAGATTATTTTCGCTCGCTCCTAGGGCTCAACGCAGATGACAACACATACGTATCTGTGCTCGACCTTAGTGGTCTGCCTGCTGAAATCCGCACTATCTGTGTTGGAGTCTTAACCCGATTATGTTTTGACTACAGATACTGGGACTTGGATCCTGAATCATTACCGATAGCACTGGTGTTAGAAGAGGCCCATACATACATTCCTGATGACTCGTCATCAGTATATTCTTTATGTCTGGAACGGGTTGAGAAGGTTGCTAAAGAGGGTCGTAAGTATGGACTAAGTCTTATGGTAGTTTCACAACGTCCGTCCAATGTATCATCGACAGTTTTGTCCCAGTGCGGGACATTTATCACCTTACGTTTGACTAATGACTTAGATCAAAACAAAATCAGGAGATTACTTCCTGATATGCTCGGTGAGCAAGCAGATTCGCTATCGAGTCTCAGGGATGGGGAGGCTTTAGTTACGGGAGATGCAGTCGTTCTACCAGGAAAAATCCGCTTTGATGAGCCTGCCCCTCGTCCAAGGAGCAATGATGTTAGATTTCACAAATCCTGGAACGACGGCCCGCCGAACGGATACTCCATTGAACGCCTCATAAGATCTTGGACTACTCGCAACAAGTCGAATGTTCAAAGGGATGATGATTGATGCGTATAAAGGAACTTGAGCTAAACGGTTGGCGTTCGTTCTCCGATACAGAAGGGGTTCATTTGCGTGACTTGAAACGGATCAATTTAATCATAGGACCGAACAATACTGGAAAATCTAACCTTTTTAAGTATTTATACCATTTGCGGGAGATAACTTTTAGACATTTCAAAGATAAAGTGGATCAGCATCAGATAAGCAGCCCCTTCGATAACTATGGTAGTTTGAACTCCATCCCAGAGGCGTTTAGCATCCAGAACACATGGAAGTTTGATGGATGCGAAATCGTTTCCAAAATTGCACTAGATGAATTACCCCATGTATGGTCAGGTAGAGAACCGACCCTTCATAGATCGGTAGTACCAATAGTTCTTCAAGCCCGCCATAACTGTTCAAGTAAGCTGTCATGCCTCTCTGTACTATATGGCAACATACCATTGCTTGAAGAGTTTAAAGCAACCGATGGGGGCACGCCTAAATTACTAAATCCAGATACCATGGAGTATGAAAACCCCAAAGAGGGAATGCAATACCCGAATGATACCTACGATTATTGGTTAGCATTTCTGCACAGTCTAGTGTTCGTAGACCCCGTGCGGCACTTCGCAAGATCGTCATGGGATGCAGGTGAGAGTGATTTTGACGGTAGCGATATCGTTCGTCAAATAATAGAAATTAGAAATCACCAAGATGACGAGTGGGCTGACTTTAAGGAAATGCTAGAACGCTGGCTCAAAAGCATCTTAGATGAACCGATGTTCCAGCTTGATCCAAAAGACTCGGAGTTGCGCTTTTACATAACAAGGGGAGGAAAAAGAATATCGGCTGACTTGTCACATCTCGGTACAGGTGTTGCACAAATGATTATGTTATTAGCGTACCTCTTCCTTAACAGAGACAAATCGTTAAATGTGTTTATAGAAGAACCGGAGAGTAACCTACATCCAGAGGCAGTCATTCAATTAGTTCGGGTAATAGAGCAGAATTTCCCCAACCACTGTATGTTCATAAGTACACATTCGTCGGTCCTTGTGGACCAGGTCAACGACGGATGGAGTGTATATCGGGTTTCACGAAAGGAGGATAAGTACACAACTATATCGCCTTGCCACGAGGTCGTGCAGAAGTTCCGACTGCTCGATGAACTAGGGATCAGACCATCACAACTGCTTCAGAGCAACGTCGTAATTTGGGTTGAAGGGCCAAGTGATCGGACGTACATTAAAAGATGGATAACGTGTCGGTCTTCTGAGCTGATTGAAGGAAAACACTACACGTTTATGATGTATGGTGGTTCCAACCTATCTTCATACGATTTTCTTGGTGAGGAAGAGTACATAGATATTCTAAAAACAAGTCGATATGCTGTAGTTGTATGTGATTCTGATCTAGATTCAGAACACGAGTCGCTAAAGCAAAGGGTTCAAAGACTACAAACCCATTTAAATCAAAGCGCAACCGAGACTGGAGCTCAGTTATCTGACTATGTAAAACTTTGGATTACACAAGGACGCGAAATTGAGAACTATATTCCAGGTGATATTCTTTATAAAGTTATGTTCGGAGAAGAAATGTCACGACACTATTTGGAAATTAATGGTGAGAGAAAGGACTTATCCTTAATCTCCGACTTCGATTTTTTATTTGGACAGTTTGATTCGTTTGATGAGATCTGCGCAGCACAATACACATTTGCGGATGGTACTTGCCTAGATACGACAGGCCATAAAAAAATTGCCTCCGATCTTGCAAGTAAAAAAACAAAAACCGCCAAGCTTGTTTCTGATCATTGGACTGAGGAATCTTACGTGGCTCATGATTTGAGTGACAAAATTGAGGAATTAATTACATTTATCAAGCGCGCAAATTTACTCGAAGAGAGAACAGACACTAATATGTCTAATACCCAGTTAGAAAAGGTAACAACTTGATTGTAATAAATAATCATCTGATTTAGGATCTTGATTCTCGGAAACTGCTGAAGGTAACAACCTGAATTGTAAATTTGAAATGAACCGATCCTCAAAATCCTAAGACCTACAAGGAATTATAAGTAACAACTTGATTGTAATGCTACAGTTTGTTGTGGGTTATAACTGCAAGTGGCACAAGAAGTATTTAATACTGACACTGACGTATAACTTTAGATGACACCGTTTGCTCTGTCCCGCCATGGCACAATGATTGCCATGGCGGGACTTTTGTATACCCTTTAATACAAATTGCATTATGTAATAATTCACCGGAATGTTGCAATTCATACAAGCGTGGTTAAGCAATCTGTGTTGTAACAAATGGCATAACTCGGTCGGCTCCAATATAAAGTTTCGAATGGTGCTCTCTCGCTCTTGAAACGGATAGCGCTGTAATGAGAGTCATAAGTCAAAAACGGCTCGGCAAGAAGGAGGACGTAAAGACCCAATTTAAGTGGACAGACAGTCAACGCAACCACCGCAGCCGTTTTGTTCAAGGTTTTCAATCTCCTTAACGAATTGAGCAGGCTGACTTCTAGATTAAGTCACTGCCAGAGAAAGTGTGTGGCTCAAGATTGGGTCAACCGTCGCAAATAATAATTCTCAACTCATTCGCCTGTAAAAAGGAAAATTGATAGCTGTTCCGGTGCTCGTGAAGAAATGAAAACTTGTACGTACCCGAGGGAGAGCTCGAAGTGGGTCGGCGTTCGATGATGAAATTCACGTGACTTTGTGATTCAAACAATAAAATTGCATGGCGGCTTCTCTTGGTTAGGCATAGCATACTTATCGATATAACGTATGTTATCCAAAATAGGACAAAATGGTAAACATGTATTAAGTTGACATAATAGATAAATGCGATATAGAATGATAAACAGCTTATAAATATCTTCTATTGAAACCAAGTTCTAATACTAAGGAGGGGTTGGATGAATTGGGCAAACAAGGCGTGGGACCAAGAAGATATTGAATTTGCACCGAAGAGGAAGGTTGATAACAGGGATAGTAAACAGCGTCCTCATGTCATAGGGGCCTTTCACAGTCACAAAATGGATGCCGTTGCGGAGTATGAGTCACTTGTCGAATGGGCACTGTATTCCCTACTCGAGCTGGATCATCATACTATTCGATACTACGTTCAACCGCTACGAATTCACGTACCTTACAGAGATGACCTCGGAAACCTTAAAAGCTGGGTTCATGTACCCGATGTCCTCGTCTTTCGTGAAGGCTCTATTCCTCAGCTTTATCAATCCAAAGCCTTTCCCCATGACTCAAACGAGAAGCAAAGACTGATAGACAAGGTTTGTGCAGACTACGCAACATCCCGTGGTTGGGACTATAAGGTTATTTTCCCAAGGGCGCTGCCGAAACTCATTTTAAGGAATATTGAACTCCTGACTGGATTCACAAAGAGCCGCAAATGGTATGCAAACTGTGTCCCGCAGCTCATGGCAAAACTTCAGTTTATCGAACAAACCTCCATCGTTGAACTCTCTCGGAGTTTGATACCACAGTATGACCCTTTACTTGTGTTGCCTGTTATTTACCACCTCATCGCCACGGGAGCCTTGTGGGTCAATATAAAGAAACCCATCACCGAACACTCAACTGTGAAAGTTTCTTGTGAGTTTGGCGGGACATTCTTACCAATAGGACTGAGGGAGGAAATATGACCTTTAATGAACTTAAACTGAACTCGGAACTTATCTATTTTGGCCGAAAGTACGTGATTCTTGCCATTGCCCCACCAAACGTTGTGATCAAGCGAGTAGAAGGAGACGGCGAATCGATTGAAATTAACTTTGTCGAGTTGGTTACCAACCCCTCGTTCAAAGCGGGTAAAGCAATGCTAAGGGAGATCAAAAAGGATAATGCCAAATTCATGTCTCTTCTGGACACCCTACCCGAGGCGCAGCGTCACAAGGTATCGGGTCGTCTCAAACTGATTAGACCCTTGCTTCTCTTGGAACGAGTAAAGCGACATGATATAAGGGCAATGCATGAGTTTATGATGTACCACAGTCATTACCTTTCTGAGGGACAGACTCTTGATGAATTGACTCAAGAGGAGTTAATACGAAGAATCTCACGAAGATATTCGATAGTTAGTGAGGATGGCGACGGGGCTAAAGGAACCTCGGTCAGGACTATCAAACGATTGTTGGCAGCATACAGACAGGCGGAAAGTGAAGCACAACGTGGCGAGGAAGGACTTATCAGCAGAGCAGGTAGTGGCTATCTGTTCCGCAGCGATAACAAGCAGTTAGTGATCTGCCATCCTAAAAAGCCCGATGAGGTTCTTCAGATTCTTGATGTCCGAATAGATGAGAAGTACATACCTATTGTCAAGGAAGTTATTGAGCAGGAATACCTCAATCTCAAGCGCATGACGAAAGAGGCATTTAATGAATCTGTTGCACTTCGATGTTTTCGACGGGGCATCGAGGAGCCAAAACGTGAAGTTGCTGGATCGCATTGATGAGCAAATCAGAGTGCGAATGCGTGATGGCAATAAAGCTGCAAAGAAATATGATGATCTCATTCGAGGGTTCTCTAACGAAGAAGCACAATATCCGCTTCACATTGTTGAAATAGACCATACGCAACTGGATATGGATGTTATTGACGAGTCAGGGTTAGTCATAGGACGTCCTTGGATTACGTTGGGAATTGACGTATTTAGCCGGATGGTATGGTGCATGTATGTTTCTTTTGAACCACCATCTGCAAACGTGGTGCGAAAGGCTATTCAACAAGGAGTTTTTTTCAAGAGGGTTAAAGAAAAATACGACCTCTTTAACGAATGGGAGGTGTTCGGAATACCTACTGTCTTTTTACTCGATAACGGCAAGGATTTTCGCAGTATCGCCGTGAGACGTATGATCAATGAAACCCTCAGGTCTAATGTACGATACCGACCGAGAAAGACGCCGGAGTATGGAGCCGCCATTGAGCGACTATTTGGGACATTAAATTCAAAACTGATACACAGGCTGAATGGGACTCGGAAGAGCAGCGTATCGACTCTTGGCGAATACAAGCCTGATGAGGAAGCTGTATTTACACTCGAAGACATCCGTGAACTTCTGACAATGTATATTGTTGACCAATACCAAATGAGTCCTCACCGGGGACTCCCATCCAGCGCTGACCGACCAATCACAAGGTGGGTGGATGGAATCAATAAGGTTGGATATCCGGATTTTGTAACTTTAGAAGAGAAAGAAACATATAGTCTTGAGCTACTGCCGGTCGTGATGAAACCATATACCCGTGACGGGGTACGTTTGAATAACCGACTGTATAAGTTGGACAAGCTGTCTCACCTGATTGGTCCACGTTCCACCAAATACAAAGTAAAGTACGACATCGATGACATCTCATGTATCTACATTCAACCGTCGGACTCCGCTGAATACGTAGAGGTTCCAGCGGTGTTACCTAGTGCCGACGAGTTAAAAGGGATGAATGCATATTTGTGGAAGCTGATTTGTGAGGAATCAAGAGAGGAAGCAAACGAAAAGGCAAATAGGATTCCAGGTACAAAGTCAGTTAGAAATGCAAAATTGGCACTGCAACAACGAGTTCAACAGAAACTCAAACGAGGCAGAAAGGCCCGACAAATGGCGAAGCGAGCTAATATGGAACTTAAGGTTGGACAGCCGCAATCCGGTAAACCATTAGAATATACACCGTCGTTGGAGCAACTTGCAGATGCCGTAAAGAAGTCAGTGCAAAGGAAAAAGGAAGTTGAGGAAGCATGAATGACGTCGAAGCCAAGGCCGCTCTTCTTCAACGAGTGAAGATCCTTAATATTGCTCACCCAAGGTATCGTGAAATTTGGGATGAATTAGATTCTCTCCGGCCGGAACAAGGTACGGACCGTGACATGATTACTCCAAGGCACTTGTTTATCTATGGTGAATCGGGCGTTGGAAAATCAACTCTGTTACGTAAATATGTCAAGGCGAAAGAGAATATAGGATATGTCGATGTGGATGAAGAAGGCACACAGTATGACATTCGTCCGGTAGTATATACGGATCTACCTGAACCCTTTACTAAGTACGAATTTTACCATCAGATAGTGAAAGCCTTGGGTGCTCCGCAACCGGGAGGCTCAAAGATCGGCGACGTTAAACAACAAGCACTCAAACTAATCGAGCAGCAACGTGTTGAAATGGTCATCCTAGATGAAATGGATTACATTCTAACTTCTCGAAGCGTAAAACAGATTGAAGCGATGGAGGCTATCAAGAGTCTGACCAATCTTGGGAATATTTCCGTGGTTTGTGCCGGGACGCCTGCAGCCAAACAACTGACAGAAATCAATTTTCAATATTACAGCAGATTTCCAGCCATTCCATTGCCACGGTTTCATGATTGTGACGGTGGGTTCTGTGCCCTGTTAGAACACATCGAAGAGCATTTGGGTCTTCCTGTGACTCTGGGATTAGGTGATCGAGAACTACATTATCCTCAATTGTTACATAAAATGAGTCAAGGAGTGCTGCGGCCACTGGTTCAAGTTTTGCAGAGAGCATTTACAATCATGCTGAAGAAGTATGATTTGGACGACTTGGCTAATCATGAACTCTTTGTAGACGTTCTGCTAAGTGCAAGAAAGTATGTCTTGGGTGAGGATGAAGATAAATTTTTGGAACTCTTGAATAGGTCCGAGAACTACGAATCAAAGTAGTCGATTTGGATTGAGAAGTTGGAATTTTCTAAGGGGGAGGGAGAGGGCTGAGACACTGACCCGAAACAGAACAAACGTATAAAACACAATGCTTTGAAACTAGTGCTATAGGAAACACGGGCGAGTTTCACTTTGTGTCATGCGCATAGACAAACCATACGGTGTGCCTACAGACTCCACCATATGGTTGTGTCTTCGTATACCTCAGTAAAGATATCTGTAGAACTTTCCCCCACCTTACGTAATTGGATACATCGTATCCTCTGAGAAGGTTCTAGATGGGAGTCGTAAAAGGTGATAGGAGCACTTATTACAAATGACTGCCCACTGCTTGTGGAAGTAAGTCTTATCTCCGTGTAGTGCGAGGAGGAACTAACACTATCAATTCTACCTTCTACATCGAGGAACGACCCATTTGAAGTTGTCATGCTTGACCAATATGTGTCACATCGATTCCTATACGGACAAAAAGCACAAGATTCGGCTGAAGGTTGTGCAAGTTCATTGAAAAGTTTCTCTCCTCTCGAAATTTCAAGCAGTGATGTATTGATACTATCAAGAGTGTCAAAAACGCTGTCGCCAAATCGAACGGCCTCTGCAAGATCCACGTTCTCTTCATAAACAACTCCGTTCATGGGAATAACTCGGAACGTCACGTTATGAACATCAAAAGATTCGACACAAAGAAAGGTGTAGAGTAACATTTGTCTCCTTATGTGCGCTCTTAGTTCGTTACCATCGTAAATCTCTCCAGTCTTATAGTCCTCAATGATTGCATCTCCATGCTCTCGGTAAATCATACGATCAGGCCTGCCAACCAGTCTTCCGTTAGAGGATTTCAACTCCCGTTCTGCGAGTATATCGACATTTGACATATCTGAACGGTTTGTATTAGTGCTGCGGCGTTCAAATGTCTGAAGCGCTGAGGCTTGTAGTCTATAGTACCTGATGTTATATCCAGGCCAATTTTCGGGTGAACCGTAGCGTTGAGATTGACTAGCGTTTACCGAACTGAGAAGCAGGTGTTGGCATTTTTGGTGAAATTGTTCACGGAGCACTTGCTTTATTTCACTTGGATCTATATGGTCGTACGCCCCGACACTTGCTCGTCGTAACATGTCGTGACACACGATCCCGATCAACGCCTTTGGGTGTGTGACACGATGTGCGGGGAGAGATGGAACTGTGTCCAGAAACCCCTTAAGAGGACACGACAGCAGCGATTCAAAACCCGCCGGTGATGTTTTTTCTAATCGACTAGGGTGTGGCCATTCTGGAATTTTCATTGGGCATACTCCTGACTCAAAATGTCATTGATGATCCAGACGGGCCTTCTTATAAGATCGAATATATTGTATCGAATTACCTTGGCAGCAGGAAATTCCAGTTCAGCCGTAACGGTCGCCTCACTCATCGGTTCATTGAGGAAATCTTCATGAATGTTCCATAAGGGATGACCAAACAGTGCTACAATGTTTTCGCCTGGAAAAATTACAGCAGGTACTTGGCCGAACCACTTTTCCTGCATCCCAGGATAGTTGGATACCATGCCTTTTGCGGATCGCCGTACAAGACCGCCCCACCTTTCACCAATCCCTGGAACGAATGTTGGGTCAGTCAAAACATTGGCAACATCAAACGCCAGTCTCCAATCTAGCAAACCGTGGTAAGACATATTTTCATACGTTCTCAAACATTCATAACAAGAAGAATCACAATCATGGTGTTTAAGATTTGGAGCTCCCATCAACGGACCAGACAAATCGCTTAACAACTTTGATAGCACTTCTGGCTGGCCAAGATATCTTGAATAACCGGCACCGTTAATTAAGCGATCCGCAAGAAATATCTGTCCAACCGTGTTACCTGATGAAACTACAGACCTAAATCCAACTTGTAACTCATCAGCATCAACGTCCAAAAGGTCGGATGCAATTCGCCGAAACAGGAAGCCAAAAGAATAGAGCGCAGCTCTAACGCCCAGGATAGCGGGATTGAATGTCATACCTGGTTGTAATGTTGCCGGAGTTAGAACCAAAACTTCCGTATTTTTAATGGATGCTAGCGCTGTGTCAACCGACGTGCTAGTAAGTGCAGGGTTAAACCCATTTACACCAACACTGTTCTTTTCAATCCAACCATCAAAGGGATTTTTTGCTTTATAAAAAGTGAAAAGTTCTCCAGTATTGTCGTTTAAGGTATAGATGTCACCCTCTTGACTGTAAAACTGAGTGTTAAATACCTGAGTAACGGCTGAAGGGGGTTTTTGTGCCAACCGTGGTGAGGATCCCCGAGACACCCATTCAAATTCCTCCGTAAAATCTTGTTCATTCCAATCAGAGCGAAAACCCATTGGCTCAGAAATTGGAATATGTCTAAAAACGCCATTACTCATTTTCGAAGCTCCGCAGGACGGACATCGATCGGGTAGCGAGTCCGGAGCCCCATCATAGAGTATCTGACAGTGCTTGCACAATGCAATTGTCCGAAGCTGGCCTAAGGGCTCTGGTTCGGCTTCGATCTTCGACCCCAAGGGGGTGTAGTGGGCCACACCCACAGCCCGGTGCTTAGCTTTTTCCTTGACGACTTCAGAGCCAGGTGCATATTCTCCAATTGCAATTTCTAAATCTCGATCAACGGTACCTTTTTCCAAAGCACCAACAAATGAACGTTCTGTGCGAGGTTGGTGATGTAAAAGGCGCAATCGGGTTGGAAACCCGAACATGGGCAGTAATCCGGCAGTTGCAAGGCATTCACTCAGCGGTACTATGTGAGAGTAGCGAATATCATTACTTATTTGGGAAATTTCACCTGCCACTTCGCCGTTTGTCACGTAGGCAAATAACGCTTGTTGGTCGTGTACGGAAAGATGGACCCGAAACGAGAGAGCTGTAATCACTTCTTTTGCAAACTGCATCCCTTCCTGAGATTGTAAGTATTTCTGTATTCTCTCTTTATATGTGCTCCAATCTTCACGCCTCCCGAAATCCCCATGTACGCTAAGGCCTTCTTGTACTTCGTTTTCCAATCCAGTAGCTCTGTATGCATGATAAAGAATCTCTTTAACGAGGACTCGTTTGAAAACTTTTACCGAATTAACGTCAATGTACGGCTGCGGAGGGGGATCACCCGTAATTCGATCTAGGTTATCAAAGTACCAGTCATCGTGGCTCCGTCCTCTACACATGGTAAGACTGACAGATAGCGGTGTTCCACGACGTCCACATCGTCCAACCCGTTGCTGATAGTTAAATCGCTGGGGCGGCATATTTGACATAGCGACGATCTTCAAGGAACCTATGTCAATTCCTGCCTCCATGGTTGTTGTAACGCTCAAGACATCAATTTCATCCACCAGGGGAATATCACTGTCGTCGAAGATGCCTTGAAACAATTTCTGACGCCTAGATGCCTCTTCCGCATCAGTTTGGCCAGTTAATTCCTCAGTATGGATCCTGGTTTCAGTTCGGATGTCGTCCGCAAGTGATCGATAGTAGTCGTTGACATCCGATGACTTTAACTGTTTTTGGACCAGTTCCGAAAAACAGTCCGTGCAAACGTCGCATGACGGGTGTAGATGAACTCTGTGACATTTAACACATGCATACACGGGGGTGCCTTCATCATACGGTACAATATGAATTTTATCGATTTGAATGATATATTGCTGAATTCCCGAACTTCGTCGAAACATGGATTCCATCGTCGAAAGGATAGCCGACTCATCCAAACTATGTTTTCTTGAAACAGCAGACCAATAATCTTTAAGCACCTTAGGTGCAAAGTCTGAGGGAGCTTTTCGCCCACCACTATACCTGCGGTTGGCGCCAAGAATACGTACCGAGCTATCAAATAATCCTCTCCAAAAATCAGAAGATTTACCCAATGCGTCTTCAACAGACATGTCCGGGTCAGTAATCATTGTACCAAGTGCTAAAGACTCAAAGTCTCGTTTTCTCTGGGAGAATAAGGTGTCTGCAACGATTTTTTCTTGTAGACTCTTCTTTAGTTCATTGTGGTGTTGCCTCTCGTCTACCGTTTCGGGAGCGGGGACTATAGATGAATGGTTAAAGGTGTATAGGTCAGTCCACGAATGTAAAGACTGTCCAGCTTTGAAATTCTGAAGTGATTTGTATGGTCCCCCCGGATTCATGCCCAAGTTTACAATACGACGCTCGATTTTATCCCACAATTCACGAAGTGAGGGGGGAAGAGATACTTGTCGCACAAGGTTGTCAACGTCCTGACGAACTTCGTCGGGTAGATATCCTTTAAAATAGTCCTCGATATCACGAGCGAGTCTGTAGGTTGACGAGGAGAGTCTATACTGTTCTGCCAGTCGCTGCTCTTGCTCATCAAGAGGCTCTCCACGAACTAATTTTATCCACGAGAGTACAGGAGCCCTATCCTCGTGTGCAGCCGATGACACAACACGACGGAGTAGGTCTAGGTAATGTCCTTGTTCAAATTTCACAGAGAGTTTGGCGGCGTCCTGTCTGCTGTCGGAAAATAATACTATTTTCGAATTGTCCGAGCCAGTAAACTCACGCATAAGACTATCGATCAGAACTTGACTGACCTTATCGAAACCTGTTCGTTGACCTCGAATTGGTGAACGTGTTCGTACCGTGCTTTCAATTGGCACTCCGGGTAAATGGATTTCCCAGTCGTCGCCGCAACCACAGCATCTCGTAGGGAATGCAGGTATTTTGTCTGTATCTTGGCCATGTATTTGGAACCAGTGCCCAGTTGGATTTCGTAGTGCGTCTGTTCGAATACTACCGAAGAAAGGATTGAATGATGCTTTCTCCCACGAAAAACGTACAGCACCACCGTTTCTCTTCCATTCCGCTGTATCGCTATGTATCTGCATGCCAGGCCAATACACTGCATAATCGGCGTACTTTTTCGTGGCAGGCATTTTGTCTGGTAGTTGCTCAAGTTCAGGGAAATCTGCACTTAATACGAATGTATCCTCCTCTGAGTCGTTTACAGTCTTGTAACCACCTAAAAATGCATCACCACAGTTTTGGCAATAGTAAAAATCTAGGACACGCCCCCCACAGCTACAGGCAACCTGAGGTTGAGTATAAAGCTTTCCTATGGTACGCCCCTCAAATCGATACTTTGGTTCCACAGCGTCGCAATGTGGATTTGAGCAGGCCCATAGTCCCTGAAAATTACGGAAGAAGAGATGACCACGCAACGGAACTGCGACCTGTCCCTTATCTCTGGCTTCTCCCAATGCACTCAAGAAGCCTGCAACGGCACTGGGGTTTCTTGAATGAAACATCTGTTCTGCTAAATCTAAAATCGAACGAGGGCGGTCGCATTGTTTGACAAATGCGTGAATCGCACCGGACTGATTGAGAGCATCAAATGTCTTCTGGTACAGGTTTGGCTCGCTAGAGTATAAGTCCAGATCTTTACACAGTTGTTCTAGTGCCGTGTCAATGTGGGTAGACTGTGTAGCTCTATTGTAGAAATCTTCGAACGCAGGAGCGTGATCTTGATACGTGTTTCTATTGTGATATTTGTCGGCAGTTTCCCTCTCTCCAGCTAACACATCAAACTGCTCTGCAGATACGCCGAAGAAATCCTCAAGAAATTGTTTTCCAGTTTCATCCAACGAAGCACTTGTTGCAATGATTCTCAATTGGGGGCTATCTGGTGAGAGACCAAGGCGGTGGAGTAATGCACGTAGGACATACGAAACCTCAGTACCGGCTGTTCCACGATATGTATGTAGTTCGTCAAGCACAAGGAAAAAGGTGTGGGAACTATCCTCGGCCAACCAGGCCTTGGTCTGCTCAAAGATATTTTGTTCTATCATTCTGGTGAGAATAATGTTGAGCATACTGAAGTTTGTGATAAAGATGTCAGGAGGAGTCTCTTGCATATCCCATCTTGATACCATTTCTGCACCACTAGTTTGTGGTATAAATGATAAGTTTTCATCCAGTTGACTGTCCAATCTTTTACTTAGCTCCGAGGCCTGGGCATTTGTCATTGTCTGACCCTTCTCCAGAAGCTCTTCTCCAAGTGCCTTGTTAATCTTAGACGCAAGCTCTGAGTCTATCTCTCCGGTATCTACGGTATCGTGCAATCCCTCTTTTAGGTCTGCGTAGCGTGTGCGAAGGCCTTCCTCGGTGTCCTTCATATTGAGCATGATACTGCGCATCTTCCTACGTTTTTGGGAGTTTTGTCTTCCAGAGACAGGAGTTTTTCCTGTATATCTCCCAAAATAAATACGATTCCCATGGCGGTGGTCATCAAGCCATTCACGAGCATCATCGCTGTCTAGTGCTTTACGCAGCCGAGTTAGTTGGTCCTCTACAAGCGCATTAAGTGGATATAGGATTAGGCCCCGGATCGCTGCGGGGCGCCTCTCGTTATTTCTCTCCCCTTTCCAAGAAGAACCGATTTCCCACCATGGATCGGCTTTAGCACTGGGCTGGGACCATCCTATTGATTCATCCAATATCGAAGCAATGAGAGGCAGCAGAAAACTTTCTGTCTTTCCGGAACCGGTGCCTGAAGTTACAACGACGTTTCGTTTTGACTCAAGAACTCGGCGAAAGGCTTCAAACTGGTGTTGATGCATTCGAAAGGATTCATCAAATAATCCCTTGTTAGCAAACTCAGCAAAGTCAGTCGCCCACCCGATATTCGAGCAAGCTGATTTTAGGGTTTTCCCAGAACTCACGAATGATGGCATTGCCTCGACATAAGGAACTTGGTGAATAATGCCTTCAGTTTCAAGGAGCGCCCTCCGTTCTTTGATAAGCTCGGAACTCGAGAGAGCGAACGGGCTATCCATGTACTTCACGTACATCTCCTGCAATGTGCTAAAAATCCCCCAAACATCCTCCAAACTTGTCACCGCCTGTTATGTATTAGAGTTCAAAACCTAACCGAAATGCAGTTATCAGCGCTAATTCGCCAGGAATGTTTCGATAAATGGTCTTGCCAAAGGTCGTTTTGGGTGAAGAACCACTGCACAGCACTAAAGCCCTAGAGTAGAGCTCGGGTAACAGGTACTCTTTTCTTACACTCAGCCTATAGTTCGAGTATGAAAAAATACGTTGGTTGTGGACTGAGGCGGCATATAGCTTCCCCACCTCTGGACTTACTTGGACTGTTCGGCTCGATAGCTTCAAAAGATGTAGTTTCCGCCCATATCCCAAATTGTATCTCGTCAGTTCGGAACGTGTTTCCGGTTCCCAACGATGGAAGATTGTGTTCCAACCTTCAAAGGAAATGGGGTTAAAAGGCTCCATTCCGTCCAACGAGGCATTCAGAAATTCTCCCAACGTGGGCAAACTTCGAATTAGGTCGTAGCTAAAATACTCTTCGCTGTGGTTGAAAGCTACCTGGCGAGTAAATAAAAATCCGAAGAGCTCGTCCATCTGATCTGCGACTAGGTAGAAGGTTGTAGGCTGGAAATCCGATTGTGGTATATGCCATCGTAATTGAATGTTTTGCGCTTCAGAGCGTAGAAAGGATATGAAACTTCTCGGGCGAGTACCGGTTAAGATCACTGCGCAGTCCGCTAAAGGAAGCACAGCACATGTCGGCGGGAGTGCTCTCCATTTGAATCTGTTAGTGTATCTTGCCTCTGAGACAAATTCTACGATACCCAAGTCGGAGAAAAATCGGCGCACCTTATAAGCTGTAAGTCCATCGCTTTGGCCCAAACATAACTCAAGAGCATTAAGGAAACTGTCCCAATTGCCTTCCCGTTTTAATGCAAGGTAATCAATTAAATGATCAATCGGGCGAAGCGGTAGAGGTGATACACCACGTACCGACTCAATGTTTTCAATATGATCAATAGAGCGAATATAGGGTCCGCAGCGCATGATAGACTCCTCCGGGTATCGGGCAACGAGTCGTCCTTCTCCTGTCAAAATAACTTCCTTTGGTCCATTTTGGACTAGAGGGCTTGGAAGTGCTAAAGGATCGTGTAACAAATACGTTCCGGAAATATCAACAGAAACTCCGGGATTTACCGTAAACCTGTGGTATGGCCTGTGTGATAGCTGAGTGAAGGTAGTCTCTTCAGGCATGGAAATATACATAGTGTAACTTTTATCTGAGATGGCTATATGATGAACTCCGGGTTCCTGTAGATAATGATCGCAACGTACCAATGTTGAACCATCCGTAAGGCAGAGTATTTCTCTACCATCGATCGAGATTGTTGACTTTGGAGGTGCTACAACTGAAAGTGCAGGAGGGTAATTATACAGCCAACAGTTGTGTTTTATCTTTAATCCACCTTGAAAGGCTACGGTTACGTGGTCGGTACGGGACTTGATTCCATAGGCCCGAAAATCATCTGTAAGAATTATATCTCGTGACAGTTTAAGTTTCGTAAGTTGCCAGCCATCAGGCACACCCGCACTAATTTTTGAGACTTTACTGAAAGAGTTTGTGTTTATCCACCCCTCAATCGTGCTTGCTTCATGACAAGTGTAGAGTATTAGATGCTCATGCTCTGGTAACATGTCCTTTCTACTGAGCCATCCTCCCAGCCCAACATCATTTCCTTTGCGGAAAACTATCACTTCGCTACCTTTATACGCTAGTTTTTGGGTTTCCGTGTTTAGGAAAAGGCCTTCTGCTATTTCCTTAGGGCTTGGTGATTCGTAGAGATAATAACCATTACGGAACTGCAGACCATCGGCCAAATTTTGAGTTTTGTCTTCAGTAAGCACGGGTGCTGATATGAGTGAAAATCGGGCTTCTCTGGAAAACATGTTTCCCAGTTCTATCAACAGTGAAAGAGGGATATTCTTTCTGCTAGTTTGAAGTAAATCCGGTTCATACTCCGGTTCCCAGTTTTTGAGTTCTTCAATGGCCATGTGAACAATTGCCTCTTTGATGCCCTTTGTGTTGTGGAAAAACCATCGGCTTAAGCGGCAGGACCTCGCAGAAAGATATTCCTCGAGGTTGGCTTTTACAGAGTCATGTTCTAGCTCTGAATCGGATTCATATTGCGCCCAAATAAAGAATTCGTTAAGTAATCCACGTTCCGTATCTCTAATAAGACACTGCGATCTTGGGTATCCACAATACGGAATGCTTGAAAACGTGAAACTAAACGTAAAGCCATATTGCCCGTCATTACCCTTTTGCCATGCTAACAGGATATCCCAAAGTTGCATGCAGTCCTTAAATCCTAAAGGCATGCCGCTCCTATCGGCTGTCTCAAGAAGTTCACGTAGCCTATGATAGTAATTACCGCCGCCAATGTGCTCTTCGGCGTCTGATTCCATTTTGGTGGCAGCAAGCACAGTCAAAGCGAGCACTGCGAGGAATGGCGGATGTCCAACAGCACCCTGTCTATACCATTTCATGCCTCGATGGTGTGTCAGACGAAACAATTGGGCTATATCGTTTACGTACGATCTAACACAATAAGTAAATGAGGGTAGACACTCGTCTTCCGGAAGACCTAGTTTTTGGCCGATCTGAATAATGGTGCGCTCGTTCGTATACAAGTAGATGATTTTGTGAGAAGCCGTTGCAAAGAAGTAGTCAAACAATGCATCATTCCACTTGTTGTAGGTAATGGGGAGTCGGACAGGTTCCGGAGATGACAATCTCTTCCCTCCAAACGAGATCCTTCTTAGACACGATTTTACGCCACTTCCCAATATTCCACAATAAGGGACAAAATACGATAGTCAATGGTGTTCATGAATGATATAAAAACAATTGTTGAATAACCTAGCAATAAGTCACCTTTGTCGAAAAGTGGTCGGAGCCTGTACCATTACTATCAGACGGGCGGTGCTATGAAGCCATGCTTATGATCTACAAGGATTTCAAGAGAGAATTATAGACATGCAGAAGTGGGGAGAAAGACTGGACTATGCACCTAATTTCATCGAAAAAGACAAGTGTGAAATTATACTAACTCCGTTCACGATTGGGCACTACTGCTCAAGAGAAGGCTCTTATCGATTTCTAAATCACCTTTTGAAAGGCAGGGAGGTTATCGGAACATACCTCCCTGCGTTCTCATTCGACGACATGCCCATGTTAGGCAGCGCCCATGGTAAGTAACACCCCTTTTTGTTTGCAGATAACTAACTGGTATCGACATTGAGGCGTTATGAAGAACTATTTAGAAGAGAGTTGTAGCGTTGGCTCCATAAAGCTGTCCAAGAATCCTCTGTAACTTCTCGAATTTTGCGCCTCTGACACAAAGCATATAGTTCTTCAACCGCCGACTATGGGAAGTATCTGGGGGTTCAAAGAATGGAACTGAGGACTGTTCTCCTCTTTAAGAACCTTTTCCCTGTCTCCATCAGGGGCAACAATTACGTACCGGGTTTGGAACGATTGTGTCGCATCCTTTAGGCCCTTCATATGTGTTACCCACTGGTGACCTCCGTACTATGTTCTACCTCCAGGACTGTGGGATGAGCTTACCGTTCTTGAACCAGATGTTGTCGATTAGTAACGCCGCATTGTGGGCCTTATCGCATAAAGCAATGATGTTCTCATTTCTGAGTGGTTGCACTACAGGCCATTTTCTCCAATACGCTGGTTACAGTACATAATTTCCTTATTGCTTTGTGCGACCCACGTACGGAAGCCAAGTTGTTGACCAATCATAATTAGAGAGACTTGAATTTGAGGACTGCCTCCGTACCACTTCGATGCCAGTGTCCGCTGCTACCGACTGATCAGGAACAACCGAAGCATCATAGTAGCGTCCACATTCGGAATATCAGAAATGACAATATCGGTTTCTGCTTTCATCATGGCCGTCGACCCCAATTCAATTCTTCCAAGATAGGAAGAATAAGACTTCGAGGTGTGAGCCAAAAGCGCCTCCAGTGCAGATCGGGTGTTGTGGCTTCCAGCAAGAATTCCATCGAAGTTTATGGACTGATTTTCTGTAAAGGCATTCACAACTCGCCAAATCATCCGTACAGAAATTGACTCTTCCTTGCCGTTTGACGGCGTACTGCCCTTAGTTGGGCCTATCGTTTAACCACGATTGGCCCCTCTGGATATGTAATATCCATGATTTGAAGAGCGGTTTTTGTCTTTGGATTTACGCAGTGATAAACTCGGCTTTTCTGTAACTGGCCGGTTGCGGCGGCGATATCCGATGCGGTAACTCACATGATTTCATCCCTAGAAAGTCGAGAATGGTTTGGGCGATTCCATGTGCTGCAAGGTATGGAACGCCGTTACCGACCGTCTTAAAGGCGTTTGACAACGTAATCTCCTGCGGCAACGAAAATTCCTTTGGTAGCGACTGAATTGCCAGTGCTTCCGCTACGGAAATTCGTCGCATCTTATAAGGGTGTAAGTGAACTTCGTTGTTCCCATAAGCAGCGGTCGGTGAATACCTCCAACGATGCAAACGCTTGTACGATTTTTGGGAATTATCACCCTCATCAATTACGGAAAATTTCGCTAATCCAGCTCTAGGTTGAAAATACTGATGCGAGTTAGAATGTCTATAGACATCGTTGTTACGGAACCAATGTTCCACTGTTAATTCTAGTGGGAGATTGGGTGGAAATGGGGAATCTGAGTTCTCTACAAATGTTGTTGTCGTCGGCCACGGATAGGAAAGCACCTTATCAATCGGGTATTTAATGTGCTGTTTCCACGGAAAGACTTTGGTCAGACTCTCAGAGTCCTTTACCTTATATCCCAGACTGTCGAGAAACTCAGTATGAAAACCGATCAAAATGATTCTTTCTCGGAACTGTGGCGCACCGTATTCCAAAGCATTTATCAAACGTTCTGTCGTGATATAGCCGTTTTGGTGTAGCTTCTGTTTCATTTCATCGTAGAACTTACGGTGCTTTTTCGTTTTCCAAAGACCTTTAACGTTCTCAAACAGGAAGAACGAAGGCCTTTCTTGGCAAATCAGTTCGACATACGTTGCCGACAATTTGCCATTATCGCCTTCTCGCCCTTTGTTCTTGCCACCAACAGAAAAGTCAGGGCACGGCGGCCCACCGATGAACCCTACAATGCCCGAATTGCGACTTGTTTCCGAAACCAGACTATCAATTTCTGATTTAGATTTTGAAGCGATCAGGTCCGAAATATCGCCAATGTTATACCCGAATTCGGGCTGAGGTAGACCTAACACCTGTCTGGAATGTTGGTATGCTTGCATAAACGGAGGGTGCATTTCATTGACGTATGCGGCGTGAAAGCCCGTCATTTCAAACCCCAGGTCTAAGAAGCCGGCCCCAGCAAAGAATGAAAAAATAGCAGGACGATTCATTTTAGATAGTACCCTTCCATTGAGGATTGCTGTTGACGTTTCTGATATGTCTTTTTATATGTCCATCGTATCACATCAAATTGAACTAGAGGCAACGTTTCTGTATATCACATTTCTGAAGTGCCGAAATATGTATTAAGCAAGGTTTTCACCGACCAATTTACAGGAGAGTAGAGATTTGGTCTGGACATTGCCATCAAAGGGGAAGGGCCTTCTTCCTGTTGCTTTCATGTTAGGTAAGATAAAATACGTCCCAATAGCGCTATGTAGCGGAGAAACATTTATAGGATAATCGATCGTAAAGATTGGGTTCGTGACCAAGTTGTTGCAAATCTATGTAAAAAAAGTTGCATGCCTTTGGGGGAGATGGGAACCGTTGGCAAGATAAGAGTACGGTAACCCCCATTCTGAAATTGATGCGTGGTGAGATCCAAGGATTTCACTATTTTCATCGGTGTCTCAACTCGGAAGAAGAGCTGGTTAACACTTTAACGAAAATTGGAGGTGCAACTAGCTTCA
Source organism: Alicyclobacillus sp. SO9 (assembly GCF_016406125.1). NCBI lineage: Bacteria > Bacillati > Bacillota > Bacilli > Caryophanales > Alicyclobacillaceae > Alicyclobacillus > Alicyclobacillus sp. SO9. The sequence goes on along the minus strand of NZ_CP066339.1, from coordinate 4,523,361 downwards.
ATCTTACATATTTCGCATTCCACGGTGCCTCGGCACGATCACTACTGAGTTATTTCAATTATTGTTCTCTGAGGTGGCCGACCGAATAGGGAATAAATTTGCGGATACCACCAGGGGAAATTCCGGTAAGTATTGATGTCGCTGTGATCTATTGGTTGACATTAGATCGGATGGAACCGTGGTATGTAATAGGTACAAGTAGCCAATAGGGTGCTTCTGTACTTATTGACCCTGATTTACTACGTACTCTGCAAGTGAAAACTGTGGAAAGTGACTCTGGGCCTGGGCATGACTGATGGAGATATTTGCTAATCCTGAATCGAATTCAAATAGGATCGAATTACTAAATTGAGGGACGGCTTCTCTAGTCACAAGGTTTCGTAATCAGTTGTCACTCTGCCCCACTTATGAAGGATATTATGGCATTACAATAGAAACAGTAAAGGGGATTCTTCTCGGAGAAGAGGGTCGATGTATTATGACATCAGCAGCAAATTTGAGACTATCTGTGGATGAATTCGTCCGGTCAGTTTCCGTAAGCCGTTATGTCCCATATGCTTTTCTACTAGGCGCAGGTGCATCAATCAGTTCTCAAATTCCCTCTGCAACTGACTGCATATGGGAATGGAAGAAACAAATACTTCTGGCAAGACATCCTGAGTTAGAGCCACAATTTCAAAATATTTCTCTGGCAAGTGTCAGGAACACGATACAACAGTGGTTAGATGATGAAGGGGAGTATCCCCCTAACGGGTCAGATGAAGAGTATGGTTTTTACATCGAAAAGTGTTATCCATGGCCAGACGACAGGCGTCAATATTTTGAGAATATACTCAGATATGCGAGCCCACATACAGGCTACAAACTTCTCTGTTTACTTGCGCAAGAGGATATTATTAGGTCTGTGTGGACCACGAATTTTGACGGATTGGTAGCGAAGGCTGGTGCAATGTCTGGTCTGAATTGCATCGAGATCGGATTGGATTCAACGACTCGCATTGAACGACCAGCCAGAAAAGATGAGTTACGCATTATATCACTCCATGGAGACTATCGATATGATTCGCTGAAGAACACCCCAGATGAGCTAAAGACACAGGATGGTGTCCTGAGATCGACACTCGTTCGTGAACTGAGGGATACCAATCTAATTGTGAGCGGATACAGCGGTAGGGATAAGTCTGTGATGGATGCCCTCATAGATGCATATTCGGTTTCAGGAAGTGGCCGATTGTATTGGTGTGGGTATGGAGATTCTGAGCCTCCGAAACATATCATCCAATTGATTGAGACGGCTCGGTCTGCAGGACGAGCAGCTTTCTATGTCTCAACCGAAGGTTTCGATGACACTTTGTTTCGCTTATCATCTACATGCTTGACCAAGGAGCGAAAAGCACAGATGGCTCCATTTCGTGCCGAGATTAAGGTCAAGGCACCGAAATTTACAGTTGCAAGAGAGCGTGTGGTTGGATTTGGAAAAACGAATGCATTTAAGTGTCAAGTACCACAGAAGTTACTTGCTTTCGAATTAAGGTACAAGGGCAATTATCTGTGGAGGGAGCTGAGAGAGGCTACTGAAGGGACAGGCGTCATTGCAGTCCCGTTCCGGAAGAGTATCTTCTGCATGGGTGATGCGGCCAAGGCCGCCCAAGTTCTCAAAGGCTTTGTTCAGGGAACGGCTGATTACGTCGAAACAAACTCCGTTGCGGACCATTCAGTCATTCAATCGTTGTTGATGCATGGCTTGGTTCGCTCACTAGCCGCAAAACACGCTCTAGGGTATACCAATAAAGGTGCAGTATACAAGCTTAGAGCATCTCACCAAACGGTTGTGAATAAGAAGCAGTGTCGAATCTACGAGGCTGCAGCCTTATATTTGAGACGTTTCGCAGGTCATACGTACATTTTAATGAAACCCACCATTCGGGCGACAGCATTGGATGGTAAGTTGTTAAGTCGTCAGGACGACATGGAGCTGAAACGGCAAGAGTTATCCGGTCAGTACAACAAACAATTCAACGAAGTTCTCAATCAATGGATCGACGAAATATTCCCCTTTGGCACCAATGTTTTTGAGTTTCCTGAGGCCCCGTACTATAGATATGAAGCGAGGAGATCTCCACTTTTTGTTGCGGTCGGTTCTGCGTCATCGAGGCAGATGCAGACAATAGCAGCGGACAAAATTCAACGGTTTGTGTCATTATATGGAGAGCAAGTTGATGAACCATCTTTGTTATTTACAGATACGTCGGGCAAAAGACCACGACATGACATTTTTCCGTTGCGGGGAATGGCCAATAATCGGCCATATGACTATTCTTTAACACAATCAGGTTTAGCAACGGAGGTAAGAATCGGAGTCGTTTCACCTGCGCAAGATGAGAAGAAGCTTCACCAATTCCTTCAACAGTTAAATAATGCCCGGTCAGCAGACAGAAGCGACGAGTATTGGTTGGATTACCCCGGCTTTCCAAGCTGTTTTAGTCTACCTCTTCGATTTCCAGATCCAGGAAGTACAGCCTGGGCAACTTGTTCGGGGGCAGATTTGTCCACAGATGCTAAATCGGGCGCTATAACGCTGTTAGAGAGACTGAAGAGTTGTATCGACTCCGTTCGCTCGGCCACGTCACCCAACGTTATTCTCATTTATATACCGACACGATGGAAACCATGGGAGTCGGTCGATTCTTCAACATACGGCTTTGATTTACATGATTCCATCAAAGCTTACTGTGTGCATCAAGGTGTTGCATCGCAACTTATACGTGAGTCAACGTTGACAGCTCCGTACCAATCTAGGATTGCGTGGGGACTTGCCTTGCAGCTTTACGTAAAGTCCATGAGAACCCCGTGGACTCTGGAGAATATAAGTCATAATACCGCTTTTGTTGGACTCGGATACAGCATGCACGCTGACCATCAGGATAAACGAAGAAGGATCGTTCTTGGATGTAGTCACATATACGGGTCTAACGGTTTGGGTCTGCAGTATAAGCTCAGAAGAATTGAAAACCCCATCATGATTCAAGAGAACCCACATATGAACTATGATGACGCAAGGCGCACGGCCGAAATAGTGCGGGAATTATTCTTTGAGTCATTTCATCAGTTGCCAAACCGAGTCGTCTTTCACAAAAACACACCATTCTTACGAGAAGAAAGACAAGGTTTACTTGATGGTCTCGAGGGCATTGAAAATATAGACATGATTGAGGTGGTAATTGACAGTGGTATGAGGTTCATAGCGTCCAGTGTGCAGCATGAAAAGATCCATCCAGATCGTTATCCGGTCAAGCGTGGCACGGCAATCGTGATAGATGATAACAAAGCTCTCGTTTGGGTCCATGGAAGCACCGAGAGTGTGAATCCGCAGAGGCGGTACTACTTGGGGAAAAGACGGATTCCGGCCCCCCTGTTGGTGACACGTCATCAGGGTAATTCCAGTTTGCGTACCATAACGAGGGAACTTTTAGGACTGTCCAAAATGGACTGGAACTCTGTTGATATGTATAACAAGATGCCTGCAACGATTCAATCTGCCAAGAAAATCGCACAGATCGGTTCGCTTCTGGAGGGACTCCAACCTCAGGCTTACGACTACCGTTTGTTCATTTGAGGGGGTCCTTGAAGGATACTTACACCCTGTACATCGAACGGGTTAGAACTTGAACGGTGAAGTCAAGTTGGTGTAAAGGAGAGTAGATAAATAATGCAACACAAAAATTTTGAACTTGCAAGTATCGCACCTCCGGAAATGAGTTGGAGTAGTTACGAGCACTTTCTGAAACAAGAAATCCAGAAATACCTTTTGCAAGATGCGGACAATGAAAAGGTATTTCAGAGATTTTTCGAGAAACATCCTTGTTTGCTACCTGGGCCATTTGGACTAATTGGAACGTCGGGACATTATCCGTACGCAGGAACAGTTATAACTCAACCAAGACTTGTGGGCTCTTCAAATCGAATACCCGACTTCATGTGGATTGCCAGTGACAGCATGACTATTTATCCAGTTCTAATTGAAATTGAGGCTCCTTCGAAGCAGTGGTTCACAAAGAAGGGAAAACCCACTGATAAATTTGCTCAGGCACAAGACCAACTAACTGAATGGAAAACGTGGTTTGCGAAGCCAGAGCATGAATCTCTCTTCTATAGCTTGTTTTCCGTTCCAAGTAGCTTCCACTCTCCTCGCACTCTAAAGCCACTTTATGTGCTTGTTTACGGACGAAGATCTGAGTTTGATACAAATCCACGCCTGAATGAAAAAAGGGCACAGCTTGCTCGCAGCGACGAATTTTTGATGACGTATGATAGATTAAGTCCACAGTTCGAAGCTCGTAATTTCTTGTGCAGCAAGGTGGAAAATAGGCAGTATGTAGCCAAGTCTATCCCGCCAACTTTAGAGCTTGGCCCTAGCCTTGCACCGTATCACGCCTTAATCCATAGTAAAGAGGCCGCAGCAGAACGTAATCGATTACTAACGAAAGAGAGAAAGGATTTTCTGAAAAGTCGATTTGCATATTGGGACAACTATGCAATGCAGGTGAGCCGGGGGATTGCCAATACAGGTGACAGGGAATAGCGATTCAATCAGTATAAGCATAGAGACGAAATATGGGGTAAATCAGGAACGCAGGATAGTCCGCTTGAAGGGGCGGTGTTTGAAAATATCCGGTTAAAATTCCGTCTCTCAAGGCAGTCTAAAAGTTTGCTCTATGACTATTCTTGCTTTATCCTGTACCGATGGGCCGTGTTATTTGTCTGATTCAGTCAAACAGATGATGGCAAGAGACTGTCCTGTGCATTGTAACCTACATAACATTTGATTACGTTGTCTAAGTTATGTTTTGCTAATGCAAGAAGTCTGTGGTTTCCATCTTGAACAAATGGTTCAACTAATTGCCATTGCAGTATAGTGACGTAACGCAATTCATTTGGAAAAGAACCTTCTCGTAGAGCTTCATATATCCCATGAACCTTCGCATAGTGATCGGCGTATTGAGATGACTCTAGGCTTTGTAAGCGTTCTAACCCATTACGAAAAGACTTGTCATTGGCTTGAGCGGGAGCTCGGGTGCTATTGGTTAAGTATTTTGCCCACGGTGCCTCTGGATACATTGAAACTCTTACTAGGTCCTTTACCAAAATATCTCCTTCAATCCATGTTTCTCTGTCCCGATACCGTCCTTTCTCTCCTACAAAATGCGAACTATCAGGATCTCCATTCTTGTTTTCATAGGAGTGTTTTACGATTTCAATGACTTCATCGGCAGAACTTGACTTCTGGTATTTCAGATGTTTGGTTATTTCTTTGTAGTTGGCAAAACAAACATCATGCATATCATTATTCCTCCATTAAGTGTTCTATCAGCGCCTTTATCCCCTGCTAATTCACCAACATGACATAGCCAAAGCCCTGCATATACAGTGTTCTGTCTGCACGGTGTCAACTATGTTTTTGCAATGATGTCTTCGGTCCTCCACATGATAATTCAGGTAGCCGAATCAACCTTTGTGTGACCGGTTAGGGGAGAAGAAAGCCCCCCGTTAAGTACATAGTGTTAGCAAGTTGGTCTAATAACGATCCAAGCAGCTGAGGCGGGCTCATCCCCCGTCACCAGCTAACGAGACATGAGGTGTCGTCTACCCATGATACCACTGTCGGATATTTCTTATCCAGGGTCACCAGTGTCGTGTTATGAATTGACCCATATTGGAAATAACTAATTCCATTCCGTACTGGGAGTTGTTATAAATGGGGAACACGGTTTTTAGAGCTCGTCCCAAACCATTCTTTGCAGAGTCATTCTGGGGCTATGTACTTCGCTTCGCCGACAAAAATGGCATCCCAGTTTTGTCGCTTTTGAACTCTGTTAGGATTTGGGGGACAAAGTATATACAGAGAGCGGATCTTAGCCTTCTTGATGTGTCTCCCAGAAGTATAATAGATACAGAGAGCTTTTCAAGGTTAGCTGGTCTCACCGTTGAGGAGCTGTTACACACTACATTTCATCCCTTACTAACCCGATTCGGTGTAAATGAGGAAATTCGACGGTCACGCTTTATGTCGGGGCTGCTACTGGACAAGTACCGATTTTGCCCTCAGTGTTTGAAGGAGACAAAACACTATCGCTTACTGTGGAAGATGAGCCTTGTTACGTCCTGTGTTGAACACAACGTTTACCTTGTTGAACACTGTCCTGCCTGTAAAAAACAAATTAAATTTAAGGATATCGAATTTCTGGACGTGTGTCCCTATTGCGGATTTCTACTTACTAAAAATCAAACACGAGCAATTGTCGGTGACGAACTAGAGCAACAGCACTGGACCTATGAAGCGTTGTATAGGTTGCTAGAACCCGGTGGCTCTCTGATCGACTCTCACGACGTTGCCATGCGCCTTCTTTATTTGCTATGTGGGCGGCAGCTACATTTTAATCGGAAACTTGCCGAGGAGAAGGTGGCATCAGTATTACCAACACTTCTTCAACACGCACGGGGTAGCCTGTCGCAAAAAAGAACCCTCCATCTTTCATTCTTGCTTAATTCGCTTTATAGAAATCAGGTATCCATGAATGAATTTCTTCAGGTCGGCGTTCCGGGCAGTTTTGCTGTTTCAGTACGTAAAGGTGTTGTTCGGCGATTAGAACAACTATCTTGCCTTGCTCCCTGGTGTGACGGGCATCAGAGCCCAGGTACGCTCGTGAAAACGGGAACGACCCTAAAGCGCCGTAAGTCTGGTAAGACTTTGTTTTATTATCTTGCCTGTACGGAGTGCGGTTGTGAATATGCCATTAATGAAGACGGGCAGCTTGAAGAGCGAACCTACTTTATCGAAGGATATCAGGCGCTGACGGGCACGAATACTTCACTAAATGGTATGAAGGGTTTGGCACGTAGTATCGGATTTACTGAGGAGAAAACCCGCCGATGCCTGGCTTATTTTTGCACCCGAGTGGAACTCGATCAATGGAGTGAGTCGCTGGTGGTGGACAGTTCACTGCTTGAACGGGTTTTTGCGGCCGTTTGTCACGGAACGACATGGAAAACCATCCAACAGTGGGATTGCTGGGATAGCTATCAACAGTTTCTTGTGTATCGATTTCACCCGCAAGTGATGCGTGCTTTGATTGGGTTGAAACGTCCTCGACCGTGGAAACGTTCAGACGGTATAGTAAAACGGGAAAAAGTTCGGGAAGTGCTGGATGAATTCATGAAGAACGATCGGGATATTACGATTGCTGCGGTTTGCAACACTGTAGGGGTATGTGCGGAGACGATTCGGAATTGGGGTGATAACGATTTGATTGCTGAAGCAAAGAAATTTCAATGGGAACAAAGAACGCAACGTCGAAAAGATGAGATATATCAAAAGATCGAAAACTACTTGTCACAAAATCTGACCACTATCCTTACGTCTGGGTCATTGTATAATATAATTGAAACTAGTCGTACGGTTTTATGGAGAATCGCACCTGAGATTACGGCATATATCCACGAACGAATGGTAGAGCATAATCGCAATATTAAAGAAATGACAGAGTGATTAGTTTTTTTGCGTCAGCATCGAATATGTGTCTGATAGTAACGACAGGAAGGGTCAAAGGAATGATGAGAAGTTTTACTGTCAGACCCCAGCCCAAGACAGGAGAATCCCTTACATCTTTTCTTTCTACGGTAGCTAATCGAAATTCAAGACAACTCAAAGACATTTTGCGGATGCTGGAAGTGACCAGTGACGACCTACGAAGGAGAGATTACTATCGGCTTGATTTCATTCCAAGTCGGTATGTACCGTTGGAATCCCTTAGTGAATTGACGGGTGTAAGTCCTGTGGTTTTGAATGCTCTTACTTTCCAGCCGTTAATTAAGAAGTTCTTCGATTACAAGGAACCCGAATCAGCGAATGTAAAATTAACCTTGCAAAGAGATATTGATGTGCAACATCGTCGTTTTTGCCCCGCCTGTCTGAAGGAAAATGGGGTCTACCAGTTACTTTGGCAGACCTCAACCGTACGCAGCTAAGACATTAGCAGGTTTCCTATGTAACTGGTGTGGGTATAATTTTTCTTTGAACCGTTCATCTGATATTTCCAAATCGGATACATTCGAAGAGCAAATGGAATTACAGAATCAATGGAGATTCCTTCATCAGAGTGGTGGGGAGTTTATACAGCGACTCGGTGATAGGTCACTTACACAATCCTTCACCGTCAAACTTCTTTATATCGCAACGGGGCAGGCCGAGATGTGGGATCGCAACAACGTTGTTGGCATAAGCGCTGGAACGGTTTCAGCATTTCTTCATTATTTGAATGATAACGAGCAAGGATATCCTCCAAAAATAAGTACCCTACTCAATATTTTGCGTTGTCGAAATATAGAACCTCAAAATTTTCCATCGATGACCGTTCCAGACAGTTTCTCTGGTTCTAACCTAGCTGTTGCGAGCATAAAGGAGGCGGGGGCATGTTCCACTCCTTGGTGTGGGTTTCATGGAAGCAACAAGGGGATGAGAACACCAGGCCGATTTTGTAATGGCGCACCATCGGTCGGCCATCGCCAGTATCATCAGCGAGGTGCCATAAAGTATATCCAGCCTGCAGTCTGTATGGGTTGTTACATGGAATACGGTTATGATCCTACATCTCAATGGGTAGCTGTGCGACCCGATATTGAAAGAATAAATGTAATTCGCAAATGCCTGGTTAACGGTCTTTCGTATGAATATATTCGAGAAACCTATGCGATAGGTATGTCAACAATTCAGCGTTTGGTAGGCTACATTGTTGCACACGAATTACTACCTAAGTTCTTGAACGATAGACTTAGGCCGCCTACCCTCTCGGAAAAAGAATTGATGCGGCGATTCCGATTGATTTACTCAAGTGATACAAAGGAAAAATCCAAGTCGGCATGGGTATTATTCTCCTGGACACGGACACAATTTCATTACTATCGCTCATTAGACGTCATTCAAAGATGGTACTTTTCCGGAGATATACATGGGACTGTGAACATTCAAGATGATCTTGCGAGACCAGCTAATGATTACTTTATGGACAAATTAGTTCAAGAAATTGAGGAAATGAAACGTTTAAGCATTGAGATCACAATGAATGAAGTTATTCGTCGTCTAAATGCTTCCTTTTTGAGAAATGTTACAGTTAAATCGACCCCCTATCGGGAATATATATGGAAAGAGATAGAACAGCAGAAGAAGATATTGAGAGAACTAACGATACAACAGTGGTGGGATCGGGCGAAGGAGTTTGTCGGAAGTAAGGAAGCTGATGAAACAATAATATACGTCAAGGATGTATTTGAATACATTGGTGCATCGCCACCAACAGTGAAACGTCATTGCCCTCAATTAAATGATTGGATAAAGGAAGTGTTTGACCTCAGCAGGCAGCGGCAACTGCAACGCAAGGTTGAGGAATGTAGGGTACGGATAGAGATTGCTACTGGTGCGATCATCTCTCAGAATCAATCTGCATCCATACAGGACGTCTTGAGATATGCAGACGTCCCGGATCATATCGGATATTACTATCCGGTATTGGTAAAAGCTCTACATGATGCTAAGTATCGTATTCAGAGGAACATGGAATTAGTAAGGGAAAGTCTTTTGCAATGAGCGTACAATACAGTTTGTGTCACTTTATAGTATATAAACTACAGTTTATGCCGTTTCATGATATACAAAATGCCATTTGAACATTGAAATTCACCTCATTTTAGTGGCTGATTTGTGCCGTTTGTAATTATAACCCACATTTGTGATTTCGCATAATTATTGAGATTTTTCGCAAATAAGGTGAGACGTTTTCGCGGAATTAGTGAGACAAATGAATTTAGATACAGAAAAATGCATAAGAAGAACAATGGTTTGTGACCCTAGGTACATCCTCAGTACTTAGGGTTCTTCTATGTGCATGAAAGCACACTATGGTTGCTGCAACTTACCGTAAAACACTGTATTGTTACATCAAGATTCTATCTGTAACACAAAGAAGTAATTATGGTCTCAGGTAATAAAGCAATGCTCTTTCTAGTGAATTTTGTTTAGGGCATTCGTGCACGTAATACATAAGCCAAGTAGTTTATAGTGATTGTCTAGTAAGAAATTTGTAGAAGACTATAGCAAGAAGTTGGTCTATAGGTTCTCTCTTAAGGGAGCAGATCATTGTGCCATGCTGAGACTGTTTTGATGGATACAGACGCTCCCGTGTGGGGAGCGACACGCCGATCCGCCAATTGCTGTACATCCAATCACGAATTTCAATCCACGTTCCCGCGTGGTGAGCGACAGCGGGGGCCGGTGAACAGTATACGAGAGTCCAATTTCAATCCACGCTCCCGCGTGGGGAGCGACGCTTTTAACATGTGGTGCTGGGTTTCTTGCATGTGCTATTTCAATCCACGCTCACGCGTGGGGAGCGACTGGACCAATTCTACACGTAATTATAGAAAATATTCAAATTTCAATCCACGCTCCCGCGTGGGGAGCGACGTCACCCCTATTTAGGGAGGTGTAATCATGAAGGTATTTCAATCCACGCTCCCGCGTGGGTGTGATTTTGCATAATTAGTGAGATGTTTCGCAAATAGGGTGAGACCTTTTCGCAGAGTTAGTGAGACGAATGAATTTAGATACAGAAAAATGTATATGATCACGAACAATAAAGTTGGTAACTCTTTGACCCCATGGTACAATCCTGTGCCCTGGGGTTTCTTTTGTATGACTTAATTGAGTGTCGCGAGTCTCTAGTGAGTACAGGTAGAGATTTTGTGTTTAAATATGGATATTTATTCGTTCGTTCTATAAAATGGAAATGTAGCTAACGGGCAGTTTACCGACAAAGTTGCTATACTTTCTTGTGGATAAATATAGTAAAACTTCTGCTGTAGGAAGGAGTCAGAGCAATGTATCAAGATTTTGCAATCGACATGATAACTAAGGATGACGGTCCTGCTCTTCAGAATTTAGCTCAAAGTGTTGGATGGAACTTTACGACAGGGCATACAAATTTGTTTATTTCCCCTGCTGGTAAGATGTTTGGTTATCGGTTTGAAGGGAACTTAGTTACAAGTGCGGGAATTTACATCTACAATTCTACTCTGGCTTCCTTGGGTGTCGTCATTGTTCATTCGGATTTCCAACGAAAAGGACTTGGAAAAAGTATCGTCAAGCATTGTTTGATTGAAGCCGAACGAGTCGGCGCGCCTGTGATGCTAGTGGCAACGGAACAGGGTTTCCCTCTATATGAATCGATTGGGTTTCAAACAATCGGGAATATACATCGCTTTGAAGTGAATAAGCCTCTTAGACACATGAAGGTTAACGAGTTCTTTGAAGTTAACCATGTTGGAGCAGACGATCTCAATGAGCTTATTGCGCTAGATGAGACGGTATTTGGCGCAAATCGAAGTGAGTTATATACAGTTCTCTTTGCAAATATAGAACGTGGTTATCTCATAAGGAATGCGAAAAACAATGTTATAGGGTTTGGTTTCGGAGTTCGTCGGAACAATGTACTGGTGGTCGGTCCCATAGTAGCTGACTCACAGGATGTCGCACTAGCGCTTGTGGAAAATTTTGTATCGGGTTGGTCTGGCTCAGTACGTATTGATATTCCAAGTCAAAAAGAAGACTTTATGAAAGTCCTATTGACATACGGCTTTGAAGAGAAAATGATATCTCCAGTCATGATTCTGAATGCCCAAGAACTTAGTGGAGAACGTGATCAACTCTATGGAATTGTCGATCCCGTATTTGGTTAGTGTAGTATTTGTTCTTAAACTATTGGGGGCTTTAACGACATAAGAACATGCGCAACATAGTGAATAATAGTGCGTTTTAATGTATGCTTATAGATTTTTGCTGTCGATCCTACTATTCGTCGACAGATGCTGAACTGCTTGAAGCCAGAAGATCGGTTACCAACTTTATTGTTCGTGATCAGTATATATCTGCAACAATCAAGTTCTTACGTAAATCTGTGCTCTGTGCTGATAAATAAGTGCAGGGCAGGTTGAGGCACGTGTCGACAAATCGAGAGAGGGGGCCGTTTGAATGAATAATGATGAATTACTCCAGGGCGAATCAAGGCAGATTCGAACGTTGGATGAAATCGCATTAGAGTACGAACGAACGGAGATCACTTGTGTTTTGCTTTATGATAGACGGCTTGACACGTATACCAACCTGTTTTCGGTATGTGAAATGTGCCCAACGGAACAACAGAAGTCAGATGAAACCACAAGTAAGGATCCAAACGGACGTTCATTTCCTCAAGTAGTGAAACGTTTAGACCCATACAGAAGCATCTTCATACTCCGCCGTTTCGAAGATAGTGGACAGGCTGCCGTTCAATATTTTCGAGGGGAGTCCAATTGCCGCGTGATCAACGATGATCCGCCAGTACAAGTCGTAAGTGCGGGCATTAGCACAATGGATCCACCCAATGAAGTGCCTCTGGTCTTGCCTATGCACAAAAGTAGCGGAATAGCAGGTGTCTTGCCGCATCGATCTGCTGGATTTCGAACTTGTGCGTTCCTTGACACGTCGGGTGCCACACGTCGATTGTTCAGTGACAAAGAGTATCTTGAACTTTCATCGTTCGTAAGTGAAGCCATTGGTGTCGATTTGCAAGGGTATTACGAATTCTTCGGGGCAACGATTTTGTGCTTCACGAATCCGATTTTGAGGCAACTTAAGGAGCGTTTATCCGCAGATGAGAAAAACGTTCTTGTTGAGTTGTATCCACGTCTTGGTAAAACGATCGACGGGCTTAGTGTTGAGTTGGCGGATGAGAGACCGAATGGAAATGGATTTTCTCTAATTTATAGATGCGACAAGGCCAAACAGCTTCTAAGTATCCCATGCTCCCCCTATCGATTGCGGACTAGATTATTCCACGCGACAGGTGAGGTACTGTATGACTTCTCAGGGCACTTTATGAAAAACATGCAAATTAATATGGGGCTGATGGGTCCATCGCGCCGTTTTACTATAAGGAAACAGGATGGAATCGAACAGACATATACGATACCGACCGTACATTACCACAATGTCGGAAGACCCAGCGACAAAGATGCAACACCTGAGGAAATGCTAATCGCTGCCGAAAAACAGCGAGAACTAGATTCATTTGAGGACAATCGTACATTTGTCTATTTTCCACCCGAAGAGTCCTCAATAGATAGAGCAAAACCAATTATCAGAGAACTCTTAAGTCAAGCAAAGAATAAATGTTTTATCTGTGATCCCTATCTATCGGCGTCAGACGTACTTGAGTTTGCCCTATTTGTGAGCAACTCTAATCTAGAAGTTTGTTTAATTAGCTCTGTAGCGTTTCTCATTCAAAAGGTTGACAAAGACTCAGAGACCACACATGGAGAGAAGCTTTATGAAGTATTGGAGGCTATTAAAACTCAGGATCCCACTGCCAGGATTCAATGTCGAGCGCTGAAGGGGAGAGACAAGAGCCCATTGCACGATCGCTTCATTGTAATCGATGAGCAAGTATATATCCTTGGCAGTTCGCTCAATGAGTTTGGAAGCCGAGCCACTACTCTTTTTCGAGTACCAAATCCGCAACCATTAATTCGTCAGGCCAAAAGCTGGTGGTTTCAAGATGAACAAGCAGTTGGATTGACTGACTGGGTTACTAGGCGTCGTATGGAAGGAGGAGAAGAATTTGAGTGACGATTCCAGTGTCTGCCCACCTGTCATTGTGCCACCGATTAGTAATTCAAGTAGCAATCACGTTCAGGCTGGGGGAACTTGGTGCTACGACCATAAAGTAATGTCCGATCCGCCGGACATGTATGCTCAACTACTAGGCATGGCTATAAATAGGGTGTGCATTTGGGACCCCTACATCGACGAGCACGGTTTTCCCGTGTTTGCGTTTGTTCCCGATGGTGTCGAGGTACAATGTCTAACCAGCATGGGATATGACGGTTCCAAAAACTTGAATGATACTAGAGTTGGGAGATTCTTGACGGCTGTTGATGGGCAACGCAATCGGTGGGTGTCTCGCATGACAGTCAGATACTACAATAGCAGACACGACGATTGCGGTAAAAATGCATTTCACGACCGATATCTGTTTGTTGATGACCACGTGTACGTGGTGGGAAATCCTCTTGCTCATCACGCCATTCGGAACGGCTCGACAGCGATTCACAGAATCGAAACCTCGGCGGCTCGAGATTTAATCCGTAGTATGTATACCCGGTACTGGAACCATACGTGGACCGAGCAAGTGTATCCAATAGGAGGTGTCCATTATGCTATATGATCGTGATTGGAGGCTTCATATTGAGGACCCTTCCACTCAAGAACACCGTGCAACCCAAGATGAACAAAAAGCTCGTGCGAAAATAACTTTACGGCATCTCAGTTTTCACTCTCTAATTGATAATTTCTGCAATATCATTATAGAACGAGCGGGCTTGGCACCGCACAAGGAACTTGTGATTGATATTTCCACAGATGACGAGCTATCCGGGGCGGTACGCGAGCTTGAAGCATCTCTGACATGCACCAGCGGTTCACAGGGATTACCCAGTTCGGAGTCACCACTTATGCAAGCCTTGTGTGAATGCATAGGTGAAAGGTTGGCTCTGATCCAGGGATATGGCTTTGCGGAGTGGCGGAGTGTACATTCAGTTATTCATGAATATTGGCCCATATACGAAGAGTGGTTGCGCCACTTGCCCGCAAACGAAGCTTTGAAATACGAAGCAGATATTTTCCAATTCCCATCTCATGGAAATGTTCTTGAGCTTGTTCAAAGGTGGACTCTACATATTGATGAGAGGTATTGGGACGGGTATGTAGAGCAAATGAAATCCTTGGAAACACTGCAGGTTGGCCCTGGGACGTGGTCTGAAATAATGAGAAGTACAACGAACGGTGAATTAATCATGTTAGAGTCTGACGTCGAGTTTCGTGGTAGACTTGCTAAGCAAATTGGACTGACAGTATGGCTCAGGTGGATCTGTAATTTGCCGCTGGCGTCGATGCAATACGCTGCACTTCAGACGTTGGGAGACATTAATACCGCTATCGAGGCCTGTAGGATCGTTCTATCACCTGATTCAGAAATTAACACCTATCTGTATCAAAAAGTCATGTTTATTCAACTGGCGATAGGGATTTTGGAGTCTATTGATGGGCAACTGACCCATCGGTCTTCTGATAAATGGGTTGTAACAGAACGTGATGAGATTTTTAGAAGTACAGTAGAGGTTGAGGCAAATCGCTGGCATGAAGAAGAATTGCCAGCGCATCTAAAATACCTGGCGAAGATTATCGTCGAAACTTCCGATGACGCACGTTTGTGGATCTTATCGGTCATCTTGACTGGGATCTATCAATTTGATTTGCGAAAAGACCAATGCACGGCAAAGTTGAGAGATGAGGTTATCCGCGAGGTTAGTAAGGACAACCACCTTATTCCTGACTTGTTATTTGATACACTTCGTCACTCCAGTAAAGCGGGTTTGCTAAACAGTGCGCGTTTCATTTTTAAAGATACCTTGACTGAGGGCATTGCCATTGAACTTTGCCACAAGGTTTGGAACTCGTTCACGTCTATTATTGGTAATTCTGATTTCCATTGGTCAAACTTGCACGACAGCGAGGACGGGTCGTTGGCGTGGCACGTAGCTGGTGCATTGGCGCATCTACCGGACCCCATCACCGAGTTTGAGGAATCCCTGAAGTGCTTGAATCCAAGGTCGGAAGGATGGAGTTTTAGCATCGATGGGTATTTTGGAAATCAACGGAAGGTGGTGTTCTACCTCATAGTCGGTGCGATGGCAAGTGAGTGGTTGACTAAAGGGGGGGCAGAGCACGTACAGGTTTCCAGGTTGTTGTTCGAATCCGTCTGGAATCACGCTCATCTATGGCTTCGTTGGAATACTAACTACCTCCAGGAGAGTAGTGTATTGGTTGCGGAGCTTTGGGCGCGGATTTCAAGTGTTTTGCCATCACACTCTATTGAACAACGAGCCATTAATGGGCTAGAATCACTTGATGAATTGGAACATGTACTTACGGCTGCTAATGCGTTGGCTTTAAATTATCAAGGGCCAGGCAGGGAGGGGATCTTGCCTGACACTTTGCAAACTCTTGTGCGTAAAATCACTGATCAGCAAATACCTCTCCTTGTTGAGCTAGGCCACGCGAAACCTGAGGTCATCAAATCTTATCAATATATCTCAGAGAAACTTGCGCCTATCCAGGCATGATACGGGTTAGTTCAATGATTGTGAATCATGAAAGATACAAAGTAGAGATATCTTAAGCTATTCGCTTGGTGAAACTAACAAGAGTGGTAGAACACTGCGCTGGCAACACAGTGCTCAGGGGTTCAAACCTTTTGGAGGATCTCAAGAGCCGTACCTCGTAGTTTTGGGGTCTTTGACCTGGTCAACCCTACTGGGGCATCGGAAGGTGCTTACTCTGGAGTCTTCCTTTTTCAGGGGCTTGCTCTTGGAATGATGGTTCGGTTTTATGGGACTCACGCCTCCACAGTTGCCCGCATAGTGTCCAATCCTGAATGTGTTCATGTTGAATGATCATCCTTACCATGGAGTACAGGTCGTGGGCAGGGTTGGAACACCTTGTGCACGTGGGTAAACCAAGCGCCGTTGTCCCACGTGGCTTTCCCTGAGTCAGTTAACAAGGTAATCAATGCTGCTGACTTGATAAAACCACTTCTCGACGGGGTCATCTTCGCGTTCCATTCGCACGATGATCACGAAATCACGGACTGCCTCGAATGTCAGGTGCTAGAAGACGAATTGAAGCGCAGACGCCAGGGTAAACAGTGACGCAGGGCCGCATCTTCTTATAGATTCTGGACCGTATGCAAATTGCGGACACGGATAGTTCTATGTTAACGTCTCGTTTACGGTTTCCCCTCCACTTGCTCCATTTAGACAATCTGCCTACAATTGCGCCACCTTGCCAGAACCAAGGGCTGTCTAGCGTAGACTTCTTCTCTGACAGCCTTAGTAACATTTGCACTTGTGATCAATAGGCCAAAGAGGCACTGAGGATTTGCATTCCGTCGCGCCGAACGCAGTATCGACGATTGTTAGAAACTATAGATAGGCAGTTGCTTTGATGCTAAATCCGTAATCATCCAAGAAATCGCCAACATAGTCCACTACTTCTTCGATGTCCTCTTTGACTGTCAGGGGCACGCTCAGATTAGCAGCGATACAGGTGGTTCCAACAACAAACTCGTCCACGCCCACCATCTGGAATGTAGACTTGGTTTCATTTAAAGCCTTCTGTATCTCGCAGGAGGTCTTCTCATTCAATTCTGTACTGACATAGAAAAGAACTACATCTATAAGTCTCACTTGAACTGACACAGGGGTAAGATTGGCTTGTTCAATCCCCTGCGCTAATTCCTGAACAGTTTCAAGTGATTGTTCTAATTCGCGAAACTTTTCGTTTGTCTTTTCGTCGGCAGCAATTTCTTTCCAAGTAGAAAAAATTGACCCAATAACTGATGGTAACGCAGCGATAGCAAGGTTCCTTGGTAACCGTTCATAGAATGTAATGGTTTTTTGTGATATTTTCATTATTAATACAACCCTTCATTATGGTAGTCTCTTGGTAGCAAAGGTCTGTGCAGGAAAACTTTTGGGGCTGTAGCGAGAGCGTATAGACACTGCTTCTTTGTGAGACCCTACTTCCCGCTATGCAGGCCACCATACGGTCTAAGAATTAAAGACGCCCGCCGAGGCGGCCATCCTTCATTTTAAAGTTTTTGCTTGTGATGGATTCGATTTTCACATAGCAATGCGGGTACTTCGCTGTGACTTCATATAATCTACTTGGCGACATAGCTGAGGACTCGTTCAGGTATGTTCCGCACATCGGAGAGTGTCTAGACCAGATACCAAAGTATACATACCTGAACGGGGGACCCGAGACAGTTGTAGGTCTTTGCGGTTCCGTTGAATGCTTCGATGTCATACTATGTGAATGTAAAGTATGTCCCTAGCGTCCATTCATCAATGTCATGAGGAGTCGCCATATATTTCAATAGCTCTTCTAGTGTTAGCAACTCTCCGAAACGATATACATCTCAAACACGCCTGTGAAAATTTGTGAAATTGGTACCCGTCGAATCATACACAACGTAATTTTGTGTCATCCATAAGAACTCTCGCATCCCTCACTGCGAAAGGGGTAAAATGGTATTCCTATGTTCCCATTTTCCTATCCAAAAATATATCAAACTTATTATTCAATAGTATACAGTAAGCATATTGTGATGGGGCACTCTTTTGGAGTCTGTCCAACCTGATTGTGGACTTATGAGATTCAATAAAAATTCTCAGAGCCACGAATTTACAGACTGCTTTTAATTTGTTTTGGAAATCAGTTCAGGGTTTCGGAGTAGTGATCAATTAAATTAAAGATTGAGGACATTTTAGATGATAGAAGCCGGATCAAAGATAGATTTTCCATACGAGGACAAAAGCAGGGAAGTTCAAAGATTTCATTGTAAGTGACACAGTTCGCGAAGCCGTACAAGAATACTTAAAGAGTCCCGAATACCAATTTAGTGATCACCTATCTATGTCTAGATAATGGGATGGACCTTAAGGGGAGTAATGTAAAAACCCTGGTCAACGAGGTGTTACATGCCGAAATCATGCATCGTCCCGTCAAGACCCCTCATTACGGGAGCGTAATTGAACGGATGTTTGGGACCCTCAACACGGAGTTAATCCACAACCTGCCTGGCACTCGAAAGAGCAGTAAGGAGGATTTGGGAGAGTATGAACCGGAAAAGCATGCTTGTCTAACCCTAGCTGACCTTCGGGAAATATTGACGATTTATTTCACGGATGTCTATCCAAACGAAGTCCATTCTGGGTTACCGCTAGATGTGCCGACCCCACGTTTGCGTTATCAAGAAGGATTGAGAATTGGCGGATATCCGGAATGGATTGCACAGGACGAGCGCGACTACTACAAAATTGAATTCCTGAATACTGAAGAGCGAAAGTATCATGTGGATGGTATCCATCTAGGTACGCGCATCTATCTTCCAACCGAACCGCATCCTGAATTAATCTCTCCAGATTCAAGACACCCATACACATTCACCATCAAATGGGATCCCGATGATATATCTCGAATTTATCTGCATCACCCAACAACGAAGACACATATCGAGTTACGCTGTCACAAACCTTCATACGAAACCGTGGAGGGTATGAATGATTACACATATGACTTGATCCGGGGGCAACTCAAAGAAGCGGGACTCTTAGCTCGGGGTGGAAAGCCTACTGACGAGCAGATTATTAAGGGGCGTGAAATGATTGAAAGAAAGACGCAGCAAGCGATCAAAACCAGAAGAGCTAAGTTGCGAGCAAAAAGGATGGGAGCGGAACTCACCCTGCAACCCAAGCTCCCACAATCCCAGAAGAATGAAGGTTCCTCTATACAACAATTGTTGGCCAAGTCAAAGAAATGGGAACAGTCACAGGAGTGAACGTGATGAGCCATACTCAATTGATAGTCTTCGTAGAGCGGATTAAGTCGCTATATGTGGCACATGAAGGGGTGCAAAACCTATGGCGCAGATTCAGCCAGATGCGGGAGGACAGATCGGGTAAGACTCGGGAAGAAGAGCAACGTAATATCTTCATTACTGGCCCGTCAGGTATTGGAAAATCACAGATCGGCCTTCGTTACTGTCGGCAGTACCCAGCTTACGACAAGGTATTAGAGGATGGGACCAGACAGAAAATCACGCCAGTTGTTTATTGTAAGCTACCATATCCATTTACTGCTCTCGAGTTCTATCAGAAACTCACAAAGGCATTGGGGGGGCGCATTTTTAAACCGAAAGAATATGTACACGTCGCCAAAAGCCGGGTATTGGACCTACTGGTGTTACAGGAAGTTGAATTGCTGATTTTGGACGAAATGGACTTTATCCAAAAATCAAATATGTCCGATGAACGCGGCATGGAGCATTTCAAGGATTTGGCAAACTCAGGGACCTGTCTCGCCTGTGTTGGTACACAGAATATAAGACACTTTCGCACCCTGGACGAGCAGTACCAAGGTCGCTTTGAACCTTATGAGATTCCACCATTTTCTTTAGAAGAATTTTACGGACTGCTAGGGCAAATTGAAAAACAACTTGATCCACCCAACCCTGTAGACCTTGGGAATCCTGAGGTCCCATACGGAGAACTACTACATCACTGGACAAAGGGTACGTTGCGTCCATTGTACAAGATTCTCGTGGAATCCTATCGCATATTAGGGGTGTTTGATGACGTCGACGTGATAGACATGTCAAGTCTCAAGCTGGATACCTCCATATTGGAGGAGGCTGCCGGCAAGATTCTTGGTGAATAGAGTCTTTGTACGCACGATGGTTCCACAATATAAACGTGAAGGAGACATGAAGGATGGCAATTGAAATTCAGATCGATGCTACAAAGTTGGACGTAGAGGTGCACGAGACCGATGGAACGGTGGCAGGTCGACCGTGGATGATCGTTGGGGCAAATCTAGTCACTGGTCATTTAGCATATTGCGCTCTGACTCTGGACGAACCTTCGGGTAAAGCGATTATAGATATGCTGGAATCCTGGTTAAGCTCAGATGGTGACCGTGGCTCGCGCAACCATGTTGTTCATGCGTTAATGGGGATGCCGAACAAGATTAAATTGGACAGATCACTGTGTACGCCTGAACTCCAGCTATATGCAGCAAGGAACCAGATTGAATTGTCGATTTTGTCTCTTAGTAGACAGAAGGGCTGTACAGAACAGATTTTTCATTCCTTTGAGTTCAAACACTTTCCCCCGGGAAGCCCCAAAAGTAGGAATGATGCGCAAAGACTTTCTGTATCATGGCCAGAAGTATTGAATATTTGCCAGAGAATTTGCTATAGGGGAGAGGAATTGTAATAAAGTAAGTTACCTCTTGACGCCATTCAGGGTTTCTTAGTCGTGATTAACCAATGCTCCGCAAGGACATACAGATAGTAAAAGTCCTTGTGGAGGTTAGCATGGAACAACCTGTTGCCCATCGTCCGCAAATTCTCCCAGGCGAGTCACTGACCAGTCTCATTTTCAGAGTCGTTCAGTATAACCGATTCGAGCTACTTGATTTTCTAAACTATATCAGAAGAGACGGACGGAAAACTTTGCAAAGATCTGATATGGCCTTAATGAATGTGACACCCAGGAGCACTCTAAACATGCTTCGCTTGTCTCAGATGCTAGAAATTGAAGTGGCTACGCTGTTAAAGGCGAGTTTCGATCCAATTTTAAGACTGTTTGCACAGGGGTCTGATGCTACCCAACAGTCACGTTTTCTGGCAGGAATGTTCACTAACAAACACCGGTATTGTCCTAGGTGTTTAAAGGAAGCAACGTATCATCGATTGTTTTGGGTGGACAAGAGCTTCACAACATGTCCCAAGCACGAGATATATTTGGTGGAAAGGTGTCCAAGATGTCATGGGTCAATAGATTTAAACGCGGTAGCCATTGGTCAATGCTCCAAATGTGGACACACTCTCACAATGATTGAAGGGACCACGGATTCTAACGAAACTGCGACAATGCGATGGATCGAGCAGTCTTGGTCTACGCTCTTGGAAGTAGCGCCATCAAAGTTCTTAAACGATGAGGAGGTCGCTCAACGCCTTCTGTACCTTGCAAGTGGCAAAAGTGAATACTTCGAGCGACGCACAGTTGATTCTTCCGTGCCAAAATCGTCCATCACTCCGACCTTGTTACAACATGCCAGGAATAGTCTTGCTGAAAAGAGAGCATTGCATTTGGGCCTGCTCATGTCCTTGCTACACGATTTGCATATATCGATGTCAGAGTTCCTTGTTACAGAAGTACCACGCCCGTTCGTGGACAGCTTGACTCAGTCCACCGATCCGCTGGTACAGAGGTTAGCGTGTGTTGCACCGTGGTGTTCGTCTTTCGAAAGACCGGGATCCCTGATGAAGACTGGCACGACTTACAAAGAATACAGTGATGGAACCTCTTCGAAATACTTTATGGCTTGTACAGATTGTGGCTGTGAGTATGCACTTGTAAATGATGGAGAGATACAGGAACGGACGAGCTTCATAGCCGGCTACCATCAAATTATGCCGCTCATTCATTTAGGCATGTCTATCAAGAAAGTGTCTGCCCACCTCAGCCAACCAGTGGACCAAATTCAGCGGGTGGGCGCTTACTTTTCTACAAGATTAGATATCGCGGGGCAAGTTGTCCTGAATGCGAAATTGTTAAGACGTTTCGTGACTGCGGTTGCAGACGGAGAGACGTTGAGGTCCATCCAGCAATGGCCCCAATGGGATAGCTACCAAGCTTATCTTAGGTATCGCTATCATTCGGATGTCATGCGTGCCCTACATATGTACAAGCGGACAAGGGAAAGCAAACGTCAGGATCTTGCCGCTAGACGAAGACAGGTCAGACAGGTTCTAGACAGCCTCGTAAGAGAAGACGTAAATATTACGATAAGAACAGTATGTAAGATGCTCAAGGTTTGTCCAGAAACCATACGAAATTGGAATTGTAACGAATTGATCTTTGAGGCTAAACGCAATCAGGCAGCAGAGCGTTCAGCACATAAGTTGGCGAAGGTTGTACCGAAGGCGGAAGAACTTTTCACTATACATCAGAAAGAGGAAGTTCTGTCTGCGCAACTTTATGAATTTATAGGCGTGGGTCGCACGGTTCTCTGGAGACAAGCGCCGGAGATTACAGCGCACCTTTCTCTCATGTTGAGAGAGCATAATAAACAGGTCAGAGGAAGCGATAATACATCGCCTTGAGGAAACGAGGATGTGAGACTCGTAAATAATTATTTGAGTAGATTACCTATGCCCGTTCAAGATGAAACACTAACGAGTTACATCATGAGAGTGGGAAGCATCAATCGTGTTCTAGCAATTGACCTGTGTTCGTATGTGAATACAAAGTACCAAGTTATGCACTTTAAAGATGCCTCTCAACTTGATATGAATCCATGGCGTGTCTGCGATGTGCAACTATTGGTTGACATTCTTGGCCTACACATTGATGACATGTTTTATATGACATTCGAACCTCTGTTCAGTCAGTTTCGAGACAGAGAAGATGACTCCACCGCTATAACTCGCAGTTTCATGCAAGGGACTGTAACCACCACCACACGTAGATTTTGTCCAATGTGTTTGTACGACGCTACGGCATTTAAACGCATGTGGCAGATAACCGAAATAGAAATTTGTACAGACCACCACATCTATCTGACAAATAAATGTCCGATGTGTGGAAAGAGGCAGCCCTACATGCATGAATCTTTAGGGACGGGAACTTGTGCCTTCTGTGGGGAATTTCTCGCAGGGGCCAGCTACGAAAAGGCCGCTTCTCATGTCTTGCAAGTCCAAAAGCGATATGTAGAGGACTGGAAACACCTACTAGACCCCAGTGCACAGGTCGTTCCTAAGTCCACCGGAAATACGCGCGTAGATTTGGGTATCGCTCTCCTGTTTGTCGCACAAAACTTTGAAACAGTCTTTGAATTTGAGAGGGTAGACGGATTATCACAGGACTACGTTCGCGGACTGCTTAGGTTTATTAGACAACCGGACTACCTAGGACATAAAAAGACAAAGCGCTATCGTCCATCGATTGGGACGGCGTTATCATTATTAAGAATAAGTGCCCTTACCGCAAAGCAGTTCGGAAACCTGACCATTCCCGTGACATTTGCTCAATCTATCTTAAGCATGCACACAGAGGTCGCTGCCACTTCAGATGACGACTTCCGATGTTTAGCCCCCTGGTGTGCACATTTTCAACGACGGGATTCACTACAGCCACTAAACTACTCGCGCTCGCAATACTCACATGAGGGCAAGAAGTTCACAGACCCTTACATCTGCATGAACTGTTATTTAATTTATGGTTTTGGCGGTAGCTCGGGAGAGTGGTGCGAATGTGAGGATCTTATTACGTTGGCATGGTCAAGAGTCATTCCACTCTTGAACAAGGGACATTCTGCTAAGTCGCTTGCTCGAACGTTCGATATTAGCCGTCACAAAATGAGCAAGATACAGGGATATTTTTTGGCCTGTGGCATGCTAGAGCCTAAATGGACCGCAACAGAACAACAGATGTTGGAAATGGATTCTTTGGAGTGTATCCGAAGTGTTTATGAACAATCGGGATCCATGATTCATACCGCGCGTGAAAAGTACGGATGGAGCCAAAAAGTATACTGGCAACATTACTATACACCAGAGGTACAAGAGTTTCTTTTTCAAGAACTGCAGCGCGGAAGCGAACCTATCGAAGGTCCCAAAGCTATTGATCAAGTTACTAAGAAGGTTGTTGACGAGATAAGTAGCAGAAAAATAACAGGGGAAGATATTAGCGTTCCGTCCATTGCAGAAGTGTTAGGTTATTCTCCTGGCACATTAGTGACGTACAAATTGTCAAAATCAATAACGGAAGCGCAAGTTCAACAGGAGATTGATAGCACTAAAGATTTCTACTGGCAGCGTGCTCAAAAATTCGTATCCAGCAAATATGGTTTGGATGATTCATGGACGGATCGAGAATTCTTTGAATCAATGGGGCGACACAAGAAGTGGATGAAGAGCCATTTCCCAGATCTGTATGAGTGGTACCTGGAGCAAAAGAGATCAAACAGAGAGAACTTGTTACAGCTAAAAACAGACCAAGGATTACGTGAAGTACGTAAAGCTGTCGTACGTATTCTGGAATTTGGATTAAAACCGACATTAGAACGCTCCTAAACAGGGTAATAATGTTGAAAAGGAGATTAGGTGCATGGCCAAGCGTGATCGAAAGCTAAGGCAGACGAGACTGTACACAGTGAACATGGGAACCGACTCATTCGTCCCGGTTGGGATGGACAGCTACGTTGAAGTGAATGCGTCGGGACGGAGGAACCGTAGTAGTCGGAGATGGGGAAAGCCCATTACATGGCGAAGGGTTCCAGTTTGAAGTAGGGTGCGCGCAAGTAAAGTAGGACTCCCCAAAACGGGAGTGATTGCGATTTCTTCTACCATCACTCAATCCTCCGTACAGGAGAGAAAGAGGTTCGAAACACAAACGCGCCTTGCACGAAAATCTTTGGAACAGCGACCTTTTTCAAGACTGCATTATCTGCTGAGATGGAATGTCTGGATTGATAATTCAATTGAGAACGTCCTCAGTAACTCAGGTGCGCTTACACCCGGAGTAGATGACATGACGAAGAAGGATTACACCACGCAGGAAGCAAGGGAGCAACTTCGGGAAGAAGTCAAACATGCACTTCGCTCGTATATATCCAGTCCGGTACGAAGAGTATTTATCCCGAAGCACAACAAGCCCAAAGAAAAACGCCCGCTCGGTATACCGACGGTGAATTCATACTACATGCCTCCCAATAAGGTTTTGGACTTAGAGCGCTATTAACAAAATTCATAGTATGCTGCTTAATTTAAATGGCTAGATTCCTGGACTCGCTTGCGCAGTTCGACCTCCTTTCGGTCATCTAGTTGAATGTCCCATGGACAGCCTGGAGCCACTTTCGTGCCCGTAAGAATGCCACGGTTGAGCCAGTAGTAGACAACCCCTGAAGTCACTTTGAGTCGTTCCGCAACTTGTTTGACGGATAAACCACGGCGTTGTGAAGTATATCCAGGAATGCGGTGTACGTAGCGAATCCACTTGATGGAGTCAAGCGTGAACATCCTGCCACCTGATGTGCGTATACCTGATTCGTTTAAATACTTTACAATCTGGCGGTCTATCATCGTTTCGGCTAACCTGCGAACGAGCTCAACGGTCTCAGATGAATGTTTCGTTGCTATATGTGGTGGCAGCGGCTTACGCACCCATAGTTCTTCGCAATGTTGGTTGCGCCAGCGCAAGCCAAGTCGGACATTCGGGTTTCTTGCCTCAGCAACTATGGTCACATCTTCAACGAGTAGGCGAAGAATGCGTTTGCGGTCCTTGGGTGTAGTGGATGATTTGGACCAAATTCGAGGTAATTCCTTCGCAAGGCTTAAAATCTCCGCTTTGTCGTGTTCTGTAGGCCGCCAACTACGTCGATCTACATACTGGGTGTACTGTTCCTGAAGTTCTGCCAATTCGGCGAGCTTTTCGTTCCATCTTACCTCAAGACTACGCGCTACTAGGCGATTTTCTGGTTCTACCTGTTGGTATTGCCTCTCCGCTCGGTCTGCTTCGTAGCGTGCTCGTTCTAGAGATAACTTCCAGCCCTTATCTACATCATCTTCTTCATGCAGCAGTTTGTCCATTACCTGTAGAGCAAGCTCTAATTCAGCGGGTTGCATGGCCTGCAACAGACGCTCTGAGATAGCTTGGTCGATTTTCAACGCCGGCACGGTAGTGCAAGTGGCGCGGTGTCCGTGTTCCCACCGCCCTTTACATTCATAATGTGGATGGATTCCTCCGTTGCTGGTGTAGCGTACACTCATGCGGCGACCACATTTTCCACATATAACGAGTCCTTGAAGTAGAGCTGTGCCTTCTCGTGCTGCTCCGCTTTTCTCAAGGTTGGTACGGTTCGAATGTAGCTGCTTTAGATTTCTCTCATATTCCTCCCACGTGATATAGCCTGGGTGATGATCTGGAATGAAAACTTCCCACTCCTCACGGGGAAGGAGCACGGTGTGATGAATAAACAGTCCTTGTGGATTCACGCGCTTTTGGTCTCGATACCGACCATATACATAGGCCCCTGCATATGCAGGATTGTATAGGATCCCTAAAACTCGGCTGTGGTTCAGTGTTGCCCAAACGAGTTTTCCAGCCCAAGCACCACCGTAGGCTCGTTTTGGAAACCGGAGGCCGTTTTGGGCAAAGAACTGAACTACGCCGTAGGCGCTGCCTGTCGTACGAAATGCATGAAATACATTGTGAACAGCAGTTTGGACCTCTTCGTCCGGATCCAAAACTGTCTGTCCGGTGGTGTCGTACACATATCCAACGGGCAGCGGAAAGCGGAGTTCACCTTTTTTCGCTTTGTTCTTCTTGCCACCGATTAGCCGAGCACGCAGGAAATGCAGTTCTGCTTCGCTCATGGTTCCTTTGAAGCCGAGAATTAACCGGTCATTAAAATCTCGCATGTCGTAGATGCCGTCTTCATCCACTACGATTGTGTTGAATAATCCGCAGAGTTCGAGCAGACGCAGTAGATCTGCTGAAGAACGTGCTAAGCGGGAAATCTCCAGACCAAAGATGGCGCCAACTTCGCCAAGTGAGACTTGAGCCACAAGGTTTTGGAAGCCCAAGCGCTGAGAACGGCCAGACCCTGAAATTCCGAGGTCTTCGTCGATCACCTGAATTTGTTCCGAAGCCCATCCTAGGGTGAGAGCTCTCTCCCGAAGGGCATACTGGCGTTCCGTGCTCTCCCGGTGAAACCGAACTTGGGCTATGGTCGACTGACGAATGTACACAATCGCTGTTCTCTTCAGGTGTTCTGGGTGAACTTTCGACGGTATTGTCGTCATGAATTTGTTCCTCCTCATGCATTGCCGCAAGGCACGAACGCACCATCCCAGCGACGACCGTGATGAGCTCGTCCACGCTCTGTGCATCATTTCCGACCAATGCGGCTAATGCTGAACTAGTCACTAATATCCCCTCCGACGAGGCCGATGAACTATTCGTTATCTCGGCGTCGAAGTAGTTCCAGGTTGAGCTCAGTCAGTTCCGAGAGAATGTCCTGTGCGACCTCAAAATTTTCAAGTCCGGCTCGTACCTGCTGCTCCCAGGCTGCAGGAACGTAATCCATATGGGTTTTACCATGGTAAAAAGATGACAAGTACAAACTTTTATGACCAGCGCCAGTAGCACAGTGACAGGTTGGCTTGCCACACTTCACCTGCCGAGTGATAAGGGAACCGCGGAGAACATGGCCCATAGGTGGCAACGCCTCCAATAGTTGCAGTTTTCGTTCTTTGAGTTCCTGAGAAGGAACAGATTTAAATCTTCTAGGTGACTTATTCTTATCAGTAGTGTTCATAATAAGAAATTACCTCCTTCATTTGGAATTGTCAATTAAATTCGCTGTTGAGACAGAGGAATCATCTAAGCTCCGAAGGAGTTCAACTAATTCCTTTAAGTCCAACCCGTTGAATGGTGTGACTGGCTTAGTATCCTGAGGACGATGCCGGTCCGTCCAGGATTCTGGAACACAAATTACACTGGAGTCTGTTTGAAGTGAATACAGTGGGATCCCATTGACGTGTTTGATTTTGAGCAGAGTAAAGGTCTGCCCATGGAGTGGATGAAATGGATGAGTGATAGTTACAGATTCCGAAAGAGAATTGGGCTGAAGTGCATTTTGCACTGACCGTCCCCGCAGTGGCAGACCGCGCACTGCAAAGAAGCGTGACCGAAGTGCTTTCAGCTATCTATGAACATGATTTCCTAAACTGTTCCTTTGGGGGAAGACCTGGACGAGGACAGCATAATGCCCTTGCGACCTTGAATGAAATCATTGGTGGAAAGAAAGTAGGCTGGGTGCTAGAAGCAGACCTAAAGAACTTCTTCGGGAGCTTGGACCATGGGTGGATGATGAAATTCGTAGAGCATCGAATCGGAGACCCACGAATATTATCCCTTATTCGCCGATGGTTGAAAACCGGAGTCCTGGAGGATGGTATCATCACGGCAAGTGAAGAGGGAACGCCACAGGGCGGGTCCATCAGTGTCCTGCTGAGTAATCTATATCTTCACTATGTGCTGGACCTATGGTTTGAAAAGGCGATAAAACCGCGCCTGAGGGGTGAAGCCTATCTCATTCGATACATTGATGATTTCATTGTGTGCTTCCAATATCGAAGTGACGCTTTGCGCTTTCAAAAGGCACTGCGTCTGCGACTAAACAAGTTCAAACTTGAGCTCGAAACCAGTAAGACTCGGCTCATTGAATTTGGGAGATTTGCCAGTAAGTACGCGGCATCCAAGGGGAGGAAGAAGCCAGAAACGCTCTACTTCCTTGGCTTCACCCACTATTGCACGCGGAATCGAAAGGGCAATTTTATGGTGGGCAGGAAAACGGAGAAGCAACGAATCAAGCGTAGTCTTTCGAAAGTGCAGGAAACGATGCGGAGAATTCGACACCAGTCACTTGAGGAGCAATCCCGCCAAATCAACCAGATACTTCGAGGACACTATGCGTATTATGGAATGGCCGGCAACCTGAAATGGCTCATCAAGGTGTATGTTGCCGTCGAGAAGTACTGGCGAAAAATGCTCAGCAGTAGGAGCCAGAAGAGCAGGGTGACATGGGAGGAGTTCAAACGGATTCAAGAATTGTTTCCACTAGTGCGACCCAAGATTTTCATCCCGTATAGTCAGATGAAGATGTACGCCATGCTGTGAAGCCATCTCTGAAGAGCCCGGTGCGGTAGTTCCGCACGCCGGGTTCCGTGGGGGTTCGGGCCACCAACCGGGTGGCCTCTCTACCCGGAGGCTGGGCACCCAGTCCTCTACTCTACAGTTCCTCTCAAATTCTGATTTAGGACCCATCTTTATTCTGATTTTCGTTAAAATTAAGTTAATGTACAACGATTAGGGGGAGATATTGTTGGAAGATAAAATATTTAAAATTGATTATAGTGACTACTTTTGGCAGGACGATAAAGTTAGACTACGTGCAATACATCCAGAAGATTGGGGAAGAGAATATATTGGAACGTTTGAAACTTCTGTACGTCGTCTTTTAGAATGTTCTACTGTGCTACCACCTACTATTACAGGTTCAAAAAGATTTGTAGAGGAAAATGCTGATTTTTCGTCAAAAAGCGGAAGATTAATGTTTATTATTGAGGATTTTGAAGGTAACAGCGTAGGTGAAATTAATTTAAATAATGTTGACGAGAGAAATGGAACGTTCAGTATCGGAACTCTAATTGATAAAGGGAACCGTGGTATGGGTTATGGTACCAGAGCGATGAAGATTCTATTAAAGTATGCATTCCTTGAACGGAGGCTTCATAAATTCAATGACTATATTCTTGAAGGAAATGATGCTTCAGCTAAGATGATGAAAAGACTTGGGTGTATTCAAGAAGGTGTGCGTCGGCAGGTTGCTTATATAAATGGGAAGTATATGGATTTTATTTTATTCGGATTAACGAAAGATGAATTTATTGAAAGCCACAAGGAAGAGTTGAATTTATAAAGGGGCGCTCATATTAAACTCCCTCGTAGAGTAAGGTCTTTCTCACGAATGCTCGCTCATTCGCAGGATTTCATTTACCTGGTTTCGGATGGAGTAAGGATAAGTAGATATTCCGCCTAGGGAGATCCGCTTGAGAGTATGCAGGAACAAAAGGTGCGGTCTTATTTCACAGCATCTTCCATAAATAGCTTTACTGCACGACTCTCTCCACAAGATCCTCGGGATTCACACTCCCATATCTCAATGGGTCTATGCCCTTTCATTCCTTCGTCCTATCTGTCCAAGGTGTGGAGTCCGATCAACGTTAACGGAACGGGTCTATGCCCTAAAGTGCAATAATCTCGGTACTCCGTGCTTTCTTTGTGAAATCCTGCGAATGAGCCAACCTACGTGTTTGGTTGCGGTAGACGACTTAAGCTGCTATTGAGAATTGTGCTTTATCTTGACTGAATTTTTCTCCTGTCCTTACCATGGCTACAAGCATTCGAGCCAGCTTCCCGATGAGCTTCATCATGGATTGCATCTTTGTCATCCGTTTTACTTCGATGTTGTGAGCATGCAGGGCTTGAAACGCTTGGTTATATGACAGCAGGTGAAAGACAGTGAAGTACAAGTGCTTGCGTAGCAGAGAATTTCCCCGCTTTGTGAGTTTGATTTGACCCTTGTACTTGCCCGAAGTTCGCTCCGCTAAGTTCAATCCTGCTTTTCGTAGCAATTGGTTTCCGTGTGACAACTGACTTAGATCACCGCCAAAGGCTAAAATGGCAGCCGTTGCAGGAATCGTTGCGCCGGCAGACCGAATGAGATCGGCGCCAGGAATCTCAGGCAGTATCTTCTCAATCATCTCGTCCGCCTCGTCGACAATTTTCTGGACCCTTTCATACTCGTCCACCAGGTGCGTCAGTTCCCATTTGTCTTCTTCCAAGGCAACCGTGTCTCCAACACTCTGTCTGGCTAGATGGAGAAGCTCCATGGCTTTACGTGTTCCACGTGCGCCACCGGGTCTGGACATGAACTCTCCCCAGATTTTCACCATCCGCTCCGGTGTGAGTTTCAACATGTCTGAAGGAGCAGGGAACCGACGTAATGTCGCTAGAGAACGAGTGCTGAAAAGGTCCTCAAAGGCTTGTATATATTCAGGGAAACGGATATCCAGCCAACGGTGAATGCGATTCTCAATGCGTCCACGTTCAACGACCCAGTGCTCTCTATTTGTGACGACGACTCGAATCCGGCGAAATGCTTCTTCTTTCGGAGAAAAGGGAGTGTAGTACCCACGACTGACTACGTCAGCGATGACGAGTGCGTCCTTTGGATCGTTCTTGGAGGGAGAATTATCCCTGTTTTCTTTGTTGCGTTTTGTGGTCATGGGATTGACCAGCACAACGTCAATGCCTTGCTTCACAAGCCAGTTCGAAAGGTTGAACCAGTAATGTCCCGTGCTTTCCATACCTATGATGACGTTGTCCATGCTGTGGGCTTTCTGCAGCTTGCGGATTGTCTGTCCCAGATGCTCAAAACCGGAGAGATCATTTGCGAACACAACAGGTTTGTTGTTCAGGACGATTCCTCTAAAATTGATAGCCTGTGCAGCGTGTTTCTCCTTGGCGATGTCAATCCCGACGACCAGAGTTGTAGTGGAAATTCGTTCAATTCGTTGATTTTGAGCATTAACCAGTCTAGACTTCATAGTGACGCCTCCTACATGAGTTTTTAAGGGCTACGACCCAGTACACACTCATCGTATCGAGGCGTCTTTATTTCTACAAACCGAATCTACTAACACCTACAGGAATGTTAACGGGGGCGTTAGCGCCATATGCACATGCTCAACATAGTGGCTGACAATGCATTTTAATGCATGCTTATAGATTTCGCCATGGGCGGGTTGGCTTCATGCGGAGAAGAATATGGATTTTCAGCTTAGGATTATTAGCGGTCATAATATGTGGCACTGTAGTCTGCCACATTCATCGTTTCTACTATTTCAATCCACTCACATTTAAGAAAGATGATGTAACGATTGCGTCTTGGAATTATTACAAAACCCCCAAGGAAATGGATATTGTTTAGCAACCAGTACATGGAACGCATACTCGCTACACGACTGAAAAATAGATGGGAAATAAACTATGTTCTAACTCGGTTAAGAGAAGCAAAATCAATCAACAAGCAAATCATCGGTCGTCTAACTGTTAACATATAGATCTAGTTTTGGAATCCAGTGAACCAAAATGACTATGTAGATGCTATACTTCGTCAAAAAATGAAAGTTGCTCTGCTTGCTGAATAAAATCCCGTGACAGCGACAAGTGGACTTAGAAGCTTTGTTCAAGCAAAAAAGAACAGTGCCGAAGCTATATGAAAACAGCAACTTCTTCAACGAATTGGCGCTTATCGAAGGAGGATTTCCATCGACTGAGATATAAGTATACAACAAGGGATTTTTTGGGTTCTGTGTTAGTGGCAGCACATTGATGTTTTTGATAGTCCATTTTCTTCATAGTTAACTCAAGACCCTTCCTTGCTCGGGGGGGTATTATTTGGAGGAGTAAACTGGGATGAACATGTGTGATACGTTTACCCATGATAAATGACGACTAATAGAACGGAGCATAACAATGGTTTATCCGGATTGGAATTTATTTAAAGCAAAGTTCGAGAATCCTCAGAAAACCTTCGAATGGCTGTGTTATTTGCTGTTTTGTGCTGAGTTTGATTTGTCAAAAGGTATCTTTCGATATAAGAATCAATCCGGAATAGAAGTAAGCGTAAAACCTAGCACACCTCGTCGTAGGATTCATGGGGAGAGATAATAACCTCAAACCAATCGGAGGGGTGTTTTTTTATGTCCAGAGAAGAAGTGCGAAATCATTGGAGAAAGCTTGTTGAAGAGTTTCGAGAAAGTGGTGAAACCGCGGCGGCCTGGTGTAGGGAGCACAACCTCGACGTGAAACAGTTCCGTCGTTGGGCTCGGAAGTTCGACAAGGAGACGTCCACCAATGCCACTGCATCACCCAGAGTAAAGCTACTATCCGTTCAGGTTGAGGACTCGGTAGAGGACGCCGAACCAGCACTCGTTGTTCACGTGGGGGCGGCGTCCGTCGAAGTACATAACGGGTTCAACCGCTCACTACTCAAACAGGTTGTTCAGGTGTTGGCGGAATAATGTTTGGTGAGTTTGACCTGGAGAAGCGTGTGTATTTAGCACCAGGACCTACGGACCTGAGGAAATCTATAGACGGGCTTTCTGTTCTGGTGAAGGAGGTTCTGCACCTAGACCCCTTTTCTCCGTGTCTTTTTGTCTTTTGTAACCGAAACCGTGACAAACTCAAGGTCTTGCACTGGGAGCATAACGGCTTTTGGATTCATTATCGCCGGTTGGAGAAAGGCCGGTTTCAGTGGCCGGATGCCTCTCATACGGGTCCCATTGTCATGGGTCAGCGGGAGTTGCGATGGCTTCTGGATGGGCTATCGGTCCACCAGAAAAAGGCACATCCGAAAGTGAAAGCAAGGACCATCATTTAGTTAGATAAAAAGCACGAAAATCCTTGTCACAACAAGGGTTTTCTGAGGTTTTGTCGAAGTGATATAGCATGAGTAAATCACCTGATTTGACCACAGAAGAGGTCGCTGCTTTGCAGCATGAAAATACAACATTAAAGCACAAAAACGATGAGTTACATTCTAAGGTAGAGTGGCTGGAAGAGAAACTCCGTCTTGCTCAGCATAAGCGTTTTGGTGCATCCAGCGAACGCACGAATCCGGACGCATTGCAAACACGGCTGTTTAATGAGGCAGAGTCGGAAGCAGACCTACCCCGGAAGAGCCAAAGGAAACCATCACGTACGAACGAAAGAAGAAGCAAACTGGCCAACGGGAAGAGCTACTCAAAGACCTGCCTGTGGAGCGTATTGAATATCGGCTGCCTGAGGAGGAGCAGATCTGTTCTTGTTGTGGCAATCCGACACATGAGATGAGCACAGAAACTCGACGAGAACTGAAGATCATTCCTGCGCAGGTGAAAGTCATTGAGCATGTACAATACATCTATAGTTGTCGCCGCTGCGAACGTAATGAAATCCATACCCCCATTGTGAAGGCGCAGATGCCAGAGCCGGTGATTCCGAAAAGTTTGGCCTCCCCATCGACGCTGGCCTACATTCTGGATAAGAAATACGTACAAGGCATGCCATATATCGCTTGGAACAACAGTTCGAGCGTCAGAAAATCCCGCTGTCTCGGCAGACGCTGGCCAACTGGGTTCTATATGGAGCGAATCAGTGGTTGGCCAAAATCTATGAGCGCATGCATGAAGAGTTGTTGAAAAGAACGTATCTCCACGCAGACGAGACCACGGTCCAAGTGTTACACGAAGCTGGGAGAGCTGCAGAGAGCAAGTCCTACATGTGGCTATACCGCAGTGGACGGGACGGACCTCCCATTGTTCTCTATGACTACCAGGAAACACGCAGACGAGAACATCCAATGAACTTTCTGGCAGGATTTCATGGATATCTGCACGTGGATGGTTATGTCGGGTACAATGACATTCCCAATGTGAGACTGTCGGGTTGCCTGAGTCATGCACGGCGCAAATTTGATGAGGCTTTGAAAGCTTTGCCTGCAGGCAAACGCAAAGGTCCAACGGCTGCCAAAGAAGGATTGGACTTCTGCAATAAACTGTTTAAGATCGAACGTGGACTGAAGGACGCCAGTACAGAGAAACGGTACAAGGAGCGCCAGAAACAGAGTCGACCTGTTCTCGACGCTTTTTCAGCATGGCTTCATACTCAGAAAGACAATGTACTCCCCAAGAGTACCTTGGGCGAGGCAGTAAACTATTGCTTGAACCAATGGGAGAAGCTTGTTACATTTCTGGAAGACGGGAACCTGGAGATAGATAACAATCGTGCGGAACGCTCCATAAAACCCTTCGTTCTCGGAAGACGGTCTTGGCTGTTTAGTAACGCCCCCAGCGGAGCCAGAGCCAGTTCTGTCGCTTACAGCATCGTGGAAACAGCGAAAGAAAATGGTCTGAACCCGTTTGCCTATCTCGAATACCTTTTTGAACAATTGCCTAACCTCGACCAGACCGTTGAAGATTCACTGGCGACCCTGTTACCTTGGTCCGACGGCTTGCCGGAACAAGTCCGACATCGTCGATAGACAACCCTATACAACAGCCCCGCTGGCTAGCCGGTGGGGCTTTTCAATACTGGCAGATGTGGCATGATGCTGCAATGTGTCCGTGGTTTGACGCTTACGATTTACCTGTTGATCTTGCAGCAGACCGTACAAACGACGTATATGTAGTGAATTACAATAATAACACGCTTGAGGAATATGTGGCTGCACCGTTGGCCGCTAGTCAACCGACTCACAGTAACGTGAAACAAACGGGGTGGACGGAGTCTTGGAGTGCCGTGAGTGGTGCCGCTGGGTACAATGTTTACATCAACGGTACAAAGGTAAACAGCAGCCCGGTAAACGGGACCAACTACAATGTTATCGGCGAGAAAGCAGATACCAGCTACAGTGTTATAGTGACTGCCATCATTGGCAGTGGACAAAGCGCCCAATCTCCTCCAGACAGCGTAACAACCCTTCCGAATGCACCAGGAGCACCCACGGGCTTGACCCACAGCAGTGTGATGCAAACTGGTTGGACAGAGTCGTGGAATGCGGTGAGCGGGGTAGCCAGCTACAACGTGTACGTGAATGGTACGAAGGTGAATAGCAGTCCAGTGAAAAAGACCAACTACAGTGTGTCTGGTGAGAGTGCGAACACGACGTACCATGTAACGGTGAGAGCAGTCAACGCGGGTGGGGAAAGTGTGGCTTCATCAGCAGATAAAGTAACAACCCTTCCGAATGCACCAGGAGCACCAACGGGTTTGAGCCACAGCAACGTGACGCAAACTGGTTGGACAGAGTCGTGGAATGCGGTGAACGGGGCAGCCAGCTACAACGTATACGTGAATGGTACGAAGGTGAATAGCAGTCCAGTGAAAAAGACCAACTACAGTGTGTCTGGTGAGAGTGCGAACACGACGTACCATGTAACGGTGAGAGCAGTCAACGCGGGTGGGGAAAGTGTGGCTTCATCAGCAGATAAAGTAACAACCCTTCCGAACGCACTAGGAGCACCGACGGGCTTGAGCCACAGCAGTGTGATGCAAACTGGTTGGACAGAGTCGTGGAATGCGGTGAGCGGGGCAACCAGCTACAACGTGTACGTGAATGGGACGAAGATGAACAGCAGTCCGGTGTCAGGTACGAACTATGCTGTGAAAGGCGCGACTGCGAACACGACGTACCATGTAACGGTGAAAGCAATCAACACGGGTGGGGAAAGCGCCTGGTCTACTTCAGATACAGTTCGGACCTTGGCGGTCCTGTCTGTCTCCACTAATGGGGCACTTACTAATGTCTTAGAGGGGACCAATTATCAACAGCCCCTTCAGGCAACGGGCGGATTGTCGCCATATACGTTTACCATCGCCACCGGGTCCCTGCCTAGGGGATTGAGGCTTGAACCGGACGGCACCCTGGTTGGGACACCACAAGAGAGTGGGACATACGCTTTCACTGTTCAAGTTAAAGACGGCACGGGAGCCACAGCGACGGGGAATATGAGTCTGTATGTGGTTCCGAGGGCGCCGTCAGGATACTTTAAGACGGTCACGACCGCACAAGTGGTCGGCGATAGGGGCGGGACACTAAAGTCAAATCGTCGTGGTACGCAAGCGATGCTGGTGATAGCATTTGGTACATTTGCGAAGCCACTTCAGACAGATATTACGACAGGCAGCCTTTCGCAGATTCCGGTTCCATCTAGATGGCATGTGGTGGCTGCATACGGCGTGAACTTTAACGCCAGTGGCAATCCTCACTATCCGCTATCCTTGACGCTGCTAAATGCCGGCATCACGCCGCAATCAAAGGTGTACAAGATTTTGAACGGGAAGCTGATTCCGATAACGGCCACCGTGACACAAGGGAAAGCGATTATCGCCTTTACCACAGACCCGGACTTTGTAGTCCTTCAGCCGCAGACACAGCCGGTGCCACAAGCCACAAAACCTATGACCGGATTTACCATCTACCCATGGACTGCAGGAGGATTGCTCAGTATCTTGACAGGTGGATTGGCACTCTGGTGGCAAAGACGCAAGAAGATGATTGAGTAGTCAAGCCTTGCAAGGAGAATAAACACCAAAGAGATGAGAGATCCGTTTCAAAGGTTCCCTCATCTCTTGTCATTTACTACGGGTCCAAGGAAGCTCGTTCAACGGAGACTCTAGCTATACCATCTAAATGTTAGTGAGGATGCTTATGGGACAATAGGGGGCATATCTTGAAGAAGGAATTACTTGTGTTTGTACATAAATATACAACAAGGAAAGTTTTGGGTTCTGTCGTTCTTGTACATAAGTGCGCAACAGCATACCTGCTTATTTTGCTGATAAGACAATTATGTTTCTCCTGTGACATGGAAGGAGGTGACAAAATGAATGTAACGATACGGAGAGCTACACTCGATGAAGCTAGTACGTTGACTTCTATCGCATTAGCATCGAAAGCCGTCTGGGGATATGATGAAGCCTTTATGGAGCAATGTCGTGAGGAACTTACAGTAACCCTGGAGTATATACGGTCATGTGAAGTCTATGTCGCTGAACTGGAGGAGCAAATCGCTGGCTTTTACGGTCTAATACCCAAAAAACCTGATGGGGTTCTGGATTACCTGTATGTTGCCCCTAACTTGTTAAAGCAAGGCATCGGACGAAAGCTGTGGGAACACCTCCTTCAAACTGCGAAGTCTCTAGATCTCAAAATAATATCTATTGATGCCGAACCCAATGCAGAAAATTTTTACCGAGCTATGGGGGCAGAGCGTATTGGAGTGACACCATCGGGGTCGATTCCGGGAAGATTTATCCCATTACTAAAACTCACAGTCTAAAACTCTCCAATTGGCAGCCAGTTGGATAACTACCAGAAGTATAGTCCTCCACTGGTGCATAAATACCCAGTTGTTCTGTTTGACAGTTGTTATACAGGCTAACAGTGATTTTGATGCCAAAATAGCCAGGGATATTAGCAGCATTTTAGCTGTACGCGACCCGCAAGCCGACCGCGTCAGACTAGTTTCAACGATTTTACTTGATCCTGCACAAAAGTTTATTTTCGTTCAATGTGAACGAGGCAGCCAACAGACGCAGGGAGCGAGTTGTATTCAACTGAGGAATTCAAATTTGCATGTGGCATCAATGGCATATGGAGACCTGATGCATCGTAGGGCATAAAGTCTAGGTGCAGGACATTTCCGCCGTCCGGGTGTTTTGTGCATCTGTGGTGAGCGCCAGATTTTAAGCTGTGGGGAGCATTGAATGAACATGCGTTACCGCAGGAAACTGCTTCTGTGGCACAAGGGCACAGGAGTCCAGCAAGCCTGAAACCTGAGTGTGGAGGGGAGTGTAAGCCATGTGCATTTTTAGAAATTTGAAAGGTATTTTGTTCGACTCGGGTCGGGTTCTTAATAGTCCCAGAACAGGTCACTGGTTTATTCCGCCGAACTTTTTCAAGTATGTTGATAAGGAAAAGTTTAACCTACTGAGCGAAGACACAGTCGGAAGGGCATTTCAAAGAGCGTTTCAATACTTGAGCCAACAGAATTTCATCCTGACTGAGACGGAAGAGTTCGAGCATTTTATTGAGTTTTATAAGCTGTTTTCAAACGAACTACCGTCTTTGGAACTGAGTCAGACAGATGTTCTGGGGATTGCAAGTGATACCGTCTACAACGATGACAAGTTCTACTTCTATGACGATGTTTTTGAAACGATACCCAAATTAAGTAAGAACTACAAGTTGGGCATCGTATCTGATACTTGGGTCTCATTACATCGGGTGTTTAAAAATATCGGGCTAAGGAACTACTTTTCAACGTTTGTAATGTCCTCGATAGTTGGAGTGGTGAAGCCTCATGACTTAATGTTCAATACTGCTCTGTCAGAATTAAAAATCAAACCTGAAGAAGCATTGTTTATAGATGATAGTATCGTTAATGTTAAATCAGCGAAAAAAATGGGGCTGAACGCCATTTTGATGGCAAGAGGTGAGAAGTCGAACTTGGACATGGAACCCATGAAGATTGGTCAGTTGGACGATTTATTTGTTGTACTTGACTTAGACAAAGGAAAGTAGCTTTTCGGGTAACGAGTCGAGACCTGAAAGAAGTCCAAGCGCTTGCATACATATTCATTTGTCAAAGGCGGTGGTTGCAATTGAGTTCACGACGAACACGAATGTCTATATCAGTGGCATTGTTGTTACTGATTTATACAGCCTATCTTGTATTTGAGTGGTTTTATCTCAGTCATTCCGGCTCTACATATAACTGGGTGCTTCCCTTCTTCGTATTTAGCAATCCATTTGCAGCTAGTAAAGTTGTAAAAATCATCAATCCTGTAATGCTGGTGGATTTAATGGCATGGGTTTTTTGGGCAGTGAGCTATGTCCGTGATGAAAGGTAAGAGAAACGTCTTGAGACAAAGACCAAGTGGGTCTATGGTTCCTCGACTCGTGACGTAGGCTAGGTCGTAAGCAATCGCAATATGAAACTCTACACGCGTGCTGAAAACGAGCACAGAGCTTATGAAGCGCTAGAGATCAGATAATGGCAGAAAATCCATGGTGTGTAAAGCGCAGCGTTTAAAGGTACTACGGAAATTTGAAACCGAGGACATTTGGCATCGAAGAAAATTCTGGTGATTAGAATATAGTATTTTATGAGAATACAGGGTGTGGTTGGATTCGGTATGGCAGGTTACATCCATTTTTTTCGTTTGAAGTATATAATCATAAAACTCAACGAAAAGAGAAGCCATCCCCATAACCACAAATAGTTTTTTGCCCACCGGTATTCAGGTAAGTGAATATTCGTTCCATAAAGTCCGACAATAAACATCATCGGCAGAAAAATTGTGTTCACAATGGTCAGTGTCTTCATGATTTCGTTCATTCTATCTCCCTTGATGGACATTTGCAATTCAATCAGTCCTGTTAACGAGTCGCGAAATGTATCCACCATCTCCACCACTTGACTTGCATGTTGGAATATATCGGCGAGGTAACGTACGTCTTCTTCTTGGAAAAACCGTGCATGCATTAAGCTACCAATCATCTCTCGCTCTTCAGTAAAAATCCGACGTACCTTATGCAGTTTTCGTTTCATTTTAAAAATTTTCGTGGCTAAATTCGTATGGGGGTTCTTATAAATTTGATTTTCTGATTTGTTCACAAAGTCGTCTACAGTATCGACGAGGTCAGAATATCCCTGTACACATGAATGCAGTATCTCGTACAACAACATTCCTGTCGATTTCATTTTATTAGGAGACCGGAACAGGGTATTCTTTAGTGTTTCGATTAGCGGTTCTTCTTCCGGGAAAATGGCAATGACAAAATTCTTACCGGCGACGATAGACATTTCATATAGATCCCATTCGTTTTTCAATACATAAAACGACATGTAGAAATAGTCATCATACATGTCAATTGTTGGGCGTTGACCCCAAGATTTGCAATCTTCTACAACCAGGGGATGACACTCGAAAACATCTCCTATGATGTGTTGAATTTCATCATCTGAAAGATTCGCTCGATAAATGAATGCAATCTCATCGTCGCACGGTCGCCTCACTTCAGATTTGACGATTGTACCATTCTTATAGATGAGCATGTGTATAAAACCTCCAAATATAGAGAAGATAGTGTGTTTTCGATGAACCTTTTGGATCATAAAGAGACTATCACCAAAATACCCGTTTTACCATCAAATGCATCAGAACAAACGGGGAGTCAGGGTATTTTGGATTCCTTAAAAGTCACGAAGACAAAGTGTGATCAAATCGGTGTCTTTGG
This sequence comes from Alicyclobacillus sp. SO9, assembly GCF_016406125.1. NCBI lineage: Bacteria > Bacillati > Bacillota > Bacilli > Caryophanales > Alicyclobacillaceae > Alicyclobacillus > Alicyclobacillus sp. SO9. The sequence goes on along the minus strand of NZ_CP066339.1, from coordinate 4,482,170 downwards.
AGTCTAATTAAGTGTATTTGGTTTTGGAGGGGGCTTCTTCTTGGATTCGGAACCCAGTATTCCGAACCATACGTGCCAAAGTCAACACTCTCAGTGGAAACAGCAATTTTTAATAGAGGAGCCATGATGTGGACGGATTCAGTTACTGCGTACAATAGTTATGGGAAGAGTGTCTGGTTCAGGAATTTAAAGTAGACATTCATCTTATGACGAGCGTCTTCGATGTCAGGCCCTTGCGGGGGACGACGTCAACAAGCGCCATTAAGGTCGGCCGTAGTCCAAATGTTGCGGCTGAAGAAACGCGGTGCATTGAAACCGCGTTTCTTAATCTTTGCCTAAAAGAAGCGAAGATTCGAATTCACAAATTGGCTTAGGCTTTCAAGTCCGGTCTAACAGCCAATTATCTGGAACTACATATTCGTATCGTCGAAAAACTCTAACGCCATTTTCTCGAGATCGTCGAGTTTTCGGAGCAAGTCGTCCTCTTCAATCATTCGTACTACTTTTTGCAGGACATCCTGTTGACTCGTGCTGAAATTGAATAAATGCTGCACCAGTTCTTCGCCCTCCGAACTGAGAGTAAGTTGGGTGATTCGGCCATCGTCTGGATAGGGATGTTGCTGGATAAGACCTGACTTAACAAGTCCCTTGACTAAAGTAGAGATGGAATTGTGGGATAAGCCAGTGCGTTTTGCGAGTTGCGAATACGAGAGTTTCGAATTGCTGAGTGCCAGTGCTCGGACCAAATAGTACTGAGCTTCAGTTAAACCAATACTCTTGCCAACCTTTGTTCGGATGCGTTCCTGTACTTTACAATAACGGCGCATGGCCATGTATAACTGAAATGGTAAGTCAGAATCTGTCGTTGAAACGTTGATTTGTTGGTTGACATCGGACATGAAAATATCCTCCAATCTTTATGGGATAACAGGGCGACATCATGACTTCCGCAAGTCTATATTGATTGCATATCACCATACTTGGGTTGAAGTTATACTACCGTTTTTCTTTCGGAATTGGAAGTTTTACGATATATATCGCAATAGATGTTACAACTTTGCCTGTTAAGTACGTTCAACTGGGGTGGAACATACACTGTATTTGCTGCAGCACTGGGCACGAATACCTAAAAATGGTTGTCACCTCTTCCTTATTGATTCAGTCTAATTGAAGAGATGAGTCAGGGATACAAACGGGATGTGGAAGGTCTCCGTCCGTTAAGTTTCTTCCTGGACAAACGGGCGCCAATGCGATAGAAGCCTTGGCATAGAGAATTGTATAAATACAGGAAACGCGGTGTATCTAAATCGTACTTCTTCATTTCGCAGCGGACAAAATGGACTTATTAGCGTGTATTTCCTTAGAATGTTGGTGGTGCCCCAAACTGAGAAAAGTGATGGGCCCGCGTGATGCTTGATCTTAACGTTACGTCAGGTTGTACGCTATAGCTATCGGCTACAGAAACTTGTGGAGGGATGATGACGACGAGTCGCGATAAATGGAGAGTCGGAGAACTGGCAAAACTTACTGGAGTCACCATCCGTACGCTTCACCATTACGACCAAATTGGATTGCTGATCCCTTCGATTCATTCGGACGGCGGTCACCGACTATATTCCAGAAAGGATATCGGTCGTCTAGAGCACATTATCAACTTGAAACAACTGGGGTTTAAGTTGGCTGAATGTAAGTGCTTGTTGGATAACCCGGATTTTAGACCACACGAGGCTATCCGAATGCGGTTAAAGCGTCTAAATGAGCAAATCGGGAGATTGGAAGAACTGCGTCATCGCTTGGGCGAACTGCAATACATGCTTAATGGTGGACAAGATGCGTCAGCAGAACAATTGATAAAGATTACTGAGATGATGAATATAACTCAGGATTGTTTTGCCCCAGAAGAAATAGAGAAAATTAAGAAGCAAGCTCAATTACTCGGTTTAGAAAAAGTCAAAGAAGCCGAGAACGAATGGCCGTCTTTGATTGTTAAGACACGTTCGGAGTTAGATAAGGGCAGTTCACCGGATAGTTTCAAGGTTCAGCTTCTGGCTAAACGGTGGATGGAACTGACTAACCTGGTGACAGGTGGTGATCCCGGTATTATTAAATCTGCTCAACAGTATTATGCGAAAAATCCTGACAAGGCTGAGTCGTTTGGAATCGATAAGGAACTCTTGTGGTATGTCTCGAAAGCGCTATCCATTTATTGCACTAGCGATGCTAACTAGACCTTGCGCTAAATTAGTCACCAGTGATGTCATCGATTGGATGAATGAAAATCACAGGGAGGATATAGGAGGATTGTTAGGATAGCCACCGCCTAACCAGCATCCGTCATACGCTTTAAAACAAATGTGTTGGCCAAATAACTGCGAATGCCAACAAAAATCGGGGGAGTTACATAATGGAACTAGGTATTTATTTAGTGTTAGGCGTTGTCATTGCAGCGATTATTATCTGGAGAATACGCCGCCTGGTCAAGCCATCCCATAGGCCAGTCACTAGGCGTAGGCTTTTGCTCCAGTTAATCTTGGTAATCGTTGTCATCGGTCTGGATTGGGGATTCTTATCTGCATATATTCACTACCCGCCGGCATGGATGGCCATTGTGACAGGAGTCGTTGGTATTGCCATGTCCCTACCGCTGATTTTTACGACCCATTATGAGAAAAGAACAGATGGCCAAATCTATAGCAAAAAAAATCGATTGTTCATCATCAGTGTTATAGGTTTGATCATCATCAGGGTACTCGGAGACATCTTACTGCGTCGGTATGTTAACCCTGCGACTTTTGCGTTTCTGACCTATGTTCTCGTCCTTGCATATTTCGTTCCTTGGCGACTAGCCTGCCTGATGAAGTATCATCGTCTTATTTCGTAAAGTGTTAACTCAAGCAAACAGCACGTAAGAACTTAGCTGTAAGTGGATAATTGGCACTTTTAAGGCAGGAAACTTTAATGACCTTCTCACACGATCCAATTGACCGATTTGGTCAATTGGATTATAATACAGATGGATATCATGGACCACTCTGAAGAATGTGGCACAAAAATTACGATTGCGGTGCGTCAAAGACAGACGGTATACAAATGGGAAACTGGAGGTGTAATGAATGAAATCGATCCGCTCAAACTTATTTATCCAAACCAGCTATGTTCAGAAATTACAGAGTGTAATCATAGTGACCCAAGCGTCTATTACTGTAATAGACCCTGGATTTTTTCCGGATGAAATATCCGAAATCCAGAAGTACGCTGCACAATTTGATGGGTCTGGTCGGAAGAAATATCTAATTCTTACCCATTCTGACGTCGATCACATTGCTGGTGTACATGCCTTTCCCGACTACTCCGTACTTGTGGCGTCGACTTGGAATAAGGAGAATGAACGGCGGTCTATTGAGACGTTGGAATTTATTGATACTAGCAATTATTTGGACAGACCTTGGAGTGGACCAATGCCCCCGATTGTTGCCGATAGGTTGTTGGAAGACGGGGAACAGTTTGCCGAATTTACGTTTTATCACACGAAAGGGCATACGTCAGATGGATTAATACTACTTCACGATGGCGTTGCAATTGTCGGCGACTACCTTTCTGCAGTAGAGTTTCCTTTTATTTTTACGTCCTATCGAGACTATTTGGGGACGCTGAAGAAACTGCGAACAGTGTTTGCCGAGCATGATATTCAACTGGTTATCGCTCAGCACGGTCCGGCAGCAACAACGAAGGAAGAGATTCAACGTCGAATCCATATGTCCGAAGACTATATTCACAGGCTCGAGGATTTGGTTCAGGGGGCTATTAGCGTTGGTCTGGAGATGGAAGCAACGGTCCAGAAATCGAGGGGTTTCCTGTACGAGGATAGGAGCATTCCCGTCGGCGTTCAAAATCTGCATGACAACAATGTTCAGAAGATGTATAAGGAACTGCAGACCGTGCAACCATCGTGATTGGATTCACCATCTCTGTCTAAGTAGATAAATTGTTGCTATCTGGAGGTAAACTGCGTGCGCTTAATTCAAAATAGAAACTTATATCAGTTAACTTTTCTTCCGACTCTCTTTCCGGTCAACTGCTATTTTGTAGTGGAGGACGATGGCTTGACTTTGATTGATACTGCTCTTCCATACAGCGCCACATCCATCTTAGCTGCTGCATCGAAATTACAGCGTCCCATCGTCAGAATTCTTTTAACGCACGCTCACGGCGATCATGTCGGAGGTCTCGACAAGTTGAAGAAGGCCCTGCCAGACGTTTCCGTGCAAATGTCGGTTCGTGACGCTAGACTGCTGGGCGGTGATCGCACCCTAGACCCGGATGAACCGCAGACTCCGATTCGCGGCGATGTGCCTAAGCCTAAATCTATTGTAACGACGCCAGACGTCCTATTGCATGATGGCGACCGCATCGGCTCGTTAATTGCTATTTCTACGCCCGGGCATACCCCGGGCTCAATGTCGTTCATTGATACACGCACTCAGGCCATCATCGCAGGTGACGCGTTTCAGACGAGGGGTGGATTTGCTGTGACAGGGCAACTGAAGCCACTGTTTCCGTTTCCTGCGATGGCGACGTGGAACAAAGAGATCGCCATTAAAAGTGCTCTCCGAATCGTGGACTACAATCCTACGTTGCTCGCCGTTGGACACGGAAAAATGCTTGAAAATCCGGTGGAACACATGGCTCGCATCATTGGCCGTTAGGCGCTCCAATACCTGCTGCAGCATAGGGAGGCATATGTAGATGAAACATGAGTTCCATTGGTCTCAATACCTTGACACAAACCATCAGAAGTTTCTTTCGGACTTTAAAGAATTTCTGAGCATTCCCAGTATTTCAACACTTCCGGAACACAAGGAAGATATTCGGCGGGCGGCTCATTGGCTCTCAAACAAGTTGAGTACATGTGGACTGGAGAATGTGGAGATTTTGGAGACGGACGGTCATCCGGTCGTTTATGCGGATTGGGTTCATGCGAATAATGCGCCAACTGTCCTGCTCTACGGGCACTACGACGTACAACCGGTTGATCCAATTGATACATGGGACACGCCGCCGTTCGAACCTGCATTGAAAAATGGTTATATTTATGCGAGAGGCGCCAATGACATGAAAGGCAATGTTTTGCTGCTAATCCATGCCTGCGAATCTTACTTAGAGACTACTGGAAAACTGCCTGTAAATGTTAAGTTTTTGATTGAGGGCGAAGAAGAACTCATGAGTCCATCGCTTCCCAAGTGGCTGGAAGAGAATCGGGGAAGGCTCACCTGCGACTTCATTGCCAACGCCGATGCAGGACAGACAGATAAGCGGTTCCCAACCATCGTGACTGCAGTGAAAGGGGCACTGGGGGTAACCATTGACGTAATAACCGGGCCCTCCGATTTGCATTCTGGCTTAGCGGGCGGCATCGTGCACAACGCGTTACACATAATGTCTGAGCTGATATCCAGTTTTCATGACAAAGATACGAAAATAAGCATCACGGGCTTCTATGATGACGTTTTGGAACCGACGAAGGAAGAACGGGAACTGTGTGCACAGGTTCCTTTCAATCATGACGAAAACATCAAGCGAATGTTTGGAGTCCGCGATTTGATACATGAAGATAACTACACACCAGCAGAGGTTACCTGGTTTCGACCTAATCTCGCAGTCCACGGTCTCTGGGGTGGTTTTCAGGGCTCGGGATTTAAGACCATCATTCCCTGCGAGGCACATGCAAAACTCTCTATTCGGCTTGTGGCCAATCAGGATCCGAGCGACATATTTGACAAATTGGAACGTCACATCCATGAACACATCCCCACTGGTGTTAAAGTAACGGTTTCGGAATTTGGGGTCGGAGCCAAGGCCTACACTTTGTCTGAGTCCCATCCCGCTTTGAGGGCGGCCGACGAAGCCCTGAAGTCAGAAATGAAAGCTGCGCCAGTTCACGTGCGAATGGGGGCGGCGATTCCTATTCTGGCAACCTTCAAAGCTATACTCGGGGTTGACGTTGTAACCATGGGGTTTGGGAACGGAGGAAACATTCACGCACCTAATGAGCATCAAAATTTGGCGATGTGTTACCTAGGTGCCCGCACGTATGCGAGATTCTTCGAACTGCTCGGTACTGACGGCCCCGTAGATCATTGAAATAACGAGTTGCGAAAATACATCAAGGAACATAAGGAAGTTCAGGCGATTAAGATGCGATTTCTATAGATAGCAAGAAATTCAATTTTGCGAGGAGGTATTTCTTATGCGCATGCACATGGATCTTGAAGAGGCTTCTGTTCAGTTAGTCGGTGGTCCGACTACTATCATTGAGAGTGGCGGGTTGCGTTTTGTGACGGACCCAACGTTTGACCCACCGACTACCTATGATGTCGGTGGTCGGACTTTGACAAAGACTACGTCACCGTCCGTGAACCCGGAATCAATTGGAGCAGTCGATGCAGTACTTCTGTCTCACCATCAGCATGTAGACAATTTAGATACCAAAGGTCGGGATTGGATGACAGGTGTGCAAACCATATTCACGACGACCGAGGCTGCGGACCGCATCCCTGGTGTGGTGGCATTGCCGAACTGGAACTCTGTGAATATCACTAGGCCGAACGGTGAAGTTTTGAAAGTAACCGGTGTCCCGGCACAACATGGGCCGGACAATACGCAGCACTTAGTGGGTGAGGTTACTGGCTTTGTGATTTCAGGTGAGGGACTTCAGACGATCTACGTAAGCGGCGATAACGCGTCGCTGTCAGTGGTGCGCACCATCGCAGACCGTTTTCCCTCAGTTGATGTGGCAATTCTCTTTTGCGGAGCGGCTCAAACCCCATTGCTCGAAAACAGGAATTTGACGTTGGGGAGTGAGGATGCTGCGAAAGCTGCACAGATTTTGCAAGCACGCAGAGTGATTCCTGTTCACTACGAGGGGTGGGCTCATTATACGGAGGGTACGGAATCAATTCGCTTCGCGTTTGAAAAGATGGGCATAGAGAACTGTTTACATCTTCTCAAACCAGGTGAACGAGTCAATCTATTTCACGAAATACCACGGTAATACTTTGTATTGTTGGGAGATTGTCCATTAGCCAATTGCTTGGTGTACCAATGGGTATGATGATGGCGAGTCTTGGCACGTATACGTACCTGGGTTACTGGTTGGGTAAAACGTATGGGTTAAGTGTCGATTCTATCGGTGGTCAATCGTGGTACAACCGAATTAACCTATTTCGCGAAGTCGGTAATAAGGACTTCGTCTGCGTCTGCCGCTCTTAGGATTGATGCTAATCCTTGATGCAGAGGGGATTCACAGTGCCTTATGGGGCGGCATACAGACAGAGTGTAGAAGGAGGTAAAGTATTTGAACTTTGAATCCATTTTTAATGAATTTCCCATCATTGAATCTGAAACGTTAGTGTTCAGGAAAATCGAACTAACAGATCTTGATGACATTTTTGAGATCTATTCGAATGAACGAGTTTTTGAATTTAGCGGAATAACAGCAAAGCAAGACAAATCGATGGTTGAGAGATTGATCTTAAAATTTGACGATGAGTTCAAGCACAAAACGAAGCTTAAATGGGGGGTATGTACCAAGGGAACAAATGAGAGGCTGGTTGGAATTGTCGAAGCTTTCGACTTTAACCGTGAAATCGAACAAGCGACTATTGGATATTTTTTTGCTGAATCTAACTGGAATAAGGGGTTTGCAACAGGAGCGGTTAACCTGCTCATCTCCTTTTTATTCCATCAAATGCAGGTAAATCGGATTCAAGCGGAAGTGGCACCCGAAAATTATGCGTCCCAAAAAGTGCTGGTAAAGAACGGATTTCTGAAAGAGGGGACTCTTCGACAAGCTGCTGTTTGGTCTGGCAAAGGAAAGGTTGACCTTGAGATATACAGTATCTTAAAGCTAGATTACCTAAAACGTAATTCTTTCATTACAGTTCAACGTGAGCATTGACGAATCCAGTGGAGGTGGGGGGACTAGAATGTACGTTTTCCGGGGCGTTCTTAGGTTTGCATTCTTCTTGACGGAGCTATGTGCTTTGGCTGCAACGGGATATTGGGGATTCCAAGCCGGTCACAGCGTCCTGATTCGATATCTGTTGGGGGTTGGCTCGCCAGTCACTATTGCCGTTATTTGGGGTATGTTTGTTGCCCCAAAAGCTCGTATACCCGTGTCAGTGTACATACGTGCGACGATGCAGCTGGTGGTTTTCTGCGGCTCAGGACTCTTTCTGTATCGTGCTGGGCAACATCAGCTTGCACTTGTGTACATCGCTTTTGCACTCGTCGTGCTTGGGTTGACGCACCTTCTGAAAAACGAGCTCAGATTCGATGCGTGACGGAGGTAATCGGTATTTTGACGGGCATGATTGTAGTGACACTGACCGTCGGACTGAGGCTGCCATTTCCAAAGAATCTGAGATAGGATCGTCAGCTCTAATTATAGGGATTTTTTTAATATTATACATAATAGGTATGGGAAAGAGGTGGAGCAGATGAAGGCAGCCGTCATGCGAACAGCGGCGTCAATTCCCGCATATGGGGATTTTGCCGAGCCAATAATGAACGAGCAAAGTGAGATGGTTGAACTTGTGGCAGCGGCATCCATCCGGTAGTGCGCGCGTTAGCGGAAGGGCGGCACTACGCGGGGAATACAGAATGGCCGCTGGTACCCGGCATTGACTGTGTGGCTCGTACTTCTGAGAATTCACTTGTGTTTACGGGCTCAGTTCATTCACCCTATGGCACTTTCGCTGAACGGATGACAGTGCCAAAACGATTCCGTTTTCCTCTCCCAACGGGATCCGACCCTCTTCAAATTGCGGGGGGGCTCAACCCTGGTCTTGCTTCCTGGATCCCGCTGTTGTCTCGATGTTCTGAGATTGGTTCCCTCGGAACCGTCATTGTTCTGGGTGTTACCGGGACGGCAGGAATGCTGGCTGTACAGAATGCGCGGCTGCTGGGGGCGCAGTGCATTATCGGAATTGGACGTAACATGAATCGAGTTGGACGTCTTTCGGCAGAAGGCATGAAACCGGTCGTACTGGAGGGGGAGGTGGACATGGATTCCAAAGTCATTCGAAACGCACTTGAAGGAATGCACCCAACCTTGGTGCTTGATTTTCTTTGGGGTCAGCCGGCTGCTGCATTGTTGCACGCACTAGAGAAGAAAGGTCTTGAAGAGGATGAGGGGGATATTAGTTATGTTCAAATCGGATCGGCGGCACATAGCAGCACCACAGTGAGCGCGGAATTGTTACGCAGTCGGCGCATCCGTATATCCGGGAGTGGCGCGGGTGCAGCACCAATTCCTAAACTTTTCGCGGAACTCCCAGTCTATATCCAGATGATTGCCGACAAACGTATTAGAGTGCCTGTGAGGACATTTCCACTGTCTCAGATTCATGAGGCCTGGCTTGCATCTCGCAGCGGGGGACCCCGAGTTATCGTGGTTCCTGACAATGTCCATAGCTGAAACCATAGTGTTGAGTGCACCTCATACTAGAGAGGGTGTGTAAAGCGGAACATGGAGCAGACGGTGGCTCTGAGAGAGCCGCTTGACGCATCTTATTCGGCATAGAATATGTGTCTGAGGAACGTGAGGTAGGAATCAAGTTCGTCCATGACATTATCGTAATCCACCCTAGAGTCTACACGTAACTCCCAGTTATCTTGCGGTCGGTTCGTAAAGTGTTCCATCGTCCAAAAGGCTACACTGATAGCCTTGGTCGTATCGAGGCCTTTCCTGAATTTCTGCACGTCAATGCCATCGAGGATGCGGTCGTGAAAATCTTCTACATACCGTATGTTTCGTGCTTTTAAATCTTCCGCAAGTTCCACCACATCATCTCCGTTGGCCATTAGGAGAAATTCATACATTTGCGGGTATCTCTTTATAATGTTCATCTTGAGAATTGCCATCTGTTTGAACCGGTTTAGAACGTCTGTGTCGGTGAAGTCCAGTCGGTCTAGCATTTCCTCGCTCACCACAGCAAGCGCATAGTCATAGACATACAGAAACATCTGCTTTTTGTTATGGAAATAGTGAAATAACAATCCCTTGGAAATGTTTGCTTCATGAATGATTTCATTTGTCGAAGCCAGTTTATATCCCCTCTTTGCAAATTCCCCAAGGACAGCGTTAATCACGCGTTGTTGCTTCTCTTTACTAATCGCCTCGAATGCCGCGAATTCCAATCTTGCCCCTCCTTTTAGAATGTAATTTCAGTGTATCAATATAGACTACACTAGAATCCCACCGACACCCAACAATTCGATGAATAAGTTACGTTTAAAAACCTTCATTGACCATATCGGTCATTCGTGATATAACCAAATTGACTAATGTGGTCAATTTATGGAGTGCATGCAAGGAGAATGAGAAATGAATTATTTAGAGGCAGGAGCGTTGCCGGTCATTGAATATGAGGGATTCACGCAGGAAGAAAATGCCGAGATACGTCGACAAGGTGTTCTCGTCACTCAAATTAATCAACTGATGAACTGGTCCCGGAGTAACAGTTTGTGGCCTCTATTGATGGGGCTCGCATGCTGCGGCATAGAGATGATGAGTGCTGCCGCAGCGCACAACGACCTCGACCGTTTTGGAGTGATTTTCCGAGCTTCGCCACGCCAGGCGGATGTAATGATTGTATCCGGTACCGTGACAAAGAAGTTTGCACCGATACTCAAGCGGCTGTATCACCAGATGCCAGGGCCAAAGTGGGTCATTTCGATGGGCGTTTGTGCAACCGCCGGAGGCCCATATGTGAAGAGTTATTCTGTCGTCAAGGGTGTCGACCAACTTATACCTGTAGATGTGTATATCCCCGGATGTCCGCCATCACCTCAAGCCTTGATATATGGCATCAATTTGTTGCAGGACAAGATAAGATCTGGCCGGGCTTTCTAATCTCCACGGGAAATGGCATCATGTAGGGTAGAAAGGTTGATTTTAATGCGAGTTTCCCAAATTCATCGTTTTGATATAGTCACCAGACTTCGAGATTCAGGGTGTGTTTTTGCTGAAGACGAGGCAGAATTGCTCATCTCAACCGCTCTTTCGATGGATGAACTCGCACATATGGTAAACAGACGTGTTGCCGGACTACCGCTTGAGTCTATCCTTGGATGGGCTGAATTTTATGGGTCGCGAATCATGATTGAGCAGGGAGTGTTCGTGCCCCGTCGTCGAACCGAGTTTCTGGTTCAACAAGCGATTACTGAGGCACGTCCTGCAAGCAACATTATTGTCGACTTGTGTTGTGGCTCAGGGGCGATAGGTAAGGCGGTGATTTCATCGTTAGAACAAGGGGATTTATATGCAGTGGACATCAATCCAATTGCAGTCCGCTGCGCACGTTATAATGTTGCCAACAAGGGTACTGTTTTCCAAGGTGACTTGTATGAACCACTGCCGTCAATGTTACGTGGATGTGTAGATATTTTGGTTGCGAATGCCCCATATGTACCTACTGATGCCATTGAAATGATGCCGCAGGAAGCAAGATTATATGAACCGATAGTGGCACTCGATGGTGGTAAGGACGGACTTGAAGTGCAACGTCGTGTGGTTGCTGAGGCACCATTGTGGCTGGCACCAGGAGGGAAGTTACTCATGGAGACGAGTCAACGCCAGTCGGTGGAGACCGCTGAACTGTTCTCCAATCACGGATTCATACCGCGAGTGGTTCACTCCGACGAAATGGATGCAACGATTGTCATTGGAACGAAGCCGATACTTTAGATGTGTTTTCCGCAAAGCGGCAGCTTTCCTGGGTTTGTCATCATGTGCTATCTGGTCACAGCAAGTGTACAGAAGCACCGCCATTTGCACACCCGGCTCGGGGGTTTATAGGTTCTGTGCCGGAACCCATTTATCTGCCCAGCATTGAATCTGATTCATCACGGCTTCCAGCTCATGTCCTTTCTCTGTCAGATTATACTCCACACGAACCGGGGTTTCCGGGTAGACATGGCGTTGGACAATGCCTGCAGCCTCCAATTCTTTGAGCCTCTCAACCAGCATTCTATCGCTTAAGTGTGGAATTATTGCAGAGATATCTGAGAAACGCCGTTTGCCAGACAGCATGACCCGTATGATAAGCCCTGTCCATCGCTTACCCAGCAACTCAAAGGCGGTTTCAAATTTGGAACACAGTTCGAATTCACTCATACTAAGACCTCCATTCAAAACTTATCTTATCATACCAATTGACAAAAAGTAAGTCACTATTGTACCATGTATGACGAGTGTTAGAGACTAAATAAAAATAAGTCAATAACCATAGGGAAGGCGCGGCTCAGATGCAATTCGCCGCTCACCATGCACCCGCTGAATACGCAATTTATCTTGATTCATCGTTTGTCGTCAGTCATTGTATGGACAATGAGAACCCCAAGACTCTGGTGAGAAAGTGTTCCTTCCAGCACTTTTGGAACCGCGTCTAATGGAGCCTATTTAACAAGGAGTGAGATGTCATGAGTCAAGGTATCTTGGGCCTTCATCACATCACCGCAATGTCAGGTATTGCACAAAAAAATGTCGATTTCTACGTGAGTGTTCTGGGACTTCGGATGGTTAAAAAGACCGTGAACTTTGATGCGCCGGATGTGTACCACTTCTACTATGGGGACACTCGTGGTACTCCGGGAACGATTTTTACGTTCTTCCCATTTGGGGACGGTCCACGTGGAACCAGTGGTGCGGGTCAAGCTAATATAACGTCGTTTTCAATTCGTCCTGAATCCATGGAGTTTTGGATCCAGAGGCTGACTAACCACGACATCATTTTCAGTGGTCCAGAGGAGCGGTCGAATAACAACCGCGTCATCACGCTTCGTGATCCCGATGGTATTACGCTTGAATTAGTAGCCCATGATGGAGCAGAAGTAAGACCCGGTTGGCAGGATGGACCGGTTCCGAGGGAACATGCCATCCGCGGATTTTATGGTGTCACGATTACTGTAAAAAATCACACCTTAACTTCCGCGCTGCTGACGGACGTCATGGGTTTTCGTTTATTGGAACAGAATGGTCGGAGGTATCGGTACGAAGTAGGTGAAGGTGGACCGGGGGCCATTATTGATGTGATGAGTCAAGAGGGAGCCCAGTACGGCAGACAGTCAATCGGAACGATCCACCATATCGCCTGGCGTGTTGCCAATGAAGACGAACTGGTCCGTTGGCAAACCATCTTGGCGAACACCGGACTGCAGGTCACAGAAGTGAAGGACCGCAACTATTTTAAATCCGTCTACTTCCGCGAACCAGGCGGTGTGCTGTTCGAATTGGCAACAGATCCACCGGGTTTTTCCATTGACGAGTCGCTTGAAAACTTGGGTACAGATTTAAAATTACCGGATTGGCTGGAGTCGTCACGTTCAAGCTTGAAAAAACAGCTACCATCGATTCAACTGCCAGTCTTCGAGAGGTGAGACGTAATGGACTTCATCCATCAATTCATCCCCGCATCAGGCGGCAATGAGATGACGCTGCTTCTTCTCCACGGTACTGGGGGCACTGAAGAAGACCTGCTTGCAGCAGGGAAGTTTTTGGCGCCAAGTGCCGCACTGCTCGGAGTGAGGGGGAAAGTCTTGGAGCGGGGGATGCCTCGCTTCTTCCGGAGAGTAGCTGAGGGTGTATTTGACGAAGAAGACCTTATGTTCCGCACGCGTGAATTGGCACACTTCACTGAGGAAGCTGCCAAAATGTATAAACTGAATCCAAAGAAGATATTTGCCGTTGGTTATTCGAATGGGGCGAACATTGCAGCAAGTATGCTGCTTCTTGAGCCATCTATACTATCAGGAGCCGTCCTGTTTCGCTCGATGGTTCCACTCGAACCAAAACCACTGCCCGATCTTACGGGAACACCAATTCTCATGCTATCAGGAAGACAGGACCCGATTGTCCCTGTAAGTAATAGTGAACGACTCGCACAACTATTTAGTGAGATCGGCGCCAATGTGACATTGAACTGGGAAAGCACGGGTCACGGTTTAACTAGGCCGGAATTAGAAATAGCAAAGAGTTGGATACAAAAGCTCGCCTGATGACAGGTTGCAGACTCCGTTTGCGTAAGAGTAAACGGAGCCTGCAGAAAGGGTAAACAGACACTGCTTATTCGATTATCCAGCCTTTTTCTTCCCAATACAGTTTACGAAGAGTTGCATACTGATGACCGTACCGGGCGGTTAGTTCTGGCCCGAAGTCTGCTTCAATGTGGTGCATGATTAAGTCATGGTAGAACGCATTCTTAAGAATGTCTGCTACTCCGGAATGCTCAGTTTCCAGTGCAGAAGGGTTCATATCGCCGCCAAAATTCGCGATGATTGAAGCATGTGAATCACAAAGCAAGGAAAATTTTCTCGGCATGTCCGACGGTATATCGTAGGCCATGTGTTGAACGATATTCTTCAGGGGGGTTCTGAACTCTCCTAGCGTGACAACTACGACAGTTATTCCGTGTGCTTCCGCCTCAAGAAGCGTTTCTTCGATTGGCGGGAGGTCTTCAGCCCAAGCATCCACGACGATTAATTGTGTTGCATTGACGATTAATCTCCGAATGGCTCTATTTACGGGATCGGAACCCTTCCAACTGTAAAAGCCAGGTGCATGCCGAGCAGATGTCTTAAGTTTGCTTGACAGCACACGAGCGGTTTGCTCAAACTCCGATTTGAGTAGCCCTATAAATTGGTTGATGGGAACTGCATCATACAGTGTTGGGTGTCCGTCGATGATGCGACATCCTCCTTTGTCAACAAGAGAACGTAAAGCGGAATATACATTTGTGCGCGATACGGAAACACGTTTCGCGACTTCGTATCCAGAGAGAGGTGAATCAACGTGCAACGTCAAATAACAACGAGCCTCAAGCTCTGAAAGTCCAATCCGTCTTAGATATTCAATCATCGATTCATCTCCTGTATGTGCGCCAAATAATGTTTGTCAGGGTTTTAACGGCAGATTAGTGTGCAGTATGAATACTGCGATCGCTTTCGTCATTCGACATCGGGCGAGTAATCTCGTGCGTCTCCACGATTTTTCCATCGACAATGCGAAAAAATGTACTCACTTCACTTTCCACCGTCCTCCCGTCATTAAACACAGATTTTCCTATGTGTCGTTCAGCAAGCCACTCACCGTCGTAAACCACTTGTTGGATGTTAAACTCCATCGATAGCATGTGCTCCTGTACATACTCTAAATGTGCAATTTGTTCGTCTCTTGTTACCGATTTTCCATCAGTTGTCTGCGTATAATTCTGTGCCATATAATTGTCGGCGACTTTATGCGCCGATTCTGCAGGCTCCGTAAAACATTCCTTTACCAATTGTTCCATGTAGTTTCTCGCGGATAAACCGTTGATTAGGTGTTCCACCGATAACACTCCCTTGAGTAGTATTTATTGGTACGACGTGGTGCGTGACGATACTATACCTCTTTTGGACTTAGGTCAAGTGTGTTTTGTAGAACCATGACTTATGAGCTTACTTTCGAGCTCTTAACCCTTATTGCAGTGATTGCAGTGATTGGTTGTGTTGCATGAATGGGGTATTTTGATTTGAATCCGCTTAGAAAAGACTCTCCTGCAGTTGGTTCAGGATAGTAACTACATCATCTTCTATGGTAGTATTTATATAATTTGTATAAGTGATGAAAAATAGTATGCACTCAAGAGGAGTGATGATTTTGGCACCTATGTTCTTATTGCTTGTAATCATTGTCATTTTCTTAGTTCCGGCAGTATTTCAGTGGCTATGGAATATCACTTGTCCTGATGTGTTTCGTTTACCATAAATCACTTATTGGCAAGCATTCCGCATCGTAATTTTGGCTGCTATTTTGTTTGGTGGGGCCCATTTTTCCACTCAAAGCAATGGCATATGGAATTTTGGTCTATGACCGGAAGCCCTCTCATGCAACAGTCAAGGCTATAGTGGTAATAGGAGGTCCGGAATTTTCCCTCGTAAGAAGTAGAATGTGGTAGAGATAAAACCAAACAAAGAGCCTGGACAAATTCTCCAGGCCCTTTGCTATTGCATAAAAACAGACACAGCGATACAATAAGGCCACGTCTGTGTTTTTATAAATTTCTCATAGAAGTCCCATTGTACACTTTTAGTGTACCACTTAGGCAACAATTTGTCAAACGATTTGCGTGATCTTCTGGTGAAGGGGTTGGGCTTGATGGATGCAAGAGATTGGCAAGTTGAACAAGAGCGGCTGCGCTATGTTGTGGAGAAAGTCAAAGGGAAAATTGTCGCGTTGGAACCGAAGGTGTCCGGTCTTGCCCAACAGGTGACGGACATCCGCAAACATTTTTGGGAGGAAGTCACGGTTAACACAAGCACCCCTGAAGACTTCGAAGAGACCTTTTATTCAATTAACCAGCAGCACGCTGTTTTAGCGGAAAGGGAGCGGGGGCACGGGCTGTTGATGAAACAATGGAATGATTTAAACAGACTTCTCCCATCTCCATATTTCGGGCGCATCGACTTCCATGAGGATGGTCTGAACGCCACGGAGCAGGTCTACATCGGCGTGTCTTCGTTTATTGAAGAAGATGGATTAGATTTCTTGGTCTATGACTGGCGTACTCCAATTGCCAACATGTACTACGATGGGTCTCCGGGTGCCGCTTTTTATGATGCTCCGTCTGGACGCATTTCTGGAAAGATGGAATTGAAGCGGCAATATCAGATTCAAAATGGACAGTTGCTTCATATGTTTGACGCAAGCTTAACGATTGGTGACGAGTTGTTGCAGCAAGTGCTGGGAAAAGGCGCAGATCCTCAAATGAAGAGTATTGTTGCTACCATTCAGAGGGAGCAAAATGCCATTATCCGAGATGTAAAGAGTCGGATGCTAATCGTGCAGGGTGCCGCCGGCAGCGGCAAGACATCTGCAGCGTTGCAGCGTGTAGCATTCCTACTATACAAGAACCGAGATACCCTGAACGCTGACCAGGTGATTCTCTTTTCTCCCAATCCCATTTTCAACAGTTATGTATCCACTGTCCTTCCGGAACTTGGAGAGGAGAACATGCAGCAGGCGACATTTCAGGAATACCTCGAATACGAGTTGGGTGCATCGTTTGCACTTGAAGACCCCTTCGAACAGTTTGAATATGAATGGACTGGGCGACAGACTCCTGGATATGAAGCTCGTCTTCAAGGTATGAAGTACAAGGCATCGGAAGCGTTCTTAAATGCCATCAACAACTATGTGTTGTGGCTGGGATGTAAAGGCATCCTGTTCAACAGCATTCGATTTAGGAACCGTGAACTCATCACGGAGGAGCAAATGAAATCAAAATTTTACAGCTATCCGACGTCTTTGAAATTGGACAATCGTGTCGTACTGCTACAAAAGTGGTTGCTTGATGAGCTCGCTTTGCTCGAACGTCAGGAGATGGAGGCAGAGTGGGTTCAAGAGGAATTGAATTACCTTGACAATGACGAATATGCGGACGTCTTCGGCGAGTTGCACAAGGAGAGAGAAGTCTTTGACATTCACGAGCAATTTGCCGTAATACAAGAAAGAATTCACAAAAAACGGCGAGAAGACGAAGGTGATTTTGACTTCGCCCGTCGGGAGGAAGAACTTCTCCGCAAAAAGCTCGTAAAGAAGCGTTTCCAACCTCTGAAGCGAAAGGTGAAAAAACTCAAGTTCGTTGACGTCAAGGGTCTATACGATCAGTTGTTCGGCGACAAAGCGAGTTTTGAGGTGATGACAAATGCGACGGATATCCCTGCTCTATGGACAGACATTTGCAAACAGACAAGATGTAAGCTCAGTCGAGACGAGTTGTTTTATGAAGACGAAACCCCGTTTTTATACTTAAAAGAACTGATTGAGGGCGTTCGGACAAATACGCAGATCCAGTATGTGGTTGTCGATGAGGGTCAGGACTATTCACCGTTTCAATACCAGTATCTTAAGAAACTGTTTCCTCGTGCTCGTTTTACTGTACTCGGTGATTTTAGGCAGGCAATATTCGTTCAGGCTACGCATTTGCACCAATCGGACTCCTCTTTGCTGCGACTGTATGGTCATGATGAAACGAGGGTGATGAACCTTGTACGCAGCTATCGTTCGACCCGAGAAATAGTCATGTTCACGAAAGGCTTACTCTGTGACGGAGAAGAGATTGTCCCCTTTGACCGAGGCGGTAAGAAACCTCTTCTCATGCGTATGAGCAGTAGAGACAAGCGAGACACGCAATTATTGAGAGATATCGCGTCGCTTAGATCCGAAGGATTTGACTCTATCGCGATTATTACAAAGAGCGCATCGGAAAGCCGCAAGGCTTATGAATCCCTGCAGACACGAGGCTGCGACGACCTTATGCTTACTACGAAACAGACGCCTACCTTTGAAAAGGGAGTGATGATGATTCCGGTATATCTGGCAAAGGGAGTTGAATTCGACGCGGTCATTATCTATGATGCGTCCTATCAAGCTTACAATCGGGAAAACGAGCGTACGCTTCTGTACACTGCGTGTACGCGGGCAATGCACCGGCTGCTACTGTACTCAGTAGGGGATTGGTCGCCTTTTGTGCAGGCTGTAGGTCAGAACCTGTACGAGTCGACACATGAAGGACGTAACGAGATAGAAGGCCAGTCATAACCACATCCCCATGGACACCACCCGTTCGCCAATAGGGGGTGTCCATCTGTTTTAGGACGTGAGGCATGCACCGCGGCAAAAAGTCTGCAGGAACAATGCAGGAATTGAGGCTGGAATGTTAACTTACAATCATCTTGCCGTACATGCCTTTGGCGGCATGCCCGGGCACTTGACAGAGGTAATGAAAGTGACCGCTTTGATTGGCAACGAAGTCGGACGACGCCACAGCGTATTGACCATTTTGTGCCTCAGGTAAGGGAGCAATGAAGGAGCCGGGATAGATGCCTCCCTGCATCATTGACATATAGGAGTACGGCGGGTTTGCTGTGGTCATCTCTATACCATGGGGCATACCGGTGTCCATGTTAATCACCTTGAACTGGACATGTGCTCCTTTTCGAACCTGAATTGTAGGGTTAACGAGTCCGCCAACGACAAATTTCCCATCAGCCTGCTCTGGTCCGGCAAAAAAAACAACGGTCACGTTCTGCTTGCGGTATGTTACAGTATTTGTATTTTTGGACAATGTTGCATTCTGTAATGAGGTTTCCATGGCTGCATTTGCTTGTTGTTTGGATATCGTCTGTGCGGCCCTTGGACTCCCTTGAGTAAAGGATTGCATCATAGCCATACTCGGAGCAGGCGAGTCGTAAGACGTGCTGTTCCAATGTGCAGCTTGCGCGTTTCTCTGGGCCAGGACCTGAATAGTTGCAAGACCGCCAATCCCAATTGCGAGCAGCACGGCCGGTACATATATCATTGCTCTTTTCATATGAAGGTTCTTCCTTTCCATTGTTGTCTTCTATCTGTTGTTCAAATTATCAAGAACTTGTGTGTGAAGTTTGGGGAATGTGTGTAGAAAGTATGATGAGGATATCGTGTTGTGTAGAAGGCAGGAGGTGATGTTCAATGGGATGCAGCACCTCCTATTCTACCTGAGGACTGAGAGAGTTCTTGGTTCCCGGGTTCCTCCTAGCTCTAGGGAATACCGTGGCATGCTTCGCTTTCATAAAAGACCAAGGAATGCTATATTTTAGGGGATGGGAGCGGTGGTGATCCAATGTTCAAGTACCAAGTCGATGAACACACTTCTTTAGCAATCACGGAGATGCGGCATGCGGAGGCGTTGTACAATGTCATTGCCGAGAACAGGCATCATATTGGACAGTTTTTAATGTTTGCTAAGAATCAAACGTTAGAGGAGACGAAGTCATTTGTTGAAACGTCGTTGACTAGGTTTGCGACGGGAATCGGTGTGCCCACATGCATTTGGTACGACAATCAGCTGATTGGTTCCATCGGGTTGCACATTTCAAAAGCGAATCGGTCTGCTTCGATTGGATATTGGATTTCAAAGGAATACGAGGCGAAAGGCATTATGACAAAGTGTTGTAAAGCCATGATTGATTATGGATTTCGTGAACTGGATCTAAACCGGATTGAGATTCGTGCCATCAAAGAAAACATAAGAAGCCGCGCAATACCCGAGCGGTTGGGATTTAAGCTTGAAGGTACTCTCCGCCAAGATGTTCAGTTATATGATGCAATGGCTGACACCATCGTTTATGGCTTATTAGCTCAAGAATGGTTGTACTGAAGTATAAGTATGACAGTCCATCGGCTCAAACTAGGCACAAACTGTTAGGTAGAGAGAGAGGAGTGTGTCAGTGTCTTTTTGGACGGCAATTGCAAAGGTGTTTCGAGGTAAAAAAGTATCTGTGTATGTTGCGATGGGAGACGCGAACTACATGCGTGCCGCAGGACATCTTGAAGATGCGGGGATTCCTTTCTATGTAAAAATGGGAGGAAACATGGGTGGAGGTGAGTTGAGCTTCGATAACAGATTGTCTGAATATGAATTCTATGTGAAACGAGAATATGAAGAACAAGCTCGATATGTGCTGGGGACCTCAGATATGGCTTAGTGCCAATGGATTGAAACACAAACAACCACTCTTTTCGCGCGCATTGTTGCTAGTCTGTTACAGTGAAACTAGGCAAAACCCTCGATAGCTTTTCTAAACTCTACGGCTTCTTCTATGAACGGGAAGTGGTTGCTCTGTTCAAAAATCACCAAATCAGAATTTGGTATCAGACTGTTGATTTCAATGGAAGTTTCAACCGGACACTGAACGTCGTGTCTTCCGCATAATACCAAAGTAGGAAGGTGAATTGTTTTCAACTGTTCTCTAACATCAAAGGTTTTCAAATCCTGAATATAGGCTCGCATGCGTTTTCCTACGACTTCACTCCCAATTTCATCGATAAAATAGTCGTTGTACTTTTCTGGATGAAACAAGGATAATTCTAAAAGCCTGCGACGAGCCTTTACCTTCTGGGCGTTGAACGGCATCATCATGAAAAACCACAATTTACCCATTTCCTTACGGTATTGACCCGTTTTGAAATTATAGAGACATTTTTCTGAGTATTGAAAGTCACGGGAAGCTGCGGTTCCTGACAAGATGAGTGCCTCTAAGTGAGAACCAGCGACTGTTGCGTATTTTAATCCGAGAAAGCCGCCCGTTGAATGGCCGGCATAAGACCATTGACTGTAATTCATACTCGTTCTTATACTCTCAAGATCGTTTACGGTTTCATCCATTGAAAGATCTGACTTTCTGCGCGGTTTAGAAGACTTTCCAGTACCTTTGAGATTTACAGCAATGACTTTGTAATAATCCGAGAGAACATCAATAAATGGGTTACCCTTATCAGAAAACTGCTGATAGAGGTGTGCCACACATATCGGTTTTCCTTTTCCTGCTACAAAGCACTCAAACGTGCCGCGCTCAGTCGTGATAAGGACAGGCTTCCACTCCAACCCCTCACCCCTCTATTAAATTATATTACAGATTATATTACTATGTTGAAGACCATCATCTTCAAACACAACTTCAGATACCAGCAGTGTCATCTTGTTGACTGGCTAAAGCCAAAGTTGCCTGGGATATTTATCGATTGTTTCGAAGCCGGAGCCCCCCCTGATATTTGTTTGAAACGGAGAGTTCAATAGCTATAGCAGCGCAGGTTGCATTATACTGAAATAAACTTAGGAGGGGATATTCTTGAGTCAATTCAAAAGCCAATATGAGTGGGTGCGCCGGACGAGAGAAGCCTTGTTTGCATATTGCGAAGAGTTTTCTGCTGCAGACTACGCCAAACAAGTTGACAACAATACAGGAACATCCATTCGGAACTTGCATTTGCATGTTGCTGACTGTTATGAGACTTGGCTGGGCAGGCGGGCACTCAAGAAACAGATTCGCGAAGTACATCCAAGCGAAATTACCAGTGTGCAAGAAATGCGAGGTGTTTTCCAGGATGTGAACCAATTGGTAGATGAGTTTATTGATAGGTTTGAACATGATTGGGAGACGCCGATAGAGCTGCAGCGGAACAATCAGATTCTCAAACCAGCCCCCTTATGGCTTTTTACGCACACAATCACCCATGAATTTCATCACAAAGGGCAAATCGTACGAATCGGTCGTCAATTGGGTTACATTCCTCCAGACACCGATCTCGTTTTTCCGTAGACTATTCCTTGAATGTTTCCACTTCAACTATCGTATGTACGAGCATACCAACTTCTCCATAGGATAAACAGCGACATAAAGACCGTCAGCCATGCGCATTGGATGTACGTGAGAAGCTGATGTAGAGCTAAGCCTTCCCCCGGCACCCGGCATCGTCGATACCATTACTGAATGATAGTAGCCTGTGACGTGGGTATAAATAATATGATTGATGACTGTGTTGAAAATGAGCGGGATGGAGCAAACGATGTATGCACGAAGCGTCCACCAACCGCCAGCTGTCCTCGGTCGGTATTTGTAGACGACCAAAATAAACAAGACTGGAAATCCAATGTTATTGAGGACCATTGTTAGCAATCCAAAAAGCGTTCCGAGCTCGCCGCTAGGATACCCAAATTGGTGCCACAGCCACGCCACAATTAGGACATAAATTAGCAAGATGCCCAAGATAGTGCGGAGTGGTTTGCCAAGGCTCAATTTCATCCCCCCTCTAACGGCATGGGTCTTCTTTTACATCTTAATAGCACCATTAATTCGACGTGGAGATGAATGAATGAAAAAGTTACTGGCTCTGTCCGGAAGTACCAGACGCAATTCTTCTAATTTGAAATTGATTATGAATCTTGTGGATATGACGGCCGGAAAGTATGAAGTCACCATACTACCTGACCTTAGCATCTTGCCTTATTTTAACATTGATCTCGATAACGAAAAACCTCCGAAATCAGTTACAGACTTCCGTAAACAGATTTCAGAGGCAGATGGGGTAATAATCTGTACACCTGAATATATTTTCAGCTTGCCTGGAAGCTTGAAGAATGCTTTCGAATGGTGCGTTTCAACGATGGTATTTTCCCAAAAACCAGTTGGGTTAATTACGGCTTCAACTTCAGGTGAAAGAGCCCATGAAGAATTGAAGTTAATCATGAGCACTTTGGAAGCGAAGTTTGAAGAAGAAAGTACTCTTTTGATAAAAGGAATTAAAGGGAAATTTGATGAAAACGGAAATATAAAAGATAAAGTAACACTGGAAAGGATGGAACAGTTTCTGCAGTCGTTTGACGCTTTACTTGATAAATAATGTACTATAGTCCCGAAATACTACCAAATCAAGTCTGTGCAAGTCACGCCCCGTTCCTTCTACGACTCCTACTTGATTGTAGCTCTATGGCGCCAATGGACCCAAGAATTGCTCCTCCTAGGAAGAGTAGGGCCACCGAGACAAGCAGACCGCTAAATCCGGCTGATGCAACGAAAACGGCAATTTGTGGACCGGCGCTTGCCCCTAAGAAAATTGAGAAGGTGTAGATAGAAACGGCTGCACCGCTTTTATTGGCGGCGCTTCGCACGATGCTCTGGACAATAGCGGGTGCTGCGATGAGGACGCCAGCCACACAGACGGAAAGCCCTATTGTTACGACCCAAATATGCTGTGCGGCAAGTGACATTACGCTAAGTGCTGAGGCCGCCAAGGCAAGACCCGAGGCGATACGAATGGGGAGTGAAAGCTTGCCTAGCCGAAGCCCAAGGAAGGGGACGGCTCCCATAACCGGGAGGGCTGAGGCTCTCAGAATAAATAAGCGAAGTGGGTCTGACCGTAACTGTACTGGGCCATAGAGAGCAATACCTGATAAGACGGCAACAAAGCCACTAAGCAGCGTCAATGCAGCGATATAGAGGGCTAGTCTGCGCCATTGGATCAAAAGTCCTGGCAGAGAGGTAAACGCTGCTGCAACAGGTTGATGAGATGCGTCCGAAGTTCGAACCAGCAGCCTGTCCGCAACGAACACTAATAGGAAAATCAAAGGTGCAGTTATAAAAAAGACGGAGCGCCACCCTAAGAGTCCATTGATAACCTGCCCAAACAGTTGCATCAAGACGGCTGATGACATTGCTGCGGCCATGACAACTGTGGTGGCAAAGATACGGGTGTCTTTGTGGAGTTCGTGCGCGATGTAGGAAAAAACCGGTGCGGAGAGCAGTCCGGCGGTTATTCCTTGAATTCCGCGCAGAGTGGCTAGCCCTGTGAAACTAGGAGCAAAAGCCACCGTCAGCGTTGAGACCCCCGTCGTTATTAGGGATAGGATGATGATTTTTCTTGCGCCCCAAGCGTCGGCGAGCGGACCAGCCACAAGTCCTGCAAAGGCATAGGGAATGCCGAAAGTACTGGATGTAATGACCATATCGCTGGCGCGATGATGAAATGCCATGCCCATAGGTTTAAACAGGGGAATGACCACATACATCTGGCCAACGACGAGAACGGAGACCGTTCCCAGAAATGCGATTACCAAAGCAGTCCGCTGAACGGACGTATTCGACACATTCGACACAGTCTCACCGTCCTATAAGATGACTAAAAGTCTGATGTTGGTGTATCGACAAAGATTTCGTGGGTTCCACTGAAAGCTTCATTGATACGAGTGGATGTTAAAGTATGAGCTCAGGGTGACGAGACTGTCCATGGTACCGCGTTTGGCTCCCTCCTCACAGGGCGGGCACTGGGTATTAACTCTCATTGGTCTCCATCTTTTTATAAAGACGAATCTTGTATTCGATGTACTTCAAGTTCTCCTCAAGCTGTGCCATGTGCGCGCGAAGGTCTTGTTCGTGTTGTTCAATCATTCCTCGACGTTCGTGGATTGTCTCATTTCCCTGTCGCAACAATGCGGCAAACTGCTGCATCTTTCTAATAGACATACCTGTAAAGCGGAGTCGATTCAGAAATTCAATCCACTCTATATCCTTGTTGGAGTAGCAGCGATAGCCGCTGTCCAAACGGTCAACAGGGGCAAGAAGTCCGATCCGTTCATAATAACGCAAAGTATGCACACTAAGACCAGTGATTTTTGCAACTTGTTGAATGGTGAATGTTGTATCCATGGAAAGTAGTTTATACCTTTGAGCGCACTCAAATGCAACAGTGAATTCAGTTGTATTGCGATGCTGTGAGTCGGAGCAAACTACTTGAACCCAATTCAATCAGTGAAGCTAACTTATATAGCAATTAGGATTCAAACACTAATCTGCGGCTTTGCCATCATAAGAGCTTTCGCATGGCGTTGTACTTCCATGCTTCCCAGGGGGGCACCGTGTCCCATAAAAAAGCACGTAGTGCCGGAATCCAGTAAACGTTGAAGTGACAGCCCCACTGCTCGTGGATTATCCTCAAAAGGCGGACGTATGGCATGCTTTGTTCTTATCATGCCGCCTATAAGAATGCCTGACGCAACGAGATCACCGACTAGGGCATCATGAGTTGATAATTCCAGCGATATGGAACCTGCAGTGTGGCCGGTGGTGTGTCTGAGGAGACCAGGAACGCCGTAGTGGCTAGTATCAAGAGTGTCGTCGGTGCTGAGTAGGATGTCCGGTTCAAATTCTACATAGGGTTTTAGGGGTAATCCTGTTTTTAGAAAGGCACGTCCAGAGAAACCGGTAGGACAAAAAGCCATTCGGGCACTTCCGTTAAAATACTTTCTGTCGTCCGCGTGTGCAACAATCGGTGCTCCGGATAATTCCCGTAATAAGGCGGCGCTTCCGGCGTGATCGACATGTGCATGTGTAATAATAATTAGATTAATATCCTTAAAGGATAGGCCGAACCTCGAAAGCATTTTCCTGATTTTAGTTTCTGAACCTGGGAACCCTGTGTCTACAAGGATGCAGCCCTGTGAGTTCAGTATTAGGTAGGCATTTACCATATTCAATGGGAGTATGGGGATTTGTACAATTTTAGGTTTCATCGTCAGTCCTCCTGCGATATCATAATTTTGAGGAAGGGACAATCTGCAGCTGAACCGACCTCTCTTGTGGCTCTATGCTAGCTCTCATCTCGCATCGCGGGAAGTACGGACTTATTTGTGCGTTGGTATCCCTAATGATACTTTGGAGGTGATGATAAGTGGCGGAAAGTTACACACCGACTTGTCCGGTAGAAATTACTCTTAAGATTATTGGCGGGCGCTGGAAAATTCTCATAATAAGAGAATTGTTTCTAAAAGAGGTCAGCCGTTTCAATGAACTGCAACATTCCCTCCCAGGTATTACTCATAAAGTACTCACACATCAACTCCGAGTTATGGAGGCTGATGGCCTTATTCAGAGAACAGTTTACGCTCAGGTTCCTCCAAAGGTAGAATATACTCTTACTTCTTATGGGAGGAGCCTAAAGCCGATTCTTGACTCAATGCATGAATGGGGAGAAAACCGCGCAGAACCGATTCTAGACCCTATCAACGATTGACTAAGAAAACGATTAACCAAGAATATGAAGCATAAATTTCCTCGCGAGTTCAAGCCTTTTCAATTGTATGGTATTCTTCTAAGTGTTCTATGAAATGTGCTGCTTAATCTCGGGAATTTCGGTTCTGAGCACTCATCCTGAGCCTCCTTCTCTGCTATTAGCACGTCTGATGCAGTATTTTTTGTTAGATTACAGTGACCCAGTCTAGGTTCATGCTCTAAATAAGTGTTTATTTAGATTGTTCCGACTATTTAGCGGAGGGTGAGGTATGAGTCGGATAGAACGGCGGTCCGGTCGATAGACTTTGCGGAAGTTTCGTATCGCGTTCGCAAGTGCAGTTAGAATGCTCTATGAGCCGTCTCTGTTGATTCAGCCAAACTACTTTTCCGAGAAAGATTCAAACCAAGTCTAATATTTATATCATTAATGAGGGAGATGAAGCATGAACAAAGATACACAACAGTCTGCACGGATTTATCATAAGCTCTATATCAGTTTGACTGCGATGGTGCTGGCGTTCAGTATGGTGTTGCAGTTTCCGGTGGCAAAAGCGGCAACAACAGCAACACCGACATGGACAAAGGATTCATCCGGAACCACTAATGGCTTGAATGATATCACCTATGGCAACGGGAAATGGGCAGCGGTAGGCAGCGGCAAAACCATTTTGACTTCGTCTGACGGCATCCATTGGAATACGATACAGAATCCTAAGGGTAATGGTATAACAAACAATACACTTCGACAAATCGCTTATGACGGGACAACGTGGTGGATCACTGATGGTTACCAAGATGCCTTTCACGCGTCCTCTTTGACCCCTTCAAAATGGAGTGACACATCCAACATTAGGACCACTAGTACTCCGACTGGTCTCGCTGTTTCTGCGTCTTCTGCAGCAAAGGCTGTAGTTGTGGATGGTACCGGTTTGTATGAGTATAACGGTTCTTCCGGGACATGGTCGTCTGTTATTTCGTCGGGACCTTATGCCGTTATCTATGCTGACGGGAAATATGTAGTGGGCGGATCAGGTCAAATTCAGTATTCAGCCGATGGAGGGATAAAATGGTCGAATATTCCGACTGTATTTAACCACACTGGGGATATTATTTATGCCATTACTTACAGCCAAGGTCAGTTTGTCGCTGTGGGGAGTGATCAGCACGTGACGACCGGTGTGGTATATACCTCTCCAGACGGTATAACCTGGACACGACAAAGCGTCTCTTTACCGGTTTTAAATAGTGTTGCAGGTTCCGCAAACGGGTATATCGCGGTCGGGGATAGTGGACTAGTTTACAGTTCTCGACACGGCCTTGCGTGGACCAAACAGAATTCTGGAGTTACTCAAAATTTGAATTCCGTGCATTATGCGAATGGCCGGTATGTAGCCGTAGGTGACAATGGGACGATTATTACGCTTTCAAACAACGCTAATCTCGCAAGTCTGAGCTTAAGTAAAGGAGCGTTGTCACCTTCGTTTTCGGCCGGTACCACGAATTACACGGCCAGTACAGCGGATTCCTCCGTCTCAGTGACTGCCTCGGGTTATGACAATGCTTCCTTAGTAGTAAACGGATCAGTTGTGACGAGCGGCAGTCCGTCAAGTCCCATAGCGCTCACGGAAGGAAAAAACACCATTCCGATTGTGGTTACGGCACAGGACGGCATGGCACAGAAGACCTATACGTTGACGGTCAACAGAGATTCGATTCCGCCGACAGTCAACTTTGGTACGAATGGCGACGGAACGTATGCGAAATCCGATTCCACTACCGTAACAGTGATTGACAAAGGTGTTGGCGTTGCTGCGAGTACGCTTCAGTATGCGTGGACAGAGAGTCCCAGTACGCCTGGAAGCGGCACGACGTGGACAAGCTTTACAAACGGGGAAACCCTAACGAAAAGCGGCGTCAGCGGAGACTGGTATCTACACATTCAAGCAAGAGACAAGCTAGGCAATACAGCGAATGTGGCAACAAACCGATTTCGATTGGATAACAGCGCTCCGACAGTTAGCGTACAATTTAAGAAGCAGGACAATTCTTCTTATACCAGCGGAGATTGGACGAAGCAGAATATCACGGCCGTCGTGAATGCTAGTGACGGGTTGAGCGGTGTCAGCACGATTCAGTACAAGAAAGACGGAGCATCGTGGCAAACGTATACCAGCCCGCTGACATTCTTCACGGCAGGTTTCCATACGCTGGAGGTAAAGGCGACTGACAAGCTTGGGAACAGCGTGACTTCGAAGCCTTATTCTATCAACATCAGCGTCACAGGGCTGCAGCACAGCGGTCTAACGTCCACAGGATGGCATGAGAGCTGGAATGGTGCAAAGGGTACGGGTGCAGTCAAATACGCCGTGTATCTGAATGGGAGTCTAGTGGGAACAACCACTTCACCATCATATGATTTCTCCAATGAGCAGCCTGATACGATGTACAGTGTCACGGTTGAGATTCTAAATGGGTCCGCGAAGGCGAGTGCGCAGTCTGCGGCAGATACGGTTCATACCTTAACCTCACTTTCAGCACCCGCAAACGTGCCACGGCTCAATGTCTTGGAGAGGACACCATACCAGCAATCTATAGAAGCAACGGGTGGGTTGGCGCCTTATACGTTTACTATCGTTAACGGATCGTTACCCAAAGGAGTAACGCTCAAATCCTACGGAACATTAAGCGGGACACCACAACAGAGCGGGACATACGGTTTTACAGTGCAAATCGAAGACGGGACTGGGGCAACTGTCACGAAGAACATGAGTCTGTACGTGATTCCGACAGCCCCCACAGGCTACTTCCGGACGGTCACCACTTCGCAGGTGGTCGGCAATGGCGGGGGAACACTGGCCTCAACAAGCAACGACACGCAAGCGACGCTGGTTATAGTATCGGGTGCATTTGCTAAGCAGCTTCAGATGAATCTTACGACTGGAACGGTTGGTCCTAGTTTTGTACCATCAGGATGGCAAGTCGTGGCTGCGTACGGCGTGAACTTTAATTCACAGTATACCCCGTCCAAACCCTTGTCCTTTACGTTATTGAATCAGGGCATCACGCCTCAATCCAAAGTCTACAAGATTGTGAACGGGAAGTTCGTTCCGGTGACGGCTACAGTCACAAAGGGGAAAGCCGCTATTAGCTTTACAACAGACCCGGACTTCGTTGTCTTAAAGCCCAAACCGACGCCTCAAGCTCCAAAAACGGTACCACAAGCCACAAAGCCCGTGACAGGGTTTCCTGCATTCCCATGGGTTACAGGGGGACTGCTCAGTATCCTGACAGGCGGACTTGCACTATGGTGGCAAAATCGTAAAAAGCCACTCAGGTAGGCAACTGCTTCAAAGAGAATAAGGTACAATGCGAAGGGAGATGAGAAGGCCCTTAAAGGGGACTCATCTCCTTTTATTTACTCTAACAAATTGAGCTGTTATCTATGGAGAACCGGTCTACAGTTTGGGCATCAAGATGGCATATAAATGTAACCGAATTATTCAATATAAACTTTACTTGCACCTTACGTTAGGTCATCTTTTATAATTGCGCCACCGGGAAACAGTTAGCGCTAACGAAGGGGTTACTATGATTAGACATTGGAAGGTGGGGGAGCTTGCCAAACTCACGGGACTTACGATACGAACATTGCGATTCTATGATGAAATCGGCTTGTTCTCACCTTCGGCACGTTCCGATACTGGACACAGGCTGTACAGTGAAGCCGATGTGTTGCGACTGCAGCAAATTCTGTCGATAAAACAGCTCGGATTGTCGCTGGATGAGGTGAAATCTGTAGTAAACGGCGAGCGTTTTAGTCCGCTGGAAACTGTATTGTTGCAAATCGCCCGTCTGAAAGACAATATCCGCATGGAACAAAATCTTTTGTCCGAGTTGGAGTACGTATCCAGCCTGATGAAGCTGAAGGAACCCGTGACAGTGGAAGAGTTCATAAAATTACTGGAAATGATGAAAAAGAGTCATGGAACATATATCACCGAACGTCGGATGACATGGGAACGCCGTTTGGATATGCTGGGCAATCTCGTAGACGGACATTCTGACAGTCTAGATTAAGGAGATGAACTCTGTGAATGAACACTTTGCTATACACAACACATTCGCCATTGAACGAGTCTACAATGCCTCGCCGATGCGGGTCTTTGCTGCTTGGGCGAATCCTAAACAAAAAGAGGAATGGTTTCTAAAAGCAGATGATTTTGACTTTCGAGTCGGTGGCGAGGAAAGCCATCAAGGAGGTCCTGCTGCTGGCCCGCTATATACCTTTCATGCCTGGTACCACGACATTGTCCCAAACGAGCGGATTGTGTACACCTACACTTTGGACACGGACGGAAGGCGAATGTCGACTTCCGTAGCAACCGTCGAGTTCAAACCGGAGGGTACCGGGACGAAGCTGATTTATACGGAACAAGGTGTCTTTCTGGATGGACTGGATACTCCTGCTCAGCGCGAACAAGGTACCAGTGAGATGTTGGACAAACTCGACAAGCAGTTGGAGAAGAAAACCAGATTGTAATCCACACCTTTCTGTACCTCGATTTCAGTTAACAGTCATATCTTTTACCATGTCGGTGTTGCACTGTCTGACTTGGCATCAATTTTTCGAAACTGCAGCGTCATTTAACGCCGTCTTGTACCAGTATTGAGCTAACGGAATGCGCTCTCCAGTTGGATGACTGAGCGGCATCTTTCCAAAACCAGGCCCTCAGGCAGCGTGACTTTGTTTCATCAAATCGCCTAAAGAAGGGGCCAGTATTGATATGGGAACTGTTTTGCTCCAAACATCTCACTCGACGGACATGAAGAGTATTAAGAAGAGTGTCTTTTGGATCTACTATGTGATTTTTTTTGCCGTATTGAATGAATCCATATTTAATGTTGCGACACCGACTATTGCAAAACAATTTGCGTTAAATACAGCCGGCGTAAGCTGGGTCGTGACCATTTTTTTTATTATTTTTGGATTGGGCACAGTCATCTACGGTAAATTGGCGGACATTTATAGTATCAAAACTCTCATCACAATTGGAATTGTTATGTATAGCATTGGGTCCTTAGCTGGATTTGTTTTGCACTCTTGGTTTCTCGCAGTAATTGTGGCCCGGGCCATTCAGGGAGCCGGCGGTTCGGCGTTGCCGGCCCTTGTGTTTATCATCGTAGCCCGGTTTTTTACTCAGCAGGAACGAGGTAAAATGTTTGGCATTATCACGTCCACGGTGTCTTTTGCCATTGGGATTGGGCCTGTCCTTGGGGGGTATATCGCCGGGTCATGGAACTGGATGTATTTGTTTCTCATGCCATTACCGATTCTCATCTCCATACCATTTTTTCGTAGATTCCTGCCCGATGAACCACGAAGACCGGGAAAACTGGATGTTAGGGGAGCTCTTTGGTTGGCAGTTGCAGTCTCCTCTTTGATTCTGTTTACAATCGAGTCTCAGTGGATTTACGCCGTCGTGACAGGAATTGCGCTGGTGTTGTTTATTCTGAGAATACTTAGGGTGAAGGAACCGTTTGTCGCCCCAGCGCTCTTTAAGAATACTCGCTATCGAAACGCACTAGTGATTGGCTTTCTCATATTTGGAACGGTAATGTCAGCCATGTTTGTGACGCCGCTTATGTTGAGCAAGATTTATCAGTTGGACACGCAAGAAATTGGACTTGTGATGTTCCCTGGGGCGTTTAGCGCCGTTATCTTCGGTAGGGTAGCCGGCCAGATGACAGTGAAACGCGGAAGTCACTTTGTAGTCTATTTGGGACTTTTGCTCCTCGCAGGAAGTCTCATCCTGGTGTCCGGGTCCATTGGTGGATGGGTTTGGTTCATCGCTGTATACCTTGTTACTCTGTATGTGGGTTTTTCCTTTGTGCAAACGGCCCTGACTGAAAGTGTCACTGAAGTCTTGGACAAAGATCAGATTGGTGTTGGCATGGGGCTTTATAATATGGTTTCGATTGTTGCAGGAGCCATTGTGACGGCACTGGTTGCCAAAGTAATGACGCAGAAGATCTTTGTCTTTCGAATGAATCCATTTCTATCAGATACCTACGCGTTTCCATACGGCAATCTCATCTTGATGCTTAGCATCGTGGTCATGGTGAGTGCGCTTCTATACTTTCTATCTTTTGGGAAGCGCATTTCACAGACGGAAGATGAAGCAGTGTAAACGCACATCAGCCAATCGATATTAATAAGCCGAAAACGAATGAGAGATTGTGCGGTCTACGAGGGCGTTGGAGCCTTCTCAACTCCGAATTCCTATGGATCCTCATGATAAGCTTAACGCCATGTAGTTTCGATGGACTAATTATTCCTTCCAAATCACTAGTCGGATTGGACGCCCGGTTACATTGAGCTAACAAGGCGGGACTGGACCATAAAGACAATGTGCAAAAGATACTAGTTAAATTGTTGCGTAAAACAGTTGTTTTTGCTCTCCCTTGAACTTATTTTGAAGTACAAAATAGGAAACGTAAAAAGTTGTAAGCTCACGAAATCAAAGGGGGAGCAAAAATGAAGAAAGCATTGCTGATTGCAGTGGCATTACCCGCGCTATTCTTGGCTGGCTGCGGAACAACATCTAACGGCGCGTCTAGCACAAGTCCCACAACAGCGCCTACGAATAATACCAATTCCACGACGGGCGCAACAACCAACACGAACTCATCCATGAATCATCAATATATTTATTTAACAGTACGGCCTGGTGGGAAACTTGGACCTGACGGGAAGGACCACGACGCATTTTCACCCGCCAATTTCACTTTGGTAGAGGGTGTGCCAACGACCGTCACGATTTACAATTACGACAACATGAAACACAGCATCACAAATAGCGCATTAGGAATTAACTTCCAAGCGAAACCATCTTCGAAAAATGGGCAACCAGGCGTAAAGTCGTTTACATTTACACCAAATAAGGCAGGTTCCTTTACGTGGAACTGTGTTGATCCCTGTGACACACCGAATAATGGATGGTCCATGTCTCACAAAGGCTACATGATGGGAACAATTAAGGTTGTTCCAGATACACAGCCAACACAGGACATCGCTTTGACTGTTATGCCCGGCGGAAAGCTTGGTTCGGACGGTAAGCTGCATGATGCCTTTTCACCCGCAAACTTTACGGTGGAAAAGGGTATTCCTGTTAAATTAACAATTTACAACTATGACAATATGAAACACAGTATTACCAACAGTGCACTAGGAATTAATTTTCAAGCAAAGCCGTCTACAAAGAAGGATCAGCCTGGAGTCAAGACCTTTACCTTTACTCCTAAAAAAGACGGTTCCTTTACGTGGAACTGTGTCGACCCCTGCGACACCCCGAATGGTGGATGGTCGATGTCTCACAGTGGCTATATGATGGGAACCATTAAAGTCGTCGGATGACGGTGTAAGGATTAAGTACTTAGCAATGAGTTGCATCGGACGTTACGTTGGTTCTTGGGGAAATCAGCAATCAACGCTATTGAAACGGACCATAGACAGGGTTTGACTACGTACCATAGGAGGGTATAGTATAAAAGTCGAAAGAAAGGAGATGTTTGCTATGACTACTGCAACGATTCCGGTTCAGGGTATGACCTGTCAAGGTTGTGTAAACTCGGTAACAAAAGCGCTCAATACCGTCGATGGTGTCAATAAAGTAGAGGTGAGCTTGGAAAATAATCAGGCAAAAGTTACTTATGATGAGGCCAAAGCAAGTGTATTAGAGTTAAAAACAGCAATTGAAGATGCTGGCTACGACGTAGAATGATTTTTGCTCCTTGGGGCAGAGTATTTGTACAGCATATATTTCCACCGAAACATTAGGGAAAATCAGGAAACGACCAGCCCAACGGCAGGTCGTTTCGCAGTTTCAAAAAGCTTCGAAGAATAAGTTCTTTACTGATTAAAGGTAACAAATGACTGGAGGTCTCGAGTATGCCGATATGGCTGCAATCTGTCATGTACCTTTGGTTTGCGCTGAGCATTATCTCTTTTATCACCGTAATAGTTGACATTCCGGGTAAGTCTGTAGGAATGCCAATCATGAAAATTGTTTGGCCCTTAACGACTCTGTATATGGGCATTGCAGGGCTTTACGCCTATTGGAATTTTGGTCGGAATACACCCATGATGCATCACGGTCAGGAGAGTCGCAGGCACGGACACCATGACGCGCATCACGAGCCGAGCGAATCAATGCACCATCACAGGTCTGTCGACACACGGACTAATAATGTGAATTTAGGCGGGCAAAGAAACCATCATGCACAAGACAGTCACAGCAGCAAGCCGTTTTGGCAAAGTGTATTTGTGTCGTCGACACATTGCGGCGGTGGATGTACCCTTGGTGATGCAATAGGCGGACCACTTGTTTTTTCATTGGGCTTGGTTGTAGCGGGATCGTCATTGTTTGCAGACTATATCGTTGAATTTCTATTAGCGTATATTTTTGGCATTGCGTTTCAGTACTTTGGCATGGGATTCTCAAATTTAGAGTCTCTTGCTAAAGGACTGAAGAATGCGGTCAAGGCAGATACCTTTTCATTGACTGCCTATGAAGTTGGAATGTTCGGTTGGATGGCGTTGGTACACGTTTTCTTTGTTCCCATTCCACAACCCAATCATCTTCTCTACTGGTTCATGATGCAGGTGGCAATGATGATTGGTTTTTTGACAAGTTATCCAGCAAATTGGGTCCTGGTTAGAATGGGAATCAAGCATGCTATGTAAATGCGGGTACACACTATATTGACTTATGATGATTCTTGGTATATATAGAAGCAGGGGTATATGAGATGACAAAATTAAAAACGTTCCGTCGTATCTCTGTCTTTTTCTCCATTGCTTCTCTGACGGTAATTCCGCTCGCTGGTTGCAACTCAAACACGGCAAAGCCACCGGGTGTAATTAATGTGTCTAAAAATGCAAATTCAAGCCTGAATAACCAATCTGGAAATAATGAAAGTCACGTGACGAGGAAGGTTTCCAATAAAAGAGCGAGTCAGATTAAGACCAAACTAACAACCACAGGTTTGACGATAGCTCAAGAAAATAGATTACCTGGTACGACTGCTTGGAGAATTACTCGGCCAGCCCATGGTAGAATTCAAGGTTACGCGTCATTGGATAGTGTCAACCAAGGAGGTAAACTCACATTCTACGTTAGTACATGGTACACTGGAACGTTGTACAACATCAAAATTTTCCGTATGGGGTATTACCAGGGCAAAGGTGGTCGACTGATGAAGACCACTCCTCTGTTAAAAAGTCGCGCTCAGGGATGGTGGAACTCGAAATCCGGAGGACATCACCTTCCGCAACAAAAGAATCCAAAAGGATTTCTGCACTTGAACTGGAAGCCGTCATATCAACTGAAAGTTCCGCCGTCTTGGGTAAGCGGCTACTATCTCGCGTTGCTTACAGATGCGCACGGTTACCAAAGCTATATACCGTTCATTGTTCGTTCTGACACTCAGCCTCACGAATTTCTCGTTGACGTGCCCGTCAATACTTGGCAGGCATACAATTATTGGGGTGACTGGTCTTTCTACGGTCATTATGCTAAGACCACGAGAAAACAAAAGGGGTACGCGGGTAATAACGCGATTGAGGTATCCTTTAACCGCCCCTATTCGGCCGATAATGGTGCTGGACTGACATTTCTAGAGTACCCGACGGTGTATTGGATGGAGAAAGAAGGATACAACGTTTCCTACACGACTAGTGTTGCTTTGGATGAGGGTACAACGCAATGGACACCGAAAGGATTTATTTCCGTTGGACACGACGAGTACTGGACGGGAAAGATGCGTAACCGTGTCACCCATATGCTCAACAGCGGCGTTAATCTTGCATTTCTCGGTGCGAATGATATGTATTGGAAAGTTCGATACAGTGACAATCATCGGACTTTAATTGGATATCGGTGGGAGTCGAAACGTGATCCCCTTCGTGGAACCCCAGAGCAAACTGGCGGATGGCGCTATATTGGGAATCCAGAAAGTACTTTACTTGGTCAGATGTATCAAGGTCAGCCTCGAGGCGATAACGCTACGTGGTCTGATCCGAATTGGATTGTCTCAGACCCTTCTAATTGGTTATACAAGGGTCTGCATGTTTATAAGGGAGAAGCAGTACGCAATATAATTGGCTGGGAATATGACTCTGCGCTGAGTTCCACATACAGCCGCAAAGCACTGCATAACAAAAATGATGTGATTATCTCCGCTTCGCCAGTCATCGACCGTGCTTATAAAAATAAAAAGGAGTACATGACGACTTCCATTTATAAAGCAAAATCTGGCGCCTATGTGTTTGACGCAGGCACGACTTGGTGGGGGTATGGATTGTCCAATCCGATGCATTATCAGATTTACGAAGGCATTGCGATGAAGAAGCCAGATTACGTTTCGCCGTCACCAATCATTCAAGGTGTAACTCGCAACTTGCTAAACCGGTTCATGGAACCTGCAGCAAAAGTCTAGCATATACCGCTTCCAACTGAGCGGGAACAATTCTGCTGCAGCATCTAGGCGTCCTGCCGTATTGATTGCAAATGGGGGGAGAAGGCTGATATCTCCCTCCCTGTCTAATGACCTAATGCTTTATCGATAGGTCCGCTATCTCCGCAAGTTTCCCCTCAGAAACCCGTCCTGTTCTCTGCACCACTTAGTTCGTTTTTTCAAGAACTCAACCTGCTGCTTGTTTTGAGGGTACAGGCCAGGCTACAGTCAACTTACCTTTACGTAACGAGGGTGAGGTGAAGAAGTCAAATACAGATTAGTGGCAGTTTGTTGACTTTTATGGAGGATTTGTGGCTTGATTCTGTGAATATACTGATGGACCTCCTTTCTGTACACTATTAATTTGTGTATTTTGGTTCAGACGCTCGGACAACTGCCGCTAGTGTTTGACAGATACGATTGACAGCTTGCTCCAAGCGAAGACCTGATGTGCGTGGAAACAGTGCTACACTGCTAATGGGTGATAGGAACTATGTAGCACATGTTGGTTTTTGTATTTTTTCTGGTTTCATCAGACAGAGACAATGGAGGTATGTATATTGATGGTTAGAATACGCAAAATTCTCGGCTTTTTTTATACTCGCGGCGGACTATCTCTTGCGCAAAAGTTAATTTATTCATTCGTAGCTTTGAACGTTATTTTGATAGTTCTTGGGGGAGTGGGCATTCTTAACCTGAGGATGACCCAGCAAATGACGCGCTCAATTGTAACGAATCGTCTTGCACCCCTTGAATCTTTAACACAGATTCAAGATAAGTTAAGAAACATACAGCTTGACATATACCAGATAAGGCTTACAAAGTCACTCACTCAAGAGCTGAATTATCAATCAGACATTCAAAACATCGAGACAGAGATTGATACAAATGTACATACTCTTTCAAAGAGCAGCGTAGCAAAGGCGGACAGGGGACAGTGGAATAAATTTACGAACGATTTGGGCACCGCAACCACCGCAATTTTCAACGATTTTACGAATCTGAATTCAGCGAGTACCACAAAGATGGCTTCTACAAAAGACGTCAGTCAAACGCTGACCGATCTCGGTAAACTGGTTAGCTTTGAGCGCAATGCCGCAAACCAAACTGTGCAGCAGGGACACAGTGTTTATATGCGGTCCCTTTCGATTTCTCTGATTGTTATTCTCATAGCCCTTATACTCAGTGTTATATTAGCTCTCTTCACTCTTAGAGCTACGTTACGTCCAGTGCGGGTCATTACGTCAGAAATGAGGAAAATCGCCCAAAACTCTGGAGACTTAACAAAGCGACTGCAGATTCGGTCGAGGGATGAATTTGGTCAGTTGGCAGATTCGTTTAACGCTATGATTGGAAGCATTCAAAACATCATTAAAACGATTTCGCAGAGCACCGACCAAATGGCAGCGACTTCACAGGAGCTTTCAGCCACGTCCACTGAAGTGATGAATATTTCTGTTCAAATTTCCGACCGTACGCAAGGCATATCCTCCGGTGCCGCCGAGCAGCAAACAGCGACACAAGAGGCAATGAATATGGTTACAAATATGAACGAACACCTTCAAACACTTCGTGAAAACGCGGAGCAAGTGTCTGCATCATCTGCTGGATCGAAGTCCACCGTTGAGCGTGGTCACGAAGCCATCGAAGAAACATCCAGACAGATTACGACAGCAGCTAGTTCCATTAATACACTCAGTGAACAAGTGGACAGTCTAGGCGGCCAGGTAGGGAAAATCAATTCAATTGTTGAACTGATTAGCGGTATTGCAGACCAAAGCAATCTTCTCGCGCTGAATGCTTCTGTGGAAGCTGCAAGAGCGGGAGAGAACGGTCGCAGCTTTGCGGTGGTTGCAAATGAAATGCGGAAGATGTCGCAGAGCTCAAAAGATGCAGCCCTACAAATCCAAAAGATTGCACAGCACATTCGGACAGAAATGGGCAGCGTCTTGACGCAAATGAATAGCAGCAAAAAAGTCATGGACACAGGTTTGGAAACAATGGGCACCTCCGCGGTTTCATTTAACGAAATTGCGACACATGTCGACCAAGTTCACCATCAGATTGAAGACTCGCTGAATGAAATTGCAGAACTGACGAATAGTGCCAAGGGAGTACAGAACTCGGTGGTAGAAGTGCTAAAAATCGCTGAAGGGTTTTCGCGCAGCACCGAAGAAGTGGCTGCTGCGACGGAGGAGCAATCCGCAACGATGGAAGAAACGGTTGCAGCCATTGACCATGTGACTCGACAGGCAGAAGCATTAACAACACTCATTGGACAATTCACGTACTGACGCAGCAGAGAGCTTGAGCTCTAAAACAGGATGCCTGGGAAGCCGCCCACTATTAGGCAAGTGGGTGGCTTTCTTTTGATGGTTGCAAGACGTTCTTTTATCGGATATTATATAAGTAAATTGTTATATAACGATTTGAGCGTTTAGATATTGATACGAGGAGGAATAAGGGATGAGAATAGATTTTTTTGATCCGGAAATGTGCTGTTCCACTGGGGTTTGTGGTACCTCTCCAGACAGGGAACTCATTCGCGTTGGAGAACTGGTGGAGAAGTTGAAGGGGCAAGGACATACAGTCGAAAGGCACATGATGAGCAGTGACACGTCCGCTTTCACTTCAAACCGTCATGTATATGAAACGATGCTGAAGGAAGGCATGAGTGTTTTACCGATTGTCACCGTGGACGGGGGGATCCTGACCAAAGGACGCTACCCCAACATGGATGAATTGTTAGCAACGAAGGAGTCCTAAGCTGATGACCAGATATGTGTTTTTCTCCGGAAAAGGCGGTGTCGGGAAGACATCCCTTTCTTCTGCGATGGCCGTCATGCTGGCAGCAAACGGCGCTAAAACCTTGTTGGTTACCACGGATCCGGCATCGAATTTGGGGGATGTTTTCGGACAGGAAGTGGGTCTTGAGGCCCGGGAAGTACGCGGGGTTCCAAACCTGTTTATTCAGGAAATCAATCCAGATGCAGCACTGCAGTCATATAAGGACCGTGCCCTAGGTCCTCTGCGTGAAGTATTCCCGGAAGAATTCGTACGAACGGCCGAAGAAAAAATGAGTGGACCCTGCACTGAGGAAATTGCAACCTTTGATCAGTTCATAGCGTGTATGCATCAACCAGACTATGAATGGGTGGTGTTCGATACGGCACCCACGGGACACACCCTTCGATTGCTGGAATTGCCCAGTAGTTGGAGTCTGCATATTGAGGAAAGTGCGCAGGGGAGCGGTCAAACCTGTATTGGCAGTGTAGATGCACTTGCGGCTTCCAAAGAACAATACGACAATGCGGTGCGAGCACTGCAAGACCCGAACATGACAACCTTTGTGTTTGTCACACAACCTGCCAAATTACCGATGGATGAAATGCTTCGTTCGGTCATCGAACTACAGAAACTTGAGATCTCAAATCAAGTCGCAATTGTGAATGGAGTTATTCCGGAAGACGAGCGCGATCATCCATATTCTCGTCGAAGGTGGCAGAAGCAAGAACCGCACATTCAAGAGCTACAGTCTCGTTTCGACGGTCCAATTGGCTACATGCCTCTGTACCCGGATGAGGTCAAGGGTATGGCCATGTTGGAGCAGGTGGGGAGGGATTTACAATATGCCGTTCACCTATGATAAGATGCCTGCTCATTTAATTCTGCCACAGCACGGGAAGAGACGGAGAATTTTCTTGGCCGGAAAAGGCGGTGTCGGAAAAACGACGCTGGCGTCAACGACCGCGATGTTTGCAGCAAATTCAGGATTTAAGACGTTGCTTGTTACAACCGATCCCGCTGCTCACATCGGAAACGTCTTCGACGAAACTGTGACTTCGGTTCCTCGTCAACTCTCGGAATCAAACCTGTGGCTGGTCAGAATTGACCCAAAGATGGCATTTGACGCCTATCGCAATCAAGTGCTGGAATCCCTCGAACAGCAGTTTCAAGACAGCGCAACAGTTCATCGTGTCAGTGAAGAACTGAATTCTCCCTGTACGGAAGAAGTGGCCGTCTTTCAGGAGTTTCTTGACTTCCTGTTGAGCGACGCTTTTGACGTGACAGTGTTTGATACAGCGCCCACCGGACACACAGTTCGTTTG
The DNA here is from genome assembly GCF_016406125.1 of Alicyclobacillus sp. SO9. Classification (NCBI taxonomy): domain Bacteria; kingdom Bacillati; phylum Bacillota; class Bacilli; order Caryophanales; family Alicyclobacillaceae; genus Alicyclobacillus; species Alicyclobacillus sp. SO9. Next base: position 4,441,122 of record NZ_CP066339.1, on the reverse strand, counting down.
TTGCAGTTGTCATGGGACTATGAACACGAGCTAGAGTATAAGGATGCCTTCACGGCGGAAACTGCAGCTTTGGATAATGCTCAATTGGATAAGATGCATACAGCCATTCGTACGCTGCAGGATAAAGATGAAACAGGGATGTTGTTCGTCACCTTGCCGGAATCGACGCCCATTGCAGAAATGGATAAAGCAATTTCGGACTTGGAGCGGACTCATATTTACACGCAGGGCATCATCGTGAACCAAGTGTTGCCGAAGGAGGCAGCTACAAGCCGCTTGTTCGGAAAGCGATTGGAATTGCAAATGAGGCATATTTCCCGACTGAAAGAACGCAGCAACTATCAAAACATTGCTATTGCCACTCTGCAAGACGATGAAATTATTGGCGTAGACCTGTTGCAGCGATTTGCCAATGAAATGATTGGAAGCTGAAAGGTGAAGAAGCTGAAAGGTGCGGAACCGCAAATAAAATGACTGGCACATCAAAGGAGACAATTTGGAGCTCAAATGAAGTGAGTGGAATGTCAGATGAAGTGAGTTAAATGTCAAATGAAGTGAGTGGAATGTCAAAGGAGACGATATAATGAGTGGAAAACTTGCGATTGTGATTAACTCCGGATGGGATCAAAAAGACAAGGTGACGTCTGGCCTTGGTGTATCCAAGCGGATTTTTGACGCAAAGGAAGAAAATCAAATTGACGCTGTCGAAGTCTTCTTGTTTACGGGAGCCGTAAAGTTGTTGGAGTCCGTACCACCCGAAGTGGATGGGCTCTTGAATAGCTTAAAAGAAGCCGGCATTGTAATTGGTGCATGTTCAAACCAAGTGAACAATTGGAATTTAAATGGCCCAGCAGATGAATATGGAATTAATCTGGAATTCGCACGTGATGCGTTCTCACGCTACGCGCGTGAAGGCTATACGGTACTCACATTTTAATGAAGACTTGGCCCGGTGTATTGATTCGCATTCGGAGATAATAAGAAAAATGAAGATTAGAGTTGGAAATGAAGATTAGAGTTAAAAAACGAAGATTAGACTTGAAAAACGAAGATTAGCGTTAAAAACGGAGGTGAGAGGCAAAAATGGATGCCTTTGAGAATATGGCAGAAATCTACAAAGCTCTCGGTGATAAGACTCGCTTGCACATGTTGGCTCTGTTAGCGAAAAATGAACTCTGTGTGTGTGAACTCGTAGCGATTTTAGAAATGTCGCAGCCTAGCGTTTCTCAACACCTCCGAAAGCTGAAGCAAGCGGGTCTTGTCAAAGAGAGGAAAACTGCGCAGTGGGTTTTCTATTCTCTCCATGAGGCAACCTTTCCTCTTCTTAAGGAGACGGTCGATTTGTTGCCAGACGTGTCCGAAGAGGTTGAACAGCTTCAGTCACAGGGACTTCGAGTTCAGTGCAACATTTAAAAGAAAGAGAGCAGCGCTAGCTGCAGGTCTACTAGAGTGTGCCGGGGTTGACTGGGAGACGGATAAGGCGGATAAGGCGGATAAGGCGCGGAAAGGTCACTATTGGCCGAAGTGACGTACGATAGTGATCGCAAAGATCGCTAATGCAGTGTGCCGGGGACATTAGTGTCATGAATGATCACTAATGGCGGGAGTGCCACGTTGGGCCGTGGGTGATAGGGAGCAACGGGATCCCTATTTTGAATGGCCCGCAGGTGATAGTGATCGAATCGATCACTATCCGTTCGCGTGAGGCGGGATAGTGAGCAAAAGGATCCTTAATCAACTGGCATCACGAGCAAACGGGGCCAGACAGAGGGAACGCACCGGTTCAGGTTCCTCTAAAAATGGTCATAATAGCAATTTGAGTTTATAAATGGAAATTGAAAGCTTGCGTTTGAAAGATCCCGTTGCCCACGCCGCCGTCGCTGGCCGTCAGGATTGGTTGTGAGGCGGTTAGTGATCGCAATGATCCCTAAGGGTGTTGGCCTAATTCAATAGTGATCGCAAAGATCGCTAATGCAGTGTGACGGGGACATTAGTGTCATGAATGATCACTAATTGCGGGAGTGCCATGGCGGGCCGTGGGTGATAGGGAGCAACGGGATCCCTATTTTAAATGGCCCGCAGGTGATAGTGATCGAATCGATCACTATCCGTTCGCGTGAGGCGGGATAGTGAGCAAAAGGATCCTTAATCAACTGGCATCACGAGCAAACGGGGCCAGACAGAGGGCTCGAACCGGTTCATGTGCCTCCAAATGTGGGTATAATAGTATTTGTAGTTGATAAATGGCAACCGCCAGCTTGCGTTTGAAAGATCCCGTTGCCGACGCCGCCGTCGCTGGCCGCCCGCTTCAGTGTCTCCCGCGAGATGTGAGTAGGATGATACTGAATCTTACGATTCAGTATCATAGAGTGTCGTAGAAAGGTAACGCTCACCGGTGTCCGGCAACAACACGACTATGGTCTTCCCCTTATTTTCAGGGCGGCGTGCCAGTTGTGTTGCTGCGTGAATTGCGGCGCCTGACGAGATGCCCACAAGCAGACCTTCTGTTTTAGACACCTGTCGGGATGATTCAAAGGCTGCATCATTCGTGACTTGCACAACTTCGTCGTAAACCTTGGTATTCAGTACGGACGGCACGAATCCGGCACCGATACCTTGAATCTTGTGAGGTCCAGAGCTTCCACCAGATAAGACAGGTGAATCACTGGGTTCGACCGCAACCACCTTCAGGGATGACTTGCGGGACCTTAGGACTTCACCAACACCTGTGATGGTACCTCCAGTCCCAATGCCGCTAACAAAGACATCTACTTTTCCATCGGTGTCTTCCCATATTTCTACGGCCGTCGTATTTCGATGAATCTCCGGGTTAGCTGGATTGTTGAATTGCTGTGGAATGAAGGCGTTGCTAATCTCCTGTTGCAATTCTTCGGCTTTCGCAATTGCCCCCTTCATGCCCTTTGAACCTTCCGTTAGTACAATTTCGGCACCCAGAGCTTGAAGCAAGTTTCGGCGTTCCATGCTCATTGTCTCCGGCATGCACAGAATGCAGCGGTAGCCCTTGGCAGCAGAGACAAATGCCAGTGCAATCCCTGTATTTCCACTGGTCGGCTCAATAATGGTTGTCACTCCAGGAGTAATTTGGCCGGTTTTCTCTGCAGCGTCAATCATGGCGAATCCAATGCGATCTTTCACACTTCCAAGCGGATTAAAGTATTCAAGTTTGGCCAACACTTCTGCGCCAGTCTCATTACTAATATGATTGAGGCGCAAAAGAGGCGTATTACCAATCAGTTGGGTCAAGTCTCCTGCAATCTTTGGCCGTTGTTTCGAGACCATGTGTTATCAACTCCCTTTTCTATTTTCTAACAGTGCGGCAATCTTATTGTCCGCTTGTTTCTTCCAATGCCGGCATCGAGGGGCCCTCTTGGTTTAGGCAGAGTTTCCGGCACAGATCTCGCTGACATGGATACATTTTATAGTTTGATCTGGTGTGTCTGGCATAGATTAATTTTACTAGTTTAAATAGATTTTTCTGGAATAGATAAGTTTTGCTGGTGTAAATAGATTTTGCTTTTATCGATGGTTCTTGAATGACAGGCAGGAGCAACACAACAAATGCATTTAATTCGCATGTGAATACTTGGTTCGACTACATGATATCCCATCCAGTAACATATGTACAGTTTTGCATTTGCAGTTTCCTACGATTTTGTAATTTCTACAGGGGTGCCAACCTTCACCATACTATATAATTTTTTTGCAATCTTAACAGGGAGTTCTACACATCCATTGCTCTGCGGGAATCCATAGGAAGCACGCGGGAACCCGTGTATGGCTATACTCCCGATAAGTCCCATGACCCAAGGTACGTTCGGATCGTTGTAGTGTGTCCCGTTAGGGTTCACTCCTTTCATATCAACATGGAGATACTTTGTTCGGATATAGAACTGACCGAGTGGGGTGTGAGCCCCTTTTACAGCAGTGTTGCATAGCGAATGAAAAATAGCCTTCCCATTTTTATAGAGGGTCAGGGTTTCAGGAAGTTTCTCTCGAACCACAATTTTTTCATTACTAGCAGTAATAAAGTTACGTGTGACAGAAGTGGACAGATACTGTCCAGAGGTACTTATGGGACCGGTTTTACCGCTGTTAATCAGCATCTTTTCTTGTGCTGCAGGTGCTACTTCATGAGCTGGGTAGAAGGCTGCGGTGTCTGCATTCTCCCAAACCCATTTTCCTGATATGTTGGGTGCAAACGAGATATCCTGAGTAGCTTTGGTCCGATTCTGAATCGGGGCGCTAAACTGAACAGTATACGGACCCTTGCGCGGTACGTTCAATTGCCAAGGGCCGGGGTTCGTAACGACTTTCATTGAGGCAGGAAGTATATCGGACAGTCTCCAGTTTTCCGCGATATGTTGTTTATAGGTTGTTTCGACGCTCCGCACCTTAATCGTTGACTTCTTTCCTTGAGGAAAGGACGTTTTTAGCCAAACAGACGTTGCGGGTTTCATGAAACGAATTGTACTGGTTCTTCCGTTGACTGACCACGTCACAGCGTCAAGGGGTTCATTAAATGTTAACTGCACACCTTTTGCTGCTTCCCATTTCGACTTCGCAATAGAGACATTTCTTGCGGCCTTTCGGTTTAACAAATCACGTCTTACATGTAGTCCGCCTACAACTAGCGCGGCGGCGGGTAACAGGGATAATCCAACAAACCAAAATTTTTTACTCATAACTTGTCATCACCCCTGTCTCCTTATTTTCAAAATAGAAAAGTTTGTCTATACAGCATCATCTACACACAAATAGGGTATTCCTGGCTACACTGGATGACTCACTATATTATAAGACGAAAAAAGCCAAAGGATTGTTACCGATGTCTGTTTATATTGTGACGGTCCATCCGGCACCAATCGTCCCCATTCAGTATACTTGTTACTTTTGTTTAGTATAGTTATTATTTTCTATAAATCGGTCCATAGGAGGAGTGTGTCTTGAGAGACTTACTTGCTAGTCCCCAACACCTTTTGGAATATGTGTTGGATGGGATGGTAGAGGGACTTTTTCTTTTGGATAAAGACCTTGCTATTCAATATATGAACGAGTCTGCAATGCAAATTGTCGATGGTGTTTCGAGGGACGACGACTACCTGGGGCAATACTTCTATGACTATGTTAAGGTCGAGCCGATTGGATCAGAGGATGGACGTACACCGTATCTTCTAGAGTGCTTGGAGACGGGGAAATCGGTTACTGGTGTAATTCGCGAATATCCCAATGGGAAGGTTGTCTCCATCAACGTCGTCCCAATTATTGTAGAAGGCGAAGACCGAGGTCTTATGATTACCATGGAAGATATCACGAAAATTGTTGATATTGAGAAAGAACTGGACATGGCCTTTGCGCTAACGCTGCCAAATAGTAAGGTTGAGTACAAAATGAAAAACACGGTCGAATATCGCGATGAATATCATCCTGAAACCCATCAAATTGAAATTACGGGAATTATCCATGACGGCGGATATCGGCACGTGGTTAACAGTCTAAAAATCCTTTCATCGTTTGCGGCGCAAGGGGTCACGAAAGTGATTGGCATTGATAAGGATGAACTGGTACGAGCTATCATTTTTCACGATCTCGGTAAAGCACAAGTTGACCTCCACACGGGGGCTGTGGTTGACCCTAAGGAAGTCTTTGAGGATGGTAAGCTGCACGCTTTTCGGAGTGCAGAACTGGCAAAACACTATTATCATCAGTCGGACGATGTAATAGAAATTATTCGCTATCATCACCACGGTGAGCATGAATTGCCTGAATCTTTTCCGTGGCGACTATTACCGATGTTCCGTTTGTTTCAGCTCATTGATGGGATTTCAGCCGCAATTACCCGCGGCGACGTAGAAGTCAGTTTTGCCGTTAAAGATTCTACGATATATGTTACGGAACGGAATTCCAGACCAGAGTATAATGGGTCTTGGCAGTGTAATCTCTACTCTGGAGAACGCAGCCGGGTTGCTCTGCTGAATGTACCACAGGGTATTGTACATAGGAGTTTGTAACAGAGGTTGGGCAGCAGGTCCCCAACTGCCCAGCTAGGGACCTTCGTTCATGCATAAGTACTTCGAAGCACAACCAAAAGGAAACTCATTAAAATTACATACGATTGGATAGTTGTTGTTCAGCCAGCGCAACAAGTTTTCTGGTGATGTTTCCGCCGATTGAACCGGTGTCACGGGTCGTCATGGTTCCCCAATAGCCGTCTTGCGGTACTTGAATGCCAAGTTCTTGTGCAACTTCATACTTCATTTGTTCCAGTGCCTTTGTTGCTTGCTTTACGACATGAGTATTGCTTCTTTGTCCAGTCGCCAATGAACTTCTCCTCCTGATGTTAATTCAATGAGCGATCGCTGGTCCTATTGTCCACTCTTCCCAACAAATTATGCTGTTTTCAGCGAGTTGAAATAAGTATTACACGTCAAATTCAGACCGTATTCGTAAAATAGTCAAATTGAAGGGGGTTGAATATAGTTCATATGTACCAGACTACAGTGAGAGGCATGTGTATAAGATTTTAAAAGTGACATCTGCCCTCATTCATAACCCGCGACAGCCAGAATAGACCACTTGAGGGCAGGTTTCACTGTAATTTAGATGTATTTGTTTTGTTCTATATATTTACTTGGCTGGCCCTGAAGTTTCTTTACAGAATTCAGTGGAACGATAAAATGGAGCCATGGAGATGCAAGAAAGGAGCATGAACCCTGATGGGAGATATCCTTTAATGGCTGAGTCACTGCATGGATATAGAGTCCTTTAATTTAAAAGGGACAAATGATGTCCATATTCACTCATACCATTATGGGAACGCTGGGTTCATGTACTATAAATGCCACGCGAATGCCTATATAGGTATTCGCATTTTACATTGGTGAGTCTCATCTCCAATAGTATGTACCAGTGTTCCATAAAAGGAGATGCTTTTGTGGAGCGATTAACGAACAAAGTTGCAATTGTCACCGGAGCCAGCAGAGTAAAAGGAATCGGGACGGCAATATGTAGAGAATTGGCCGGAGAAGGAGCCGATATTTTCTTCACGCATTGGTCCAAGTATGACCAACGCATGCAGTATTACAGTGAGGATGATGCTCACTGGTCAGAGCGTTTAAAGAACGAGATAAGAAGGCAAGGCGTCCGCTGCGAATCAATGGAATTGGATCTATCGCGTCCAGATGCACCAAGAAAACTGCTGAACGAAGTGCATAAGACACTAGGCACTCCATCGATTCTTGTTAACAATGCGACGCATTCCGTCGATGTGGATTTCCGTTCAATGACTTCAGAAATTCTCGACAATCACTATAGTGTTAATGTAAGAGGCACATTACTTTTGACCGTAGAGTTTGCTCGTCAAATAGAGGGCAAGCACGGCGGGAGAATTATTAATATGGTGTCGGGACAAGACAAATCGCCTGAGCCAGGAAATTTGGCCTACGTAGCGACAAAGGGAGCGGTATCCGCTTTTACCAAATCCGTCGCACTTGAATTGGCCGTGCACGGAATTACAGTCAACGCGGTAGACCCAGGGCCAACAAACTCCGGTTGGATGAGTCGTGAACTCAAAGAGTTTTTATTGCCGAAGTTTCCATTGGGCCGAATCGGGGAACCTCGCGATGCAGCGAAGTTAATTGCTTTTCTCGCCAGCGATGAATCTGAATGGATTACAGGGCAAATTATCCATTCGGATGGGGGCTTTTGGTAATCGAAAAATCGGTCGGCCCTCCAGTCATGATTGAGGAACTATCGATACCCCCTCTATCTTTCCTGGGAGTACACTGTAAGTAGTCAGGAGGGGATTGAATGGACGGGAATAATTCAAGTAAGCAACGTGTTCAAGTTCAATTTGGACGAACCGCAAAAGAGTACGTTGTGAGTCAGGAGCATGCGACTGGGCCTGATCTCGCCCTTGCCATTGAGTGGCTTGAGCCTGTGTCTAGTGACGTCGTGCTTGACATTGCCACGGGCGGTGGCCATGTAGCAAAGTTGTTGGCACCTTTCGTGAAAAATGTAATAGTGACTGATCTGACTGAGATTATGCTTGAGACGGCCCAAAATCACCTGACTGAGAGCGGTGTAAAGAATGCGCAGTATGTGTTGGCGGATGCCGAAGCGCTTCCGTTTCTGAAAAGCTCGTTTGACATCGTCACCTGTCGCATCGCAGCTCATCACTTTCCCAATCCGAAGAAATTCATTCAAGAAGTGGCCCGCGTACTGCGTCCAAACGGAAGATTTGTCTTTATTGATAACGTCGCCCCCGATGACACGGCATTAGCTGATTTCATTAACTTGGTTGAAACGATTCGTGACAGCAGTCATGTCAGGTGTCTTCCCGTCGTTGAGTGGATACAGTTATTCGAAGAGCAAGGGTTGTCACTAGTCAGAACCACTCTTCGAAAGAAAGTGCATCCGTTTTCGTCTTGGGTCAACCGAATGGCTCAAACGGATGCGCACCGATCTGCTGTCTCCCAAATTTTGCGTGAGGCTCCGACTGACGCTCAGAGTCAATTTGACATCGTCAAAGAGGACGGGTCCGTCACAAGTTTTTCCACTCATCAATGGGCCGCGTTGGCTGTTAAGGAGCGGTAACGAAGTCACTACAGATGACTTGTCTTGGTTGTTTACAGCAAATCCAAAATTGGAGAAGCAAGTTTCCAAATCTGTTGTTTAATTGATAGTTGCTGTCGACCTTTGACTTGATGTCGGGGACAGCAATCTGCTTAGGGATAAGGGGGTGAATGCTTGATTACTCAAAGACCATTGCCTGAGGAGTCAGACAATCCCTATTTGCAACTGTTGCCAGACGGAGACCTCATAGAGGTCTTCGTAAATCAAAAGGAAGACATGAAGCGCCTCTTCGCAGGATTATCGGATGAAGGGGCAGAGTATCAGTACAACGCAGGAAAATGGACTATCAAAGAGGTCCTTGGACATCTAACCGATACGGAACGTGTCATGACCTATCGTCTCCTGTGTGCGGCTCGGGGCGATATAACACCGATGGCCTCTTTTGACGAGGAGTTCTACGTTGTTCAAGGAGCTTTCCAAAGACGGAAACTGCAAGATGTGCTGAGTGAATGGCTGACGGCAAGGGAAGCTACGATCTCGCTGCTAAAATCCCTAGGACCTGAAGAAATACAACGACACGGGACTTTTAAAGGAAGACCTAATACGGCGCTGATGGCAGCATGTATCATCCCGGCGCATGTGATACACCACATTAAAATTCTTCAGGAACGCTATGGGTTAGGATGATAACCATCGGATTTGCTACAATATCTAAAGAATAATGTCGAATGAATAATACGACTATTTGTATTTCTTGAATGGAGGAGACTCATTGGCTGAAGCAACAACACAAAGGAAGCACAGTGTTACACTTCCTGATGGACGAAAACTGGATGTCGTCGAAGCTGGGAATGAACGTGATCCGGCTGTGATAGTTCACAATGGAACACCTTCCGGCGCTGGACTGTTTCGAGAGCATATCGCGGATGCCGTTAAAAAGGGGCTTCGGATTGTGAGCTACGGCAGACCGGGTTATGGAAACTCGACGCGTCATCCAGGTCGGAGCGTGGCGTCAGCCGCTCAAGATACGGCTGACTTGGCGGACGCGCTTGGTATTGGGCGATTTGTAACGTGGGGAATTTCAGGAGGCGGACCCCATGCCCTCGCCAGTGCGGCATTGTTGGGCAATCGCGTGGCGGCAGCTGCCTCGTTGGCTGGCGTCGCTCCATTTGATGCACAAGGATTAAATTTCTTAGAAGGCATGGGCGAAGACAACATCGAGGAGTTCGGTGCCGCTGTTAAGGGAGAAGAAGCACTTCGGGACTATTTGCAACCTCAGGTGCCTGAAATGCTGGGACAGAGCCCACAGGCTATTGCCGAGCATATGAGTTCACTCCTGAGCGCGCCAGACAGGGCGGTGTTTACAGGCACGTTTGGTGAACAGCTTGCTTCAATCATGCAGAGTGCCCTGAACAGCGGCATTAATGGGTGGCTGGACGATGATTTGGCATTTGCGAAGAACTGGGGCTTCTCTCTTTCCAGCATTCAAGTTCCGTTGCAGATTTGGCAGGGGGAACACGACTTGATGGTGCCTTTTAGTCACGGAAGATGGTTGGCCGAGGCAATACCCCAAGCTGATGTGCACCTGAGTCCCGAAGACGGCCATTTAACTGTGTGGGTCAATCGCGTGCCAGAGGTTCATACATGGCTCGCTGAGCATTTGGCATAGAGTCGACACCGGGTTTCGGATGGATTCTGCGCGGAAAGGCAGACTGCGAAACAGACCAGAGTAGGTAACGATGTACCTGCCCTGGTCCTAAGCGGTGAACGTCAAAAGGAGGTTTGATACCAACTGAGTAAGAAATTTTTAATAGACTGACTAATTTGGTTCTCGTCAAACTTTCCCCAATAGACCGTTTGCTGACTTTCCGAAGAATTAAAGTCTTTTGTAAAGGCTTGGATTCGTACGATGTTTTTAACTGGGGATGTAACTTCCAGTGTGCAGACTTTTGATAGAAACAGAGTAATATAGATCTTGTTTTGTGTCTCGGTAAAATTCATGGTGGGTTCTACTTAATAAGGTTGTTTAATACAGTGCTGATGTTGCTTAGTACCTGTTTTACTGTGGTATTCACGTTGTTGTTATTGTTGTTAGACGTGTCTCGGTCCAGATGTCTTTTCCTGATATCGGATATCCTATTTAGAAATTCATCGTTGGCCATATCCTCACCTCCAAGGCGTCATTTCTTTATCATATCCTTGTAAATCCTAGCGTGATTCCTTCATTCGCCTTCTAATCCGTAAAATTATTTGAGTTGTCTCCGGTGATTATCTCAACGTTCCTGGTGCTCTACTAACTTCCTCGGGCTAGTGAGATAGCAATCTCAAAAACAGACGGCTGACCAGTAGAATTGTCCATATCACTCTCTATGAATCGGTAATAGAATACACTGTCAATGAAAAAAGAATTCATTGACTACCAATTCACAGGGAGTGAGTAGATATGGAATTACTTCATCAAATTTCACCTGGTGTCGTAGTAAACGTGTGGTTTGACGGTGGCCCGGCATCTGGTCGCAGAGGTGTATATCTGGGAACTCGCGGTAGCGTTGCAAGTTTCTTGATTAACCAAACGGGTGGTCCGCAGGTCGTTTTTGTTCCCTACAACCAACTCCAAGCAGTATCATTGAGTGCTGTAGGATAAACTAGGGGAAAATGAAGCTAAAAAAACTGTCACCGTCTCGGTGGCAGCTTTTGTCTGTCGAGTCTATTGCGCCCCCTTTTCAGAACAACATAAGCTCCTTGACAGAGCTTTTGAAGAGTCTATTTGCATGTGACACAATACTTATCCAAATTAACATATTTTTGTCATATAGTAAGAAGTGTTTGATTTATTAGATAACTCAAATTATAATTCAAATTGTAGTGTCGTTCATTTTGGCAATACAAAATCGAAAGGAGAGAACATATGGCTGGCAACGGGGGTTTTAAAAAGAGATTATCTTTGGTTGATCTTACCTTGCTGGGAATTGGGTCAATCATCGGATCAGGGTGGCTGTTCGGTGCTCTGCACGGAGCTGTAGATGCAGGAAACTTAGCTTGGCTTGCGTGGCTATTTGGCGCAGTAGCAGTTATTTTAATTGGTTTGGTTTATGCAGAATTGGCTGCAGCGATGCCTCGCGCGGGGGGATTTGTAAGGTATCCTCAGTACACGCACGGGTCGTTGGTTGGCTGGATTGTTGGTTTCGCTTCAATGCTCGCGTACTCAAGTGTTGCAGGTGTTGAAACGGACGCATTTCGTCAGTATGCAGCGGGGTGGATTCCTGGACTTGAGACAGGCCATGGAGATGTAACCCTTCTCGGTATCGTAGTTCAAATTCTTCTGTTGGTTGTATTTTTCCTTATTAACTATTGGAGCGTTCAAGTTTTTGGGAAAATCAATACGATTGTTACGTTTTTCAAGTTTATTGTACCTATCATCATTATCATCATGCTGTTTACACATATGCATGCGGCGAACTTCTCTCAAGGCGGAGCGAAGTATCCTGGGTTGCAAGGTGTAATGGTAGCCGTCACTGGCGCAGGAATCGTTTTCTCATATTTAGGATTTAGGCAATCTGTTGATTTTGGTGCAGAAGCAAAGAGGCCACAGCGCGATATTCCGTTGGCGATTATTTTGTCAGTGTCTATCGGTGCAGTCTTATATCTGTTGCTGCAGTTTGCATTTATTGCAGCTGTGCCTTCGAAATTCCTGGCACATGGGTGGGCTGGTTTGTCGTTTGACCAACCTTATGCCAATATCGCCAGCGCACTAGGAATGGTGTGGTTGTCAAGTCTGGTGTTTGCTGATGCTACCATTTCTCCAAGTGGTACAGGTAACATCTATATGGCTGGTACGGCACGTGTTCTCTTTGCTTGGGCAAAGAAAGGTATCTTCTACTCTGTGTTTGGCAAGGTCGATCAGAGGACGGGTATTCCCAGAGGTGCGATGTGGCTCTCATTATTCCTCTCTATCGCCTGGATTCTCCCGAACTGGCAGGCACTGAAGTTCAGCCAATGGGGTGTTCTCATCGGCGCTGTAACTTCTGCAACCGTGTTAACCTACATGATTGGGCCTATCTCTCAGGCGTCGATGAGGAAGACAAATCCCGACATGCCGCGTCCGTTCATGTTAAAGGGATGGAAATTCTGGTCACCAGTGGCCTTCATTTTCGCAACTTGGATTATCTACTGGTCCGGATTTACGATTGACGCACTGTTGGTTTCCATGACGATGGGTTCATTGATTCTGTACTTTGCGTTCATGGATCGCGATAAGGAATGGCACAAAAAGCTGAAAACCGAGTGGAAAGCAGCCGTTTGGTTGATTGTCTACTACATCTTCATCTTTGGCATGACGCGCATTGGTTCATTCGGTCCGGTGGGCAAGGATGGAAAGGTACACGCTTTGATTGGAAGTCCGTGGGATACTTTGATTGTGGCTGGTGCTGCTCTCCTCTTCTACTATTGGGGCGTAGCTAGTGCATTGCCGCAGGCGCAAATTGACACGGACGATGAAGAAGACGAAGTTATGCGGACAATGGAGGTTTAAGGGATTCGAGCCGGACATGATGTGCACAGAGACATGTGTTCATGAGAACTGGCTGGCGGGTTAAATAAAAAGGTCTTCTTTAGTACCCCTGAAGAGTTTGCTTCAGGGGTACTTTTTTGCTGAGGTGCACAAAATTCACTGGGGTATAACGTATTTCTGGTACTATAATAGTGCAATAAGTGGACCGCTCATATGGCATCGAGGAGGGACAAACGTGATTCCATCACTGTTTATTGCGCATGGCTCACCGTTACTAGCGATAGAAGACAATGAATACACGCAGTTTCTGCAACAGCTTGGCCATACTCTGCCGCGACCAAAGGCGATAGTCCTGTTTTCCGCGCACTGGGTTTCAGGATTGCAAAAGGTGAGCGAAGTTGCTGAATACGATACGATTTACGATTTTGGCGGATTTCCTGATGAATTGTACCAGATATCATATCCGGCCAAAGGAGACCTAGAAACAGCGCGTGCGGTTGAAAGGTTGCTTGACGCAAACAACTTTGCGTCTGAGGTTGAAAGCCAACGCGGGCTCGATCACGGTGCATGGGTCATCCTTCACCACCTTTTCCCAGAAGCAGACATTCCGGTCATTGCGATGTCTGTTAATCCAAGGTTGTCGCCCTCAGAACAATACCGAATTGGAACATCCTTAGCGGCGTTACGAGCGAAGGACGTTTTGGTCATTGGCAGCGGGGGAACGGTGCACAATTTAGGCGCCTTGAACTGGCAGGCGAACGACGCGGACCAATGGGCCCTTGAATTCGATAAGTGGCTGGAAGCCCGCTTGGGAGATTGGAACCTCAAGTCTCTCTATGCGTATGAATCCTTAGCGCCTAGTGCGAGACTTGCTGTTCCTCCCTATGGTAATGAACACTTTGTACCTCTGTTTTACGCCATGGGAGCAGCAGACGCCAGTCGGACTGCGAAACTGTTGCATCGCAGTTATCAGTATGGGAGCTTGAGTCAGACCGTCTGGCAGTTTGGTTGATCTGACAGTTTAGGTAAAATTACAGTTCGCACTGCATCAACTGTCACGGATGCAACGAATAGTAGATAATCACTGCTGTAACAAAGTTCGGTACGCTGATGGCAGCAAGTAGCAAGGCGATTCTGTGGAAGGTTTTCTTTTCATATTTGGTGTGCCATTGGCGTCGCACCATTTGCAGTTGTCCTGTAAATACAAGGGCGAGCAGACATCCTGCCGCCCCTGTGATGAGCATGATATTGTCAACATGGAACCATTGCTTTGTGATGGCAGCGTAAACCAGCAACAACAACGTTAAAAGTCCGCCCGTGATTAGCGTTTTGATGATGTTCACCCCGCCTACGGCAAGTCCCTGAGTTTCTGCATTTTTCGGTCATCGAATTCTGCGCCTGCTCGAGTGACTTCCTCTCGCATGACATCGGCAATGTGATTTCTGGCTTCCAACGGGATATCTGGCAAGTGTTTCTGTAATACTTCCCTCGCCAGAGATTGGCCCTCTTGTGACGACAGGACCTTCAGCGCATGAGTGTATTCTTCTGCGTAGGACTGTACCATGTTGCTGTTTCGTTCTTCCTCCCTGCATACTCCGCACAGGGTTGGATAGCCTTCGTCGATACGCCCAAGGACTTGGTAACCGGCAAAAACGCAAAATTGAGTGAACGGGGGATGCATTACCGCCATGGTTGCCTGACCTTGTTTCAATGTGTCAAACCTCTGCGGAGTACCACCTACCGCCGCAATCTCGTAACTCAAGTGCGGCCGGTTGTGAGCCAGCCATTGATAAGCTAACCGTCCAAAGCCGGATTTTGGATTATCTACTGCCAAGACTGCCCCTGTCTTTGGATTGGAAGTCACAGAAACGATTTCCAGTGGACCCACGGTTCCAGACAAAAAAGGCAGAAGACCCTTTGCATCTGATAAAAACAAATTATCGGGTGAAGTGTGGATAATGTCTGCTTCACCGTCCTGAATCGCTTTGATTTGCTCGTCTCTCGATTTGGTAAAACGGATGTCCAGACCTTCCATCAACCAAAGAGGAAGGTTATGTGCTCCGGGGAATACCATTACCTTGGTCTGTGTCAAAACCTTCGCCTCCATCTGACGTGAATTTTGAAAGGCTCCTGTTACGGGGTAAGATTAGCCTTCCGGATATCAGTAAGTATACCAGTATGTATATCAGCATTTTGTCAAGAGGATTGGTAGATAGCATGGACCTATCTGGCAATCCCCCTCAATGTTTTCAGTGCTCGATGCGTATCTGTCCGAACCTTTCCTTCGGAGCACTGCATCACATGCGCCGTATCGGCTACTGATAAGTCATGAACAATACGGAGGTTAATCACTTCTCTTTGATTCTGTGACAAATCGTTCAACATGTCTTTCACTTCTATGATTGATTCAAGCTGGTCGAAGGCCGGCTGGCGGGACATCTCAAGTGCTAATCTCCTCGTTCTTGTTTTTCTCTTACTTACATCTATCAGGTAGTTGCGGGCAATTTGAAAAATCCACGTCTTGACATGGGCCTCACCTCGAAAATGACTCCAGTTTTTCAAGACGCGGAGAAATACCTCTTGCACTGCATCCTCAGCATCCGTTGGATTGCGCATGGATGACAAGGCAAGTCCGTACACATCGGAAGCGTACTGTCTGTAAAGCAGTTCCACTTTGGGGTTCACTTCCGCGTTCAGTGGAGGGGTATTGCGATTATGGTTCACTACTTGTCACCTTTTCTCTTGTCACAGATACATTTACGGTATTCGAGATGTCGGTTCCATCAGTTGTTGTTTTAGAAGCATTGTGGACTCCGACCACATTTTGGCTCGTAAGCTGCTGTGAAAACCGACTAATTTCGTTGGTCATCCTTTTGAACCTCCTCGGTCACGTTCCATTCTTCGACAATGCCCCGAACCATCTCGAGAAATCCAGCTGCAGTCATACCTAAATGGTGTGCTTCGACAAGCATCGTCTTGACATCGTTTTGTATCTTGATGACCCGTTCTTCATAGTTTGGCGGAATTGGATTCAAGCTTACGAAAGTTCCTCTACCAACAATCACTTCAATGACTCTGTCCCTCTCCAGTTCTTGATACGCCCGCGCCACTGTGTTGTGGTTTACAGTAAGTTCTGTAGCCAATTCCCTAACGGAAGCAAGCTTCTCTCCGGGGGACAAAAGTCCTCGAGCAACTGCCGACTTGATGCCTCGAATGATTTGCAGGTATATGGGATCACTAGCTCTGGGATTAATGTTGAGCCACATGCGGTTCACTTCACTTTCAATCATGTGTACCAATACACCTGGTACACTTAATACACAGTATAATGACTGCGTGCCACGGGGTCAATCGCTGATTCTGAAGCACGTCAAAACGTCATAGTTATTCACAAGAGACTGAAGGCCGAGGTTACAATGCATGGTTTCGTGTCCGTGTTCTTGTCGAATAGAACAGAGCAACCCCTTGAGCGTTCAAGGGGCCCAAATCCCGTGATTTTCTACCATCTTGGCCTTCCGTAGTAAGGATAATAGGATTGGGGAGGCTGCGGTGGAGTTGCTGACTGATTGTAAAATCCGCGACGTTTGGCCCCGTTGTGTGCGAGCTTTGCCAGTTCACGGATTTTTTCATCTTGGGCGACATTAAATGCGAGCGATCCCAGTTTTATTATGGTATTAAGCTTCATTTACCATCACCTCAGTTCGAGTTATTTGTCATTGTCAATCTCAATGTATGTGAGCGCGACTACGGATTTGTGGGGCAGGTGCACGAAGGTATCCGCTTAAAAAACACAGGCATAGATTGATGGAGAAATGAGTGCGGAGGTGAAGACATGGGGCAAAAGACGCTCGCAACGGTCAACATGAAACGCAGGTGTCTGGTGGTTGAATGGACACCCAGGTACTGGGCCGTCGGTCTTGCATTTGGGCGAAACTACCACGTGCAAGTCGGACCTGTCGGTCTTTCTCTGTTTAAACGGCAATTCTGAACGGTCGACGACGACTAGATTCTTGTTTTTGTTGCATGTCGTTTCTTCTTGCGGGGGCGCTTTGTCTTGGTTGCCAAGTCTCTGGCAAGGTGTTCAGTAATGGTGTCTGCGATTCGCTTGTGCCCTGCATTGTTTGGATGAATAGGGCGGCGAATCGGAGACATTAGGTCTTCGAAACGTCCTGTTTTATACCCTTCAATATAGTACGCTTCATGGGTTAAAAACTTCTTTTGTACATTCACCACGGTAAAATCGTAGTGTTCGGCAATCTCCCGAGCAATGCCGTTTAGGGCATCGATTGCGCGAACGGCCAGCGGAAAATTTGGAATTGGATTATACACCGTAGCCACAATGACATGTGGAATGCGCTGCTCTGCGATATGTGCACACAGTGCATCCATATGATAACCAAACTCTTGAAGTCGCTTATAGACTGATGTTGGGGAAATCGGTTGGCCTGACAGAGACAGGTACTGTCGTCGAAGTAGTTTTCGCAAGTCATTTCCACCGCTCATGAGTGTCAAAAGACTTGTTTGCTGCCATATTCCTGGGCTTATTCTGTTTGCGGCTGTCAAAATATCTTTCGTTGTCCATCCGTTTTTGGCAATGACTACCGTACGGTCGGCTAACAATTGCTTTTGTGCAAAGTCACTGACGTGTCGAACAAAGGCTAGGCTAGGATGGGTCACGCCGTGGCCTGCTGTGATGGAATCCCCCAATGCAAGATAAATCTTTGGTGTCACTACATATCCCCCTCTTTTTCCTTGCAGCGTGATTGGAGGTACAGTCGTATTTAAAGGCATACTATAGAAAATGCACGAATACCTCCTGAGGACTCCGCGAATGCCTTGTTTTCTCTTCTCTCTTCAGACAGCTGCGGCCTTCAATCGTTGCATCTGAGAGAGCTTTGAGATTATCTTGCGACAATGGATTAGACTACAAGTATTGATAATAGAGCTGGGGTGGGTACACTGAACAATCATGTACGCAGAGCTAAAGGTATTGGTATCGTTCTCGGCTTAATCGTCTTCGCGGTCGACCGAACGATAAAAATTCTTATCAACAGAGGCGACATTAGCGGGCGCTACGGAATCGTGCAGATTATTCCTTTGCACAACTACGGTGCGATGGGGGGGACGCTTGCTCATCATCGCTTGCTGCTAACGGGGATAGGATTAGCAGTCATTGTCGGCTTGTCCATCATGTGGTTTCGCTATGCCGCAGGGAGGTATCCCATACTGTTCTATATTGGCTGGGGTTTTCTGTTTGGCGGTGCACTCGGCAACACGTTTGGGCGGCTGTTTTATGGTTATGTGACAGACATGTTTCATTTGCCGCACGGAAGAGGTGTCTTTAACCTCGCTGATATCTCTCTTCAATTGGGTATTCTGTTGATGGCTTTACACTATGTTCTGCAGCCGCGCAGCGTGAAGCATCATCGCAACTGACAGTTCTGTTTCACGGTGGCAACCCTGTTGCTGACAGAGGCTGTATGGCCCATGAGAATCAGTGCTTGTGGTTCTTGTTGCGGGTTTCTGCGGACTCTCGCCAGAGGGTTTCCAAAGGGGCGCGGGCCGGGCCTTCCATGACTTGGCCGTCGTAGGTAAAACGGGATCCGTGGCACGGACAATCCCAAGACGAATCCGCATCATTCCATACAACCTCGCAACCAAGGTGTGTACACGTAGTGTCCACGACGTACAAGGTTCCATCTTTCTCCCTGTAGGCTCCTGCCCTTTTTCCATTGAACGTAATGACACTGCCATGACCGCTGGCGACGTCTTGTACCTCTGTTTGAGGGAAGTTAAACTTTCCCTTTATCAAGTGGGCAGCCACATTTGCATTCTCAGACAGAAATGTCCTCAGACTCGGGTCTGGATAAAACCTGGAAGGAGAGTACAACTCTCTGTATGGATTCGGCTTGTCCAGAACAATGTCGGACAGGAGTAATGCAGCGGTCGTTCCTGTTGTCATACCCCATTTGCGAAATCCGGTTGCCACGAGTACGTTTGAATTGCCAGAAGAGAGTTCACCGATGTAAGGGACCTTGTCCAATGTGGACAAATCTTGTGTGGACCACCTGTACACCACTTGTTCGGCGTCGAGCGTGTTCTTAGCGAAACGCTCAAGTGCTTCGTAGTGGCTGGTTGTATCCAGGCTTTGACCGGCCTTGTGCGTTTCACCTACAACCAACACCATTTCCTTATTGCCAATTTGAATGGATCGGACCGATCTCGTTGGCACCTCAGCACTGATATACATTCCGCCGGGATACCCTGTTCTTGTTTTTACGGCCACTACATACGCTCTGTCAGCGTGCATTCGGGTAAAATAGAAACCCTTGCCGCCGTGAAATGGAAAGTGAGAGCAGGAGAGAACTTTCTTAGCACTGACTCGATAACCGTTTCGCGTAACGACTACGGGTCTGTCGCCGTCCTCCACATTTACTGCAACCGTACCTTCGTAGATTCGTCCTCCTTGATTCACGATATCTTCGACTAGATGCAACAGGTATTTTACGGGATGAAACTGTGCTTGGTGATTCATAACAATGGCGTTGTGTACATCAATATCTAAGGGAATGTCCTGCACAAGGTTTCCGTCAATGCCCAGGCGTCGATAGGCATACCATTCTTGTTCGACTTTCACTGCTTGTTTGTCAGATGAGGCAAAAACATAGGCGTCTTCTTCGGTAAAATCACACTCAATTTGCTCAGATTCGACTGTTTGCCGAATAAACTCCAGCGCCTCAATGTTCGATTCATAATACAATTTTGCTTTCTCTTTTCCCATGTGTTGCATCAGTTCGTCATAAATAAGCCCGTGCTGGGCTGTCAGTTTTGCTGTTGTATGTCCTGTGGTGCCGTTACTTAAAGTGTCCGCTTCCAGCAGGGCAACGTCCAACCCTTCGTTTGCAAGCAGGTATGCCGCCGTGATGCCGGTGATACCGCCGCCCACAATTGCGACATCCACTTCTGTATCGTGATGGAGAGAGGGGAAGGTTGGAAGTTCGACAGAGTCCAACCAGTAAGGAAGGGCAGGCATACTGGCTCCCAGGTTTGAATGAATTGGTGTCACGTGAATTCTCCTTTGTACGGGTAAACCGAATCTTCTTGGAGGTTATTGTCTGCAATTCAAACACAACTCATTCTCTCATGGAACGTTGGCACACTAGCGGAACGGGGTAATGCAAGTAAGCAGCGCACATATACGACGTAAGACTACGGCAAGAGTTTCAATGCCGACAGACGCTGGTTGATTACATGCAGGTGCTGATTTGCCAAGCCAGTCATACTATTCATGGAGGCCAAGTGTGCCGCTTCCCAGTTTGCTTGACCAACAGACGCTTTATTTGCGCTTAGGATTTGGCCGTTTACATCAGAGACATTCTGTAGTCGCTGGGTTACACTCTGCTCGGTCTGATTCAATTGTGAGAGAATGGTAATCGTCTGTTGCTCAGTCGTGGCCATAGTACCCAAGGTATGATTCATTCCATTCAAATGAAGGACCACAGATTTTTCCTGATTCTCCATTGCGGCAAGCGCTCTTGTTGTGCTGTCAAGGGGGCTCAGGATCTTAGACGTGTGCTGTACAAGCCCGGTCGTCTGTTTGACAGAATGATTCACTTGTTGCAAAGTTCCATCCATTTGTTTTTGAATTTTTGCCTGTTGTGTCAATCCATAGCCAAAGACGCCAAGTCCAGAAGCACCGGCGGCCACCATTGCAACCGACAGCGTTCCTCGCAGGATTGAAATGAAGTTCATCGAATGGTCTCCTTTCTGCTGGCTCTCGAGTGAGTGTGCCTCTCCCAGTGCTGTTTTACCAGCGCTGTTTTAAGGGAGAATTTGGTTTACGGTGGACTGTGCTGACTTGAGGACACTCTTGACTGTTCCCTGAGCCTTGTTCAACAACGGAATTTTACTGCTGCCTCCACTCCCCGAAAGAATACCGGGAAGGAGCTGATGAAGCTGCCCGAATAGTCTAAATTCCTGCTCTGAGGAAGACAGTTCCTGAAGTAAGGAGTTCATCTGCTGATTCAGTGCAGAGGACTGGGTTACAGATTGATGAAGCGCTCCTTGTAACTGTGACAATTGCTGGTTGTTGGCTGACACTTCATTTAGCAGCCCGTGTGATGCAGAAGCAATCGTCCCAGTGCCTTTTGCTGTTATGGTTTCCGTCTTTAAAATTTCTTTCATAAGAGTTACATCTGTTTGTGTTTTATTCACTTGGGTTTGGAGACTTGATTGCAGTTGTGCTCCTGTTGTGACCTGTTGTCCGACAATTTGTTCCTGGTGTTGCAACTGAGACAACTGTTTTGATACCTGCGTAACCTGTTGGTGCAGCGATTGTGTGTTGTGAAGCATAGACGTAGTCGTGTCTCCCATACTTCCGACAAGGTGAAACAAGTTTAGGCTTTTCAGATGAGGTAGAGACGGCTTTACGTTCATGAAGACAAGAGATAGACTGCTGATGGCCGCTAGCGCGATTGCAGCCGTCGTGACTTTTCTCTGAACACCTCGCGTTATCATAGTCTTGCACCTCCTTCGTTAGGGCAAAATACTTGTCTTCTTATCCATCTGGGCTAAATCCTGATTGATGGCTTGTTCGTCCGTAATCATGCTTGCCAAGTTGTTTTCCATGCCTTGATTGGTTGTTTTCATTGATGAAAGTAATCCAACCAGCGGTTGCAAGTTTTGTTCGATTTGCTGAGCCGATTGATTTGCAGCACCAGTAGAAGATGAAATATGTTGAATAGACTGATTCAGGCCGGAAATGGTGGAAGATAGTTGCTTGAGGCCAGTGTCCATCTGGTCTGAGACACTTCCTAGGTTCTGTAAAGTGCCCTCCATTGCAAGGGTTGAAGCTTTAATTGATGAGAGTCCTGTTAAACCGTGATTCATTTTTCCTGACAGTTGTTTGGCGGATTGAACTTGCTGTTGCAGTTCTACCGTCTTGGTTTTCATGTCTTTCTGCAGGTGCAATTGAATCATTCCATTCACGCCAAGGCCAATCGCCACCAAGGCTGTGATGATTTTCGGGATTGTCAGCCTTGGCAGAATTCGCGGAAATCGTTCCATTATCCCACCCCCGGTGTTTTCTTGTTCATGGTATTTGCGCTCTGTCGCATAGAACTCAAATAACGCTTGTCGGCATCCGTAATGCTTTTAAGCGTCTGCAGGTTTTGTTGCACTTGCTGCAGCGACGACTTTAGGGCTTTTGTACTGTCCACTACTTGCTGCAAAGACTTCGCGTTATTGTTCCCTGTTTGTGCAATTTGCTGGTTTACTGCCAGGGTCTCGCTGTTCAAGTGATTGATGGCTTGAATATTTTGCGCAACTTTCTGGGTTGCTTGAAGTGTTGTCTGTAACTGAATCGCTGCCTGCTGACTCTCTTTTACGACTGCGGGAAGAGCTTTATTGTTGCGTATAATAGCGTGGTTTACTTGAACCAACTGTCGAGTAGATTGAAGGCTCGAGTTGAGACCCGAATCAA
Organism: Alicyclobacillus sp. SO9; assembly: GCF_016406125.1. Taxonomy (NCBI): domain Bacteria; kingdom Bacillati; phylum Bacillota; class Bacilli; order Caryophanales; family Alicyclobacillaceae; genus Alicyclobacillus; species Alicyclobacillus sp. SO9. Next base: position 4,418,539 of record NZ_CP066339.1, on the reverse strand, counting down.
CTCGGACGAGGTTTACGGTTGTCATGACGGTCTGTGCCAATACAACTGTCATTCCGCCTAGTACGACGTATCCAAGCACCTGAAGCAATCGACGGCCTAACACGGGAATTCCTCCTCTCCTGATTGATTGTCCTTATGGCATTTCACTGGCAATTTTCTTTGATTTCTCTGCAGCCTGTGCCAACTTGCCTTGAACTGTCTGCTGTACTGCTTTCAACTGACTTGCCTCGCTTGCCACACCTTGAGTAGAACGATTCATGTTACTGAGGCCTTTTTGTTGCTGACTGGATGAAGTGGAAATCGATTGCAGGTTTCCCTTCATGGAGTCCGCCAAAGACTTGAATTGCCGACTGAGTGAGACTTCCTGTTGGCTGAGACCGTCCAGTTGATGCAAGTAGTTTTCGTTGTTATAGATACCTGTGTTGACTGTTTTTAAGCGTTTTTTCAAAACTGGTGTCGCACTGGAAGACTGCTGGATGTTCTTCATGGTTCCCACGATTCCCTGATTTTGTTGGTTGATTTTCTTATTGTTTTGATTAATGCCTCCAATCATTTTGTTTAAGTTGAAGTGGGCAGGAGGATGCAGGAAGAGACTGGCGACACCGATAACGAAAAGAACTGACACAGCAGCAAGACCCCGGAGAATCCAAGGTACGCGGCGTCGGCGAGCAATGGCAGTCGTCTTGGCGACAGCTTCATCCGATTCTGCTGCGAGCAGAGTTTCAGATTTGGCATCGTCTGGTGAGACCATAGGTTCAGTTTCGGGCGGGCTGGTGTCTGGCAGTTCCGAACCAAGTGCTATAAAGTCCTTCCCTGCATACATGGCCTCAATACGGTGTGCGTAGTTGTGCAGGACCACTTTTCGTTTCACTTTGAGAGTAGGGGTCAACTCTCCGGAATCTATGGTCCACTCCGTTGGGAGCAGCAGGGCGCGCTTTGGTTGTTCGAACCCCGCCAATTCCTTTATGGCAGCGTTGGCTTCGGCTTGAATCAGCGAAACGACCTTGGGATGTCCCACCCACTCTGTGGGATTATCGTCAATTTGATGCTGTAACAAAAAAGGCTTCATAGCGTCAAAATCCGGGACCAGTATTGCAGCAACGTACTTCCTTCCGTCACCAATGACGAGTGCCGCTCCGATGTGTGGAGCGAGTGTCAATGAACTTTCAATCGGCCACGGAGCCACATTCTTTCCGGTCGCCAGTACCAACAGATTCTTCTTTCGGTCGACAATCCGGATGTATCTATCTGTGAATTCAGCGATGTCTCCAGTGTGCAGCCAGCCACTGGGCTCAAGCACTTTTGCCGTTTCGTCCGGTGCGTTGACGTAACCCTTCATGACGTTGGGTCCGCGCACCAGTAACTCGCCGTCCTCTGCCAGAGCCACTTCAACGTTCGGCAAGGGCAGACCAACCGTACCAAACCTGGCATTTCCGTACGGGTTTGCCGCAATGACGGGGGCAGATTCAGTCATGCCGTAACCTTCATAGACTGGAATTCCAGCGAAGGAATAGAAGCGGCCAAGCTCCTCGGCAAGACCGGCTCCTCCAGACACCACCAGTCGAATTCGGCCGCCGAGCCCCTTTCTAATCTTTCCGAACAAAATGCTATCGACCAGTCGGTAGGTCAAGCCCGAACGTTTGTTTTTCTGCATGGGGCTGCGCAAGATACGCTGTATCCAAACTGGTTTCAATCGAATCTGCTCCTGAATGCCTGTATAGACCTTTTCCAGCAGCCTAGGCACCGTGACTAATACCGTCGGACGCACTTGTTTCAAGTTTTTCTGGATGTATTCAATTCCTTCTGCATAGGCGATGGTAGCCCCAATGGACAACGGAGCAAAATGTCCCACGGTACGCTCAAAGACGTGTGACAACGGTAAGTAGGACAGGCTTATGTCGGTCGGATAGACAGGAAGTATCTGCAGACTGGCAGAGACATTGCTGACAATGTTTTCATGGGTCAGCATAACGCCTTTTGGCTTTCCAGACGTACCCGATGTGTGGACAATGGTTGCCAGCGTGTTTTTGTGGATGTTGGTATAGTTCTCTCTCTCTTGCTCCGACAAAGCTTTTTTTCCCAGCTCAAGCACTTCGGAAAACAGCCAGCTCAAGTGTTCCATTGCCTTGTCATTGGCCTTTGGATGTGGCTTGAGTGACTCTGCAGCACTGGCAGTCTTTTTTCCAAATATGTCCATCAAAATAACATGTTTCAGCGGGTGGGTTGTGGCGAGAATTTTTTCATACTGAACTTTGTCTTGTACGATGATAAGGTCAACATTTGCGTTATGAAGGATAAAGTCAATTTGATTTACTGGAAGAGTAGGATAGATGGGTACTACGACGGCTTTGAGAGAAAGAATCGCAAAGTCCGCAATGGTCCACTCTGGGCAATTTTCAGCCAGGATAGCCACTCTTGTATCCGATTTCACGCCGGTCTCAGAAAGGCCGCTGGCGAACTGTTGGATGAAGTCCCATAATTGCGAATAGGAAATGCCCTTGTATTCACCGTCCTGTGCGTACTGAAGACTGGTCTTGTCTCCATGCTTCTTAACACTGCCAGCCAATAGTTCAACTAAATTCAATTGACCTCTCCCCCCTAATTTGGTCTCACAATCAAGTCAACTAGGGAACCTGTTAAAGATGTATTTATATCATTCGAAACATGACAGCAAATTCTGACTGTTATTTTAGAAAAATCTGAATACGGGATGAAACTCTGATATGTCTCAAGTCCATGAGACATATCAGAGTTCAGGTGGATCTACACATGGGGGAGTGGAACGGTACGAGGTTCAAACCTTTGTGAACCGATTGAGAAGGCCTTATTTCGTAGACTCTGCAGCACTTTTGACGTATTTGGCATCGGTTATAAACAATCTTCTAAACCACAGCAGTCCTGGTGCAAGCACAAGAGCCCCTCCGAGGAGTACCAGCAGAGTTGCTTCAAACATGGTTGGGTTGGAGGCGGAAGAAGCCACAGCAACATATGGGTAGAGCCAGAAGTTGTGATGTGCTAAACCGTAACCCGCATCGGCTGCAGCGAGTTGAACGAGAGCTGCGTACAGTGCAATGCCAGGATTCCCTTTGACATGTGCTTGAGGCTTTGTCCAGATCAATGCTGATTCTGTTAAGCAAAATGCCAGAAATGAGATAGATGTCAGCGGCCACCACGTCATAATCTGGCGGGAGAAATCCAGCCCTTGGTGAGGGACAATCAGAGCCAGAAGCCCCAGAGCTAAGCTGAGTGGACCAAGGCCGACGGCAACGCGGCGAAAGGATTCGTATGCAGCTTTCTGATGCCCGTTATACGCGTACCTGGCGAGAAACAGGGCAGATAGGTACAGTGACAAGAAGATACCGAATAGCGCAAATAAATACACGTCCGGACTGGTGAAGAATTTTACGAGTTGAACGTGCAAGACACCGTTAATTGCTGTGGTATACCCGCCTTGTGACAGCGGGAGCAGCGTCATAAATGCGCCAGGCAATACCAGTCCGGTTATGCCTACCACCGTGACTGTACGGCTCTTGTGGGTACTTGAAGCATACCCGAACTGCCAATATGCGCCGCGAAGCGCAATCAATACCAACAGCAGCGTTGCAGGAACCAACAAAATGCTGCCAAAGGCAAAAGTGGCATCTGGGAAAAGTCCGGTTAGTGTCACGGGAATGAGAATCAAAAACGCATTAATCAATTCCCAGGTTGGACTCACATAGGTTCTTGCCACGGTTTCAGCAGGCCACTGTCCTTTGCGCAGAAAATACAGCCTCCAAAAGCTTGACCCAAAATCAATGGCTCCGAGTACAGCGTAGACGAAACCAAGAATCCAAAGCACAGCGGCGCCGATGTTGATGAGATTTACACTGTAATGACCAATGCTGAGGTGAGTCACGCTGTTTTCCCTCGCTTTCCGGGCTTTGTTCCGGAGTCCGGCCGCAGGGAATCTTCATCACAGAGCGGATGGTTCTTGAAGTACGCCCTCAGCGCCCAGACTGTTCCGATGAGCAAAACTGTGTAGAGTGACATAAATCCAGCAAGCATCCAGCCTATACTGGGAGAAGTCGTAACCGCCTGGGACACTTTGAGATAGCCGTAAATTATCCAAGGCTGTCGAGCAATTTCAGCAAAAACCCAGCCGTCTTCAATGCCAATCATGGACAGCAAGCCCATTCCTGTAATGCCCCAAAGCAGCCACCGGGGCGTATCTGTATTCGTACGGCGCAGTCGTACAAACAGGTAGACCACAGCAACCGCGATACCAACACTTCCAATTCCAACCATAGAATCAAACAACAGGTGAACAAACAAAGGCGGCCAGGTGGATTTGGGGAAGTGATTTAAGCCCAACACTTTGCCGTGAAAGCTTTCTGTTGCAAGCCAGCTCAGCATGCCTGGTACGGGAATTCCCCCGATTACGGACTCCGTGTGCAGACTAGGCCAACCGCCTATGACTAAAGGGGCATGTTGGGTTGTTTTAAACAGCCCCTCGGCGGCTGCCAGTTTTTCCGGTTGAAACTGCTCGAGAAATTTACCGGAAAGGTCTCCGATAAAAGCCGTAAGAACAGACATGGTACCTGCCACCCACAGCGACAAGTTAAGACTTCTGCGGTAGTACTCCTTTTCAAAGGAAGTCGTGTTCTTTCGGAGCAGGCCTCTTGCGGCCACGGCAGCGAACACAAACCCAACCGTCATATAGGCCGATGCCAGCACATGAGCGAGTTCAGTCGGCATGGCAGGATTAAACATGGCCAGAAGCGGGTGGGCATGTGTGACTTGTCCGTCGTGCCACACAAAGCCTGTGGGTGTGTTCATAAAGGCGTTGACATCCGTGATAAGCAACGCCGACATCCCGCTTCCTACAGCGACAAGCAATGTGCTGATGAGTCGTGCTCTCTGCGACAAGCGGCTGCCTCCGTAGACATAGACAGCAAGGAACAGTGATTCAATCATGAAGGCAAAAACTTCAATCTGAAACGGCAGGTTGATAACTTGTCCCACAGTTTTCATAAAACCAGGCCAAAGGACAGACAGCATGACCGCCACCGAGGTACCTGTAACAAGTCCAACACCGACAAGGAGTATTAACACCAACGTAATTCTTTTCGCCAGTATTCTATAGAAAGGCTGACCTGTTCTCATGAAGCGCCACTCTGCGATAAAAATTAAGAGCGGTGCTCCCACGGAAATGGTCGCGTAAGCAATGTGATAGCCCAAGGTCATGCCAAACAATGCCCGGGCAAGCATGACGTGTGACATATGATTCCCTTCTTCCAAACAAACTCTTAACAGCAAACTCTTGCGACTAACTCTTGCAACACGATGTTGCCAAACGACACTTGCCAAAGTGATACTCCCTACGACCAAAACCGTTTACTTCAGTTGTGTAAGCCCGTTTTTCATCTTCCACATAAAGTACTTTTCAAAGGCAATTTTGGCTCCATGCACCCAGCTTCCAGCGCGGAGGCTGTATTTGGTTTGAGGTGGAAACACTGGATCGGCTACCATATACACTCCGCTGTCTCCCGCATCCAACAGACACAAGGCTTTCATTTTCGTCGGATCCAATTTCGTTGGCTGCCCATGGGTGAGGTCTGCCACAATGTTGGCTGCCGCAGTCTTTGCCATGTGCTCTGACATATAACCTGTCTTCGGAACCCCCGTTGGAATCGGTGTTTTTTCAGGGGGTGCCATAGCAACGTTAACACCAGCTGCAAAAACGTTGGAATAATCCGGATGTCGATATTCCTGGGTTACCGGAATGAACCCTTTGGCATTTCCAAGTCCCGGAGACTGGAAAATGGCGTCAATGCCCTTAAATGGCGGGATTATCATGCTGTATTGGTGCGGCAGCCTGGTACCGTCGTCCAACTCCACAATATCTTTCGTGACTTGCTTAATTGCATGGTTGGGAAACACTTGTATGTCTCTGCTTTTGAGCATTTCTTTAACCAACTCGGCGGAGTTTCCGATGCCCCCGAGGCCAAAGTGCCCGAGTTCTGGTTCAGACGTCACCCAAGTGACAGGCGCCTTATCCCGCAAACCGTGCTTGCGCAGGTACGTGTCGATGTTTAATAGAAATTCGTAACCGGCTCCGAAACAACTTGCACCCTGTGCAGCACCAATGACGACAGGACCCGGGTTTTCAAGGAATTTCTCCCATGCTTTCCTTGCCGTCTTCGAGTGTGGCAGGGAGCATACAGACTGGCTGTATCCGCCGTGGGGCCCAATTCCGGGAACAGCGTCAAAGTCGAGTGCAGGGCCGGTAGCCAAGAGCAGGTAGTCATAGTGCATCGTTGAACTCGTGGTATAAATCACACTTTCCTTCATATCGACCTGCTGCAGCGCATCATGAACGAACTCGATGCCTTTTCGTTTTAAGACTGGTTCTAAATCAAATGTGACGTCCTTTTCCTCTCTGGACCCTAAAACAATCCAAGGCATGGACGGAATAAATACGAAGCGCGAGTTGCTCGACACGACTGTTACCTCGTGTTCACCAGAAAGGTGTCTGCGTAATTCGAAAGCGGCTGTCAATCCTGCGAATGAGCCGCCGACAACAATGATTCTTGCCATCATGAATTCCTCCTTTACCGGTTATGCTACTTACGAATGGTCAGCTGTCCTATCAGGGAAAACCCGAATGCGGAAAAACCCGAATAGGGAAAAACCCTGATAAAATTGAGAGTGCTGATAGGGTAAAATTAGATTAACCACACAGAATAGAAGAGTTTTTTCGGGGGCGTCAACGTGATTAGAAACGCGATCAAACTGGAAAGAATAGGAGGGTTCACGGCACTCCTATGGGTGGTTGTGGTAGTCACGGACATTGTGCTGAATGTGGTTCTAATTGGCCAAGCTACTCCGCGGTTGGCTGTACGAGCGATTGGCATTGCGACGCTGTCCTTGGCTGTAATTTTCTTTCCTTTAGGACGGCTTGTTTGGATACGTCGAGCGGAATACACGCGCTTTCGCGAGCTGTTTACATTGTTGAGTGACGGTATCATCGTGATGAATCCAGAGCGCACAATTACATTTATCAACCCTTCTGCTGTAACCATGACAGGCTTCAAATTACATGACAGCGTTCCTTATTGCCTCTACTGCCAGAATCGAAGCCTGCTTCCGGGGCAGCAGCGATGCCTGCTTGCCGATGAGCGAAAACGCCACTACTTCGAATCCGAATTGCCAACAAACTCTGGCAACGTCCCTGTAGGCATGAGCAGAACGTTTTTATCGCGGCGTGCAGCAACATCTGAGCAGGACATGGTGATTACGATTCGCGATGTAACTGCTGAAAAACGGGAGGAAGAACTTCAGCTGAGTCGACGACTGACTCATCACGCCTATAAAATTCAAGAGGAGGAGCGAAAGCGGCTCTCTCAAGACTTGCATGACGGCATTTCCCAGACGTTGTACGGCATCGGCTTGGGACTCGAGCACTTGTCACGTCATTTGCATCAGCCTGAAAGTGAGCAAGAAGTTCGATTGCTGCACCAACAAGTTAAAGAAGCCACTGAAGAAGTTCGTTCCATTTCGCATTCACTGTACCCGGCCGCACTGGACAGAATCGGTCTCGTAGCAACGCTTCGCACCATGGCGCAGACCTTGTGTTCCCCGCGGCGTACAGTCCGCTTTTCGACCAATTGCAAAGAGGAGCCTCCGTTTCACCCGGACGCTTCGGTTCACTTGTATAGAATCACACAAGAAGCGCTTCACAATGCCGTTATGCACGGACATGCCGCAAAAATTCACATTGCATTGTTGCAACAGGGCGGGACTGTCCGTCTGACAGTCGAGGACAACGGACTTGGCTTTTCAATGGCTGAGTCACAATTTGGATACGGGTTGAGAAATATGGAAGAACGTGCACGTGCCGTAGGTGCACAGCTTACGATTTCGAGTGAGCGAAAGCGGGGAACAAAGGTTGAACTGACAGTTGGCATTCGGGACCTTGAGCTTCCCTCATTAGAAAGGGTTGAGAAGTAATGGTCAACATTATGCTTGTGGACGATCACGTCATTGTTCGCCAAGGCATTCGCCTGCTCCTGGAAGAAGAGGATGACTTCCTGGTCGTGGCTGAGGCGGAATCAGGGGACGAGGCGATTCCGGTTGCCCTCAGTCACCATCCGGATGTGGTTTTGATGGACGTGCATATGCCCCAAGGCATCGACGGGATTACGGCTACTCGGCGGCTTAGGGAAGAACTCCCGGACACAAAGGTCATTATGCTCACCATGTTTGACGATGAAGCCCATATTGAGAAAATGCTGCAGGCTGGCGCTGCCGGGGTCGTTTTGAAAAACGACTCCAGTTCAGAGATTGTCGCAGCCATTTACAGGGTGACACAGAGAGGGGCGAATGAGCCCTATTTGCCAACAAAGATGTCGGACAGCCTGCGGGAAAGGTTACTGAGCCGCCTGCAATCGCCGGTTGACAGCAGTTCTCCTCTCCTCTCGCCCCGGGAGACAGAAGTGCTGACTTTAATCGCCAAGGGCTACATTAATAAAGAGATTGCGGAAAGACTCCATATCAGCGTGAAAACCGTGGAGACACACCGCGCCCGAATTATTGAACGGATTGGAGCACAAAGTAAAGCGGATTTGGTTTCCTATGCCGTAAACCACGGATTGAATTAAGACAAAGTGCTGTGCAGAGAGCGAATCCCGAACTTATCGCCGATGTCTAGGCGAAGCGTTGAGATTTCATTGAGACACGCGTGAGAGTATACAACAATGGCATCACTACGGTAAAAATTGATGCAAAGAGGATAAAGACAATTTCACTCTTTGTGAAACAATGGGAGAGACCATGGAATACAGAAGTTTTGACCGCAGAAAAAGGCGCAGGAAACGTTGGGTCCAGGCTGGTACGGGGTTGCTTGTCCTGATTATGGGAACTCTACTTGTTCGAACACTGCTGAATGGTGCAGGTTCTTCAAATGGTGCAGGTTCTTCAAACGGAAACGTTGGAACTGAAAATTCGACGACGAATCATACAGTCCCGGTCATTACCAAAGGCGGGAGTGGGACTACGGCAGCAATCACATCGAATTCAACCGCAACAGCAGCAACGAATTCCACGACAAAGACAACGACTGCGGGAACAACTGGCGGTACTTCAGGCCATTCAGTACTGCCTTCTCACGCGTTGCTTTCCGTAGCTGCTCAGAATCAACATCCTCAACTGCCCAACGGCTGTGAGGTCACCAGTTTGTCTATGCTGTTGACGGCAGTTGGCCATCCTGTGAGTAAAATGTCTCTGGCTAAGGAAGCGCCCAGGGCTCCAGTGTCTGTAGCCTGGAAAAACAACGCCAGCGGCTTACCGCAAGGCTGGAGATACGACATAGCATCGTGGGGCAATCCAAATAAGGGATTCGTGGGGCATATGACCCGTCAACCAGGATACGGCATCTATCACGGACCGTTGACGAAGTTACTGAATCGTGTGCTGCCAGGTCAAGCCGTAGACCTGACAGGTTCATCGCTTCAGCACATTTTTGCACAAGTTGCACATGGCGTACCCGTGGTCATGTGGGTAAATACTACCTTTAAACCATTGCCTCAGTCAGATTGGGTGACCTGGAACAATCCCGGCGGACCTATCAAAGCCACTTTTTTTGAACACGCCGTGCTCTTGGTGGGATACGGTCCGAAACAGTTGTATATCAACAATCCTTTTAACGGCCAGAAGGCTCAACCCGTCAATCGCAAGCAATTCGTCGCTGCCTGGAAACAGATGGGAAGTCAGGCGCTGACTGTGAAAGCACCATAAGGGAGTTGTGGACACCGCGTGAAAGAACAATTGCTGCTCATCTACAATCCTTCCTCGGGCCGACAGACTATGACTGAAAAACTTGGATATGTTGTGGAGTCTCTTGGGGAACGATGGGACGTGACGGTCAAGCCGACGTTATATGAAGGGCATGCTGAACAGGTGGCTGCTGAAGCGGCAACTCAGTTCGACATGGTTGTCGCTGCCGGAGGGGACGGTACGATACACGAAGTGGTAAATGGGTTGATGAATTCACGACAGCGCCCTGTACTCGGTATCCTTCCGGCTGGGACGGCCAACGATATTGCCCGTAGTCTGAGCATCCCTTCTGATTTGATGGAGGCTTGCGATTTTCTAAAGGTTTCACATCCTGTCCAAATTGAGTTAGGTAAATGTGCGTCTCGTTACTTCGTAAACTTCCTCGGATTTGGCTTGATTTCTCTTGTCTCTAACTCCGTGAAACAGGCAACTAAATCCAGGCTGGGGCCGCTTACCTACTTTTTGAAGTCGCTTCAGTCCCTGCATAATCAGAGTGAGTTTCTGGTGCAGATCCAGACTGAAGAAAAGCTGATTGAAACGACTTGTGTCATGGGCTATGTGGCAAGCGGCAGGTCGCTTGCCGGGTTCGAACTGTTTCCTGAAACGGGGTTTGGTGACGACTCCTTTGAAGTCATTCTCATTCACGATGTGACTATCGCAAATCTGCTGGATGCTGCAGCATCCATCCTTCGCAAAGCGCCAATTGAAAACCGTGCTGTGACTCGGTTTCGAGCTACATCCTTGAACATCCGCTGTACTCCTTTGCAGTTCATAGACATGGATGGAGAGAAAGGTATGCAGACTCCCGTCGACATCCGATTCATTCCTGAAAGCTTGTCCGTCGTGGGCAATTTGACCTAAGACCCCTTCAGACGAACGTTCTCTACTAAAGAATGTGTAAAAGTTTCATAGTAACCCAACCCAACCGAGATTTTCGTGCTATAGTAAGGACGAATCTGATGAATTTGGGAAAATAAGTTTGTTTGCGGAGTCAAAGTATTCCACAAACATGTGCCCTGTAGATAGAGGATCTGCACATGTTAAATTTGCACACAAACAAACGATGTCGCGTGTGAGAGGGGCTATGTGTTGAACTCAGAGGTACCGGCAATTTCATTGCAGAACCTAAAAATGTTGTATGGGAATCAACTGGTGCTCAAGGGAATTAATTTGGAGGTCTACCCCGGACAAATCATTGGTTACATTGGCCCAAACGGGGCTGGAAAGAGTACCACTATCAAAGCTATCTTAGGGCTTGTCGAGGGTTATACCGGGGAAATCAAGATTTTTGGGCGCAACATCGCAGAGGATAATGTGGAGTACAAGCGAAGGATTGGCTATGTTCCGGAGACGGCCGAGATTTACGACGCGCTCACGGCACGAGAATACCTCACATTTATTGGCGGGTTATATGGTATGGATGAAGGGTCAGCTGACAGGAAGGCCAAATTGCTGATGGATACGTTTGATCTTCACGCAGTCTACGACACGCGGATTTCGTCCTATTCAAAGGGCATGCGGCAGAAGGTTCTGCTCATCTCCAGTTTATTGCATAATCCGGACATTCTTTTTCTTGACGAACCGCTGAGCGGATTGGATGCAAACAGCGTCATTGTTGTAAAAGACATTTTGGCACAGCTTGCAAGACAGGGAAAGACAATTTTTTATTCATCTCACATCATGGAAGTTGTGCAGAAGATCAGCAACCGAATTATCTTGCTGAATAATGGCGGAGTTGTTGCCGACGGTACCTTTGAAGAGTTGAGTCAACAATCCAACGAAACTTCTTTGGAAGAACTGTTTAATGAGATTACGGGTTTTAATGATCACGAGGATATTGCGGAGAAGTTCGTGTCTATTATTGAAGAGGTGCGACCATGAAAGACTTTGCTTCATTAAAAGTTCTTGACAGGTTTAGTGCTGTTTTAGAAAAGTTTGGCTGTGATTATACGGTACTTCGCCAAATCCTTCAGGTAAAGCTCACCATGGATTCGAGACGGGTACCTACAGTGATAGGCAGAAATCAGAGGTCGAGAAAAGGTCAAGATGGCGACAGCGACAAAAACAGCTTTATCCGCTCACTTTGGATTTACGGTTTTATGGGCTTGATTGCTGTACCGTTTGTGTTAATGAGTCAAAACTACCTGTTTCAGATGAGCATCGTCTTCAGCATATTGATGTTTCTGATTACAACGTCAATGATTTCGGATTTTTCTTCCGTTCTTTTGGATATTCGAGACCAGGCCATTATCGGTACGAAACCAGTCAAAAAACGCACGGTTAGTTTTGCCAGAGCGATTCACATTACCATCTATCTTATTTTTCTGACTGGTGCATTGACGGGACCTGGGCTCGTGGCGGCTCTGATTCGTCACGGTCCTGTATTTTTTCTCATCTTTCTGCTTGATGTCATTCTAATGGATATCTTCGTTATGGTCATTACAGCGCTCTTGTATTTGCTGGTTCTGCACTTCTTTGATGGTGAGCGGTTGAAGGATATCATCAACTATATTCAAATTATACTGTCCCTCGTAATCATCATTGGATATCAACTGGTTGGCCGCTCGTTTCAGGTATTTCGACTTCACATTGTGTTTCACGCTGCCTGGTGGCAGGTCCTTGTGGCTCCGTTCTGGTTTGGCTCCACTTTTTCGTGGTTCGGTCACGGTCCCATAACCAGCCAGATCACTACGTTGTCAATTCTTGCGATAGTCATTCCGATTATCCTGTTTTCTGTCTACGTTCGGCTGATGCCAGTTTTCGAAAACAAACTGCAAAAACTCTCGAACAATGCGGTCAGGCATGCGAAAGGCATTCCGTGGTGGATACGTGCCGTTTCACGAGTGATTTCTGGTTCTCACGAAGAAACCATCTTTTTCCGATTCGGCACTTTAATGATGTCAAAGGAACGAGAGTTTAAGCTCAAAGTCTATCCGTCTCTGGGATTTTCACTCGTTTTACCTTTCATTATTCTGATAAATCCAGCCCTTTCAGGAGGCTTAAAAGGGTTGGCATCTTCAAAACTGTACCTGTCAATTTATTTGTCAGCCTTTGTGATTGCGTCGGTCGTTATGATGTTGCAATACTCTGGTCAATATAAGGCGGCATGGATTTATCAAACGGCCCCCATTACCAACCTAAGCCACGCCTACAGAGGAACAGTTAAGGCGTTTTTGGTGAGGTTAATGATGCCTATCTACTTGTTTGAAAGTATTGTTTTTGTGGCGGTATTCGGACTGCGAGTGATTCCGCAGCTTGTCGTTGTTGCGCTTGCACTGCTCTTGTACACGGTCATCTGCTTCGTTTTACTGACGAAAGATCTGCCGTTCTCACAGCCGTTTCAAGTGGCGCAGCAGCGTCAAACACTGATAGTTTTCTTATTAATGTTTATCATGGGGGCATTTGCAGGCATACACTACGCCTTTACGCTCATCCCGTTTGGTGTGTATCTCTATATGGCAGTTCTGCTTATCCTTAATTACATCGGTTGGCATTTTGGTTTTAACAGGTTGACTGTTTCACTGCCGTCAGCAGCCGCAAAAAAGGAGTAAAACAGATCAAAATGCAGATACTATAAACAATCTGAGTTGCGCGCTGGTGTGTTGACCTTACGAACAGGAGTCGGAGGGAATACGAACATAATCAGGAAAAAATCTTTTTAAGAATTTCATTTTTTTGGTTCATGGCGTATACTGTACATGTGCATTGCGATAACCTGACCTCTAAAACTTATGAGCCGTCTTTTCCTGCGCCTCATATGGTTCAGGGAAGACGGCTTTTCGTTGTCGGATTCGTAATTGCATGTGTCGTTGCACAAGCACGCACCGCAGGATTGAATAGTGCCGAAGAGGCACGAGGAGGAGTTCACAAATGCAGGGAACAGTAAAATGGTTTAATGCCGACAAGGGATTTGGTTTTATCTCCCGCGAGGACGGCGACGATGTTTTTGTTCATTTTTCAGCGATTGAAGGCGACGGTTTCAAAACCCTTGAAGAAGGTCAAAGTGTGACGTTCGACGTTGTCCAGGGACCGAAGGGTCCGCAGGCTGCCAACGTCATGAAATAGCATAGTTGCTGAGGCAAGGCCCGCGTTCCCGTACGCGGGCCTCGCAACAGACCACAGAGGAGGAACCCCAATGGCGTACAACTATAATAAAAAACCTGTCAGTGAGCACGTTTACGAAGACAGAACTGTATGGCAGTGTTCGGATTGCAACACTTGGTCACGACCTGAATTTGTTTTGGACGAAGAACCGACTTGCCCCATTTGTCACGGGAAAATGGAACAAGTCGTAAGGAACATTCGAGTCGAGTAATGAATTTGTTCTCTAATTCTTGCCTACTCATCTCCACGGCTCCTGGCGAAAGCAGAATGCCAAGTGTTATTCCCCACGTTTAGTCCGCCACAACAGAGACTTTACCAGCCATGAATCCGTCGTGAGACATTGCCCAGCCGCCTGCATTGTCATCGCAGGGAACAGTGCAAGCCCACGTATACGTGCCTGTCTCTTTCGGAGTGAATGTGAAGGTTGTTGTTGACGGTACTCCTTTTCTCTGTGCGCCTTTCACGCTTGCATTCACACCCAATGCTTGAGAAGTAAAACTGTGCTCGCCCGTGTCATAGTTATAGACTGTCACGGTTACAGGTTTGTCAGGATGAACAACAAAGTCCGCCGGAGAGAAAATGTCATGCATTTTTCCATCGGATCCAAGTTTGGCGCCTGCCAGAACTGTCAGGTAGATATGCTGATTCTTTGCAGTACTTTGACTAGCAGCCGATGTCCCAGCAGATGTTTCGGACCCGGATGTGCCATTACTGTTCTGTTGGCCCTGCATCATGGACGCGCCTTGCCCCATCCTCGAGTTGCTTTGGCCCTGCATCATAGCTCCACTTTGTCCCATCATCGAGCCGCGCCCGCCTTGGAGAGTAGTGCTTGGCGTACCGCACCCGGACAGACCGATAAGAACTGTTGCAATGCCTGCATAGACCCAGCGAGATGTCTTGTGTTTCAATGGAGATGCCTCCTTTTATACCCTACTACAGTATAGTACGCAGCGCGCCCGCGAAACCGCTTGTTACAGCGTAAGCAGTGAACAAAGTCTAAAAATCTGTCGAACAGGTCCTGTTGTTTTTATCGTCTTTTGGTTGCAACGCGGAGACTACATCGACAAATGCAACTGTCTATGTTGCGAAACCTGTCTATTTGTCATATTATATTTACGAAATCAGTAACATGTTTGCGCATATTGACTATTGATGCGGTTCCTGTGTCCTCATGGTGGGATACAGTCTTCTGAGCATAAAATTCCCTGCCAGCTGCCACTGACAGGGAATTACACGATGAGCCCCCCTCAATTCTACGCTGGGCAGTCAGACACATCTTATTGCATCACCGGATGCTGACTGCCTTCAGTTGAATTCGCAGTGTGATTTCCTCTACTCTTCCGAAAACTACCCCGGTCAGGACCCAGAAAACGTGATCCCAGAGTGCAGAGAATGGAGTCAAAGTGAAAGGTGTAATCATTTGTGTTGCCTCCCTTCTTGAACGATGCGAGAAAAGAGGCAAGCTCATCTTGTATATAGTTTACCACGTGCTGAGGATACTGAAGGTGTCGTGCTGATTATTAATAAACTTCGATTGGAGGCAAACGAATGGTGATGACAGGGAACACCGTGCTGATTACAGGAGGTTCAGCGGGAATTGGATTTGCTTTGGCTCGTGAATTTCTGACCGCAGGAAACGAGGTAATTGTGTGCGGGCGCAGTGAACGGAAACTTGCGCAAGCAAAGGAACAGTTGCCCGCTTTACACACAAGGGTCAGTGACGTAAGTGACGAACAACAACGGCAAGAGTTATATAACTGGACGATAGAATCCTTTCCAGCCGTCAACGTTCTTGTCAACAATGCAGGGATTCAGCAGCGGTTGAATCTGCAGAAGACATCAGAAGTGTGGAATCATTACCACCGGGAAATTGAAGCAAATCTTGAGGGCCCTATCCACCTGACCATGCTATTTCTCCCGCATTTATTACAGCAATCCCGTGCGACAGTTGTGAATGTCACATCTGGGCTAGCCATCACTCCTGCTGCTTTTGCGCCGATCTACAGTGCAACCAAAGCCGCATTGCATTCCTTTAGTATCTCTCTGCGAGTGCAATTGCAGGATACCCCGGTTGACGTAGTAGATATTCTTCCGCCGGCTGTAAATACAGACTTAGGCGGGCCAGGGTTACATACGTTTGGTGCCGATGTAAATGAATTTGCGACAGCTGTTTTTCAAAAAATGGATAATGGGGAACTTGAGATTGGGTTTGGTGACAGTGACCGCAGGCTAAAGGCGTCAAATGAGGAGCTGAAACAGGCTCCAAAGCAGATGTGGGAGCGCTTCAAGTCAAACAATCCTGCCTTTTAGATAGTCTTCATCTGCTTTTCCTCCCCGTACTGTCGTCATGGTTTGTGCAAAAATCGCAGAAACGGGGTGAGAGATGAGTCTCAAACATACACTTTCTCGACAGCGTAACAGACTGTTCATCATTAATAGGTTTTTGCATACCTATAGAACAGTTGCTTGTCTAAGGAGAAGTGTATATGCCTGGACTTTTTACTGCGATTTTATCCGTTTTTTGCTACTCATTTGCGTACGTTCTGTTGCACAAAGGACAAGTTGAGACTGAGGCGGAAGACAACGGACTGTTTCCTGTTTTGCTTGTCGGCAGCATAACCCTTGGAATCGCAGCACTTGTATTTATAGTAGTCAAGTATCACGGGTTTGGATTCGTTGGGTCGTTGACCAAAGAACAATGGCAGGGCTATGGTTTGGCATCCTTGTCTGGGCTGATTGGAACCTTGGCTGGCAGGTTGGTAGTGTACGCTGCAATCCGCAGAATTGGAGCAACTCGCGGGATTGTCGTGGAGAGCGCTGAAGCCATTGTCACTACTGTTCTTGCGGTTGTTCTTTTGGGAGAAGTCTTTCGAACAAATGATTTTGTCGGAGTGGCACTGCTGGCTGGGGGTATTTCGCTGCTGGTAACAGAACGCACGTTTCTAAAGGAACGGTTTCTGTTAAACCAGGGCATTGTCCTGGGGCTTCTCGGCGCTGTGCTTCAAGGCGGAGGACATTTCCTGCGAAAGGTGGGGATGTCAGCCTCGATTGTTCCGGTTATTGCGGCGGCGCTGGATCTGATGCTCGCGCTCCTCGTGTATGTTTGCATCTTATGGTATTTAGGTCGCTTGCGTAAGTATTTTCGGCACTACATTCATAACTGGAACCCCTACCTTGTTACTGCCGGCATCATGTCTGCAACCGGGGTACTGCTCTTTTTTGCGGCAGTAAGGGCCATGCCTGTATCAGAAGCCGCAATGATTGTCGGTGTCCAGCCGATTCTGGTAACAGTCCTCTCCAAACTATTCTTTAGACGCCTCGAACCCATCACATGGATGACAGGAATATACAGCCTTTTGGTAGCTTTGGGTATCATTATGCTCCAAACTTAAAGCATAAGGGAATGCACACCTGTCCATGCTCCTTAGCGATATCCTGCTTTTAGGGGCCTGAGATTTTGAGAATGCCTGAAAGTGTGATTCAATGGTGACGATATGGATGGGAGGTGAGCCTGTGAAGGCGGTGTACATCGAAGAATACGGATCGGCTGATGTTTTACAAACAGGGCTGCTTGAACCCCCGGAAACGGGAGACAAAGATGTCTTGATAGAGGCCCACGCAGCTTCTGTGAATCCAGTTGACTGGAAAATTCGTGAAGGCTACTTGCGTCAGTTTCTGAAATACGATTTCCCGCTGATTCTGGGTTGGGATGTTGCCGGGGTGGTTGCTCACGTTGGAAGCGGTGTGAGGAATTTTAAAGTCGGTGACAGAGTGTTTTCCAGACCTGCTACTGAACGCAATGGGACCTATGCAGAGTACGTTGCGGTTGACGAACATCTCGTTGCATCTATGCCATCTAATCTTTCCTTTCAGGAGGCAGCCTCGATTCCCCTTGCAGGATTGACGGCCTGGGAAGCCATTGTCGAGATTGCTCACGTAGAAGCGGGCCAACAGGTCTTGGTGCACGCTGGTGCGGGAGGCGTTGGCGTTTACGCTATTCAACTGGCAAAGGCTCTCGGCGCGTATGTAGCCACGACGGCCAGTTCGAGAAACAGAGAGTTTGTTAGGTCTTTAGGGGCAGATAAGGTGATTGCCTATGACGAACAGAATTTCTGGGAAGTTGTGAAAGACTACGATATGGTCCTCGACACACTTGGGAACGACGTGCTTGAACAGAGTATAGGCGTATTAAGAGAAGAAGGAATTGTGGTCTCCATTGCGGGCCAACCGGACGAACAGCAACTCAAGCAAAACAATGTTCGCGGACACTACTTCTTTCTTCAGCCAGATGGTACTAAGCTGGCTCGCCTGGGTGCAATGTTTGAAGAAGGTAAAATGAAACCAGTCGTTGGAAAGGTATTCCCGCTTGATGACGTAAAAAGCGCGCATGAACTGAGTCAGACCCTGCATTCCCGCGGTAAAATTGTTTTGAGTATTAAGGACTAAGTACTTCGCAGTACTGAACCAGTGCGGATTTGTTGATACATTTTGTTGGAACAGGCTGTTGCAGTCATACAAAGGGACTGCAACAGCCTGTTTTTATGACGCGAAGCACTTTGGTTCATTTTGTTTCAAACAGATGGACGTAGTCTCCGTACCCTTCACGTTCAAGTTGGTCTTTGGGGACGAAGCGGAGTGAAGCTGAATTGATGCAGTACCGCAGTCCGCCTTTGTCTTTTGGACCGTCGGGAAATACATGGCCGAGATGGGAGTCCGAATCGGGGCTGCGCACTTCAGTGCGAATCATTCCATGGCTTGTATCCCGTTTTTCGTCAACCTTCTTTGTTTCCAGCGGCTTGGTGAAACTTGGCCAGCCGCAACCTGAATCAAATTTGTCCAAGGATGAAAATAAGGGTTCTCCGGAGACGACGTCAACGTAGAGGCCGTCTTCATGGTTGTCCCAGTATTCATTTTGAAATGGCGGTTCTGTTCCATTGTTTTGGGTTACTTCAAATTGAATCGGCGTGAGTTTCTGTTTGAGTTTCTCAAGTGAACTCTGGTTCTTATCGGCGGTCAACGTCATCCCTCCTGCTGTAAGAGTAAAAGTTTTCCCCGTCATTTTCAAATGTATTTTCGGAACCATGTTGCACTGCACCCTGATGCTGGGCAGTGACGCACAGACTAGGTTCTCGGTTTGGTACCCTGAACAATAATGGCTTCGTAATGCATTGTGAATCCATCCGGAAACCGCTTGTCAATTTCCCGCGTGAGTTTTTCTTGTGCAATCTGGGGAGCAAAATCTAACAAGTGAAAAAGCTTTGCAAAGAAATTAAGCAGATGTTGCCCGTTGTCAAATGAAAAAGGAATTTTCACCGCTTTTGTCTGTATCGTGCCGAAGCCCGCTGCTGTCATAGATTCCGGCAATTTTTCTGCTTGAGTAAACTTCGTCAAAAAAGGTCGAGCAACTTTTGTTGCAGGACCTACAACAGATTTAGCTACGTCAAAAAATTCCTCCCAGGTATGCCTTCCGGGTACAGTGAAAATAGCACTTCCATTTGCTTGCATCACGCGACAGACTGCTTGCATTGTCTCAATTGGCCTGGGGAAGAATGGGAAGGCCAGATTGCTGACAACGAGGTGGAAGGGAGTCTTCAATGCGTTCAGTTCTGATGCTTCGCTTTGAACAAACTGTGCATTTTCGATGCTCCGAGATGCAGCGGCAGAACGACACTCTGCTAGCATGCTTGCAGAAGAGTCAACCCCGACAATTTGTGCATGAGGATAGTTGTCTGCAAGCGCCAGGGAGACGGTTCCGGGCCCGCAGCCTAAGTCAAGGATGTCTATCTGCTGTGACGTGTCTTTGATGTCGATGACAGTTCTTGCGGCTTCAATTAAGATGTCTGCGACCCTTGGTGCAATATCGTTGCCCACGGTATCTTTGTAGAGTAGAGCACCTTCCTCAGTTTTGAAGTTGGGAATTTTCACTCCTATTTAGCCTCCTTAAACTTGATTGCGTACCTGCGATGAGTACAGCTTACTCTCGAATCACTATTGGCATTGTGCGCTGCATCACGTACTAGGTTGCGGCAGTATTTTGGGACGGGAAGAATACGTGATATCATTACTAGGAACACTTTCAAAGTACGAAGGGTTCAAGTTCCAGAAGTCTGAAAGGAGTAAGAATATGGTTGACGTTGCAATTGTAGGAGCAGGACCAGCAGGCGGAAGTGCTGCTATCTTCACAGCAAAAGCTGGTCAAGATACGCTTGTTCTCCATAATAATCAGAGTGTGACACGACGTGCTTGGTTAGAGAATCATTACGGAGCAAAGGATGTTTCCGGTCCGGATTTGATTGAAACTGGCAAACAACAGGCAGAAAAGTTGGGTGCCAAGTTTGTTGAGGCAGAAGTCGAGAACATTACAAAGACCGCCGACGGATTCCAGATTGAAACCAACAACGGAAACTATGAGGCGAAGCAAGTTATCATTGCGACGGGTATGTATACAACTCTGGCAGAAAAAATCGGCTTGAAGACCAAGCCGGGGACAGAGCCTCGCATCAAGACAATTCTTGATGTTGACACACAGGGCAAGACAAACATCGATGGCATCTGGGGCGCAGGTACGATTGCCGGCGTCAGCATGCATACCATCATTACTGCTGGTGACGGTGCTAAAGTTGCAATTAATCTGCTGAGTGAACTGAAGGGTGAACGCCACGTCGATCACGATGTTCTCCAATCAAAGTAAGCACGGTTGCACGACAGAGGCAAAGTGAGTGCTCATCCCTTTTGGGCACTGAACTGTCTCATGACGAGCCTCGACTCGAACAGAGGGCTGCACCTCCGATTGACGCAGGAGGGGGCAGCCCTTATTGCTTTATCGCGAAACCAGGAAGGTGTCGGAGTCAGGGAAAGACAGTTGCGTTGATACTTCTTGTTCCCGCAAATAGAGGGTGCAGGAGAGGCTCTTCATCTAGTACAGTTGCAACAATTTGGTAGAGGTTCAGTCCCGTGTCGGGCGTATCTGACCATGTCATGTTGTCCGTAATGACAAGAAAGTTCTCCTTTTGCGACGTGTGAGGATTGTCCATCTGTACTACGTGACTTGTTAGAAATGTGCCGTTGCGAATCAATTCAATGGATACAGATAAATTCTTATTGTTAATGTCTGACACAAATTGTATGGATGAGTCCAGTTTCACTCTATCTTCATGAGACGTTGCATAGACACTGAGTGTCAGAACGGGAGCCGGATTCGTACTAATCTCCAGATAGTGACTTGTACTTTGAACAAAGAAATAACTCGGATTGCCCATTATAGCACACCACCAGAAGTTGAGACTTAAGAAGTGGAAGTTGTCCTCGCTACTACATAAAATGATGATACAGTTCAGATTGAAACGGATAAGTGATGACCGCAGTCAGAATTGTGCACCTCTTTGTGGTCTCCAGGCTCACGCAGGGTTGTAATGGTGAAACGGTTATGAATGCTGTGCTGGTTTTGTGTATGATAAGGCCTAGAAAGTCTGCAAAACATGCACTTCTTTAAAACATGCACGACACGTGATTCCAGGAGGATACGAATTTGACCCAGTTTCGACTTATTGCGAGTACCGCCTTTGGTTTGGAAGCAGTTGCAAAACGCGAACTTCAGAGTCTGGGTGTCAGTGAAATTCAGGCTTATAACGGGTATGTTGAATTCGTAGGGGATGAATTGACGATTGCCAGGGCTAACTTGTGGCTGCGGACGGTCAACCGAGTGTTTATTAAAGTGGGACAGTTTACCGCACGTACCTTTGAAGAGCTGTTCGAGCAGACTAAGGCGCTTCCGTGGCCAGAACTCTTGTCAAAGGATGCCAACTTCCCCGTGAACGGCCGTTCATTGAAGTCGCAGCTATCCAGTGTGCCGGCTTGTCAAAGCATTGTAAAAAAGGCTGTTGTGGAAAGTCTCAAAGAGCGATACAGAATGGAAAAGTTCCCTGAAACAGGACCGCGCTATACGATTGAAGTGTCTTTGCTCAAGGATGAGGCTGTTATCACGCTCGATACCAGCGGCGAAGGACTGCACAAACGCGGGTACAGGAAACTGACTGCCAGTGCGCCTATCCGCGAAACCTTGGCTGCTGCCCTGGTTTTGTTGAGTCGATGGGGACCTCATCGCCCCTTTGCCGATCCCCTTTGCGGATCAGGCACTATCGCCATTGAAGCGGCAATGATTGGTTCGAATCTGGCCCCTGGACACCGCCGGACTTTTGCATCAGAGCATTTCATCTGGATGGACAAAGGTTCTTGGAATGAAGCGCGGCAGGAAGTGGAGGATACCCGTCAACGCAGTGCTTCGTTGGAAATTCTCGCAGGCGACATCGACAAAGAGGTGCTCAGTCTGGCAGAATACCATGCGCGACAGGCGGGAGTGGGTCCGCAAGTCCAGATTGTGCATCAGGATGTAGCAAAATTCCAACCTGATGACCCGTATGGTTGTATCATTACGAATCCTCCGTATGGAGAACGGCTGTGGGAGGAAAGGGAAGTTCGAAAATTGTATCAGACCATGGGTAAATCCTTCGCGCGGTTGGACACATGGTCGAAGTTTGTTATTACGTCCTATCCTGACTTTGAGCGAGTGTACGGAGACAAGGCGGACAAAAAGCGAAAATTGTATAACGGACGCATCCAGACGAACTTCTATCAGTACCTGGGCCCATTGCCGCCGCGAAAGCCTCATGACTAGAAATACGACAACCGGTTTGTAGGTTGGTTCTCAGTTTTGTGAGAGAGCCAACCTCCTGCCCCAACGTATAACTAACAATTTGTTCACACCGCCCTTCCGTGTGTCAAGGAACTTGAGCTGCTGTTATAATAAAAATATGAGAAAATTTCAAACACAAGGCGGGAGGGAGGTCATTTCATGAAGATACGCTGGTTAAAGCATGGAAAATGGCCTGGTTTCCTTGTGGGCCTTCACTACTACACAATTGGTTCATTCATACTGCTGATGATAACCGGTCTTGCGCTCTATTTGCCGGCTTTTCACACGGTTTTAATTCCGTATCTGTCGATGATTTATCAGGTGCATATACTGCTTGGACTTGTGTTCGGTATCACCTTGCTGTTGCCTCTGTTTCGTCTGCTCCCATCTGGGAAAACCATCTGGCGGCTGGATTGGCTGATTCCGATTGCTGCGGGTATTGCCATTGTTTTCACAGGAATTTTGTTGTGGGGAGTGACTGTATTTCCGACTGCTTGGAGGAGTCCGGCATTTCAATGGCACGGCTACTTTTCCTATGGACTAGGAATCTGGGTGCTGATTCACGTCGCCTATAAGACTTTTGGTTTTCGCCCGAACAAACTCGGCTATGCAGGTAAAGTCTATCCTGAGCGCCGGTTGTTTCTCAGGTGGCTCGGCACTGGTCTGGTTGGCGGAGCAGCATTAACCCTGATTGATCCGTTCGCAACCCTGCCAGCCTTGTTTACTTCTCTGCGCAGCGGCGGTGAAACCACCACTGGAGGCTCTGGCACTCAGTTTCCGGAGTACTTTACCGTTACCGGAACCTATCCTTCCATGCAACTTCAGGACTATCAGTTGAAAGTGGGCGGGCTTGTGGAACATCCGCTCACACTTCGTTGGAGTGACCTGCAGTCTCTCAAGAACCACACAGAGACGGAGAACTTTCACTGCGTCACAGGATGGAGCGTCAACAACATTACTTGGGAGGGAGTCCGGATTTCTCAGTTGGTCGCCAGGGTGAAGCCCCAGTCTGCCGCCAAGTATGTTCACTTTTATTCCTTTGACGGGGTTTATACTGAGTCTCTGCATTTGACTGAAGCACTTCACCAAGGGGTACTACTGGCATGGAGTCTCAACGGTCAGCCGTTAAAAAGAGAAGCAGGCTACCCTTTGCGGCTTGTCGTACCGAATATGTACGGGTACAAGTCGATTAAATGGG
The DNA here is from genome assembly GCF_016406125.1 of Alicyclobacillus sp. SO9. Classification (NCBI taxonomy): domain Bacteria; kingdom Bacillati; phylum Bacillota; class Bacilli; order Caryophanales; family Alicyclobacillaceae; genus Alicyclobacillus; species Alicyclobacillus sp. SO9. The sequence continues at coordinate 4,394,732 of NZ_CP066339.1, read as the reverse complement.
TATCACGCATCGAATTTAGTGACAAGCCCATCAAAGGTTTTTGGGAACAGCGAGGATACAAAAGCCAAGCCTACTTTCGCAGGAGTCAACAAGCATAGAAGCTGAACACAGCAAGAGACTCGTGCAACTGTAATGTATGTGTTGGGCACTGAATAGTATGAATCAGTGCAAGTGAGCACAGTTGCTGCTGTTGGGGGCTTGGTCTATGCATCTGAAGGGAAAGCGTGTTCTTGTCACTGGCGCTGACGGGTTTATTGGCTCACATTTGGTTGAAGAACTGGTTCAGACAGGGTGCGACGTCAAAGCTTTTGCGTGGTACAACTCGTTTGGTTCTGCGGGCTGGCTGGACAGCCTGGATGAGAGCGTACGAAATGAAGTAGACGTTGTTCTTGGAGATATCCGCGACGCGAGTGCTGTCAAGAGCGCACTGAGTCAACGGGACGTGGTTTTTCACTTGGCAGCACTGATTGGCATTCCATACTCCTACGTTGCTCCGGAGTCATACGTCGACACAAACATTCGCGGAACACTGAATGTCCTTCAGGCCGTACGCGAACTCGAATTGGAGAAAATGATTCATACCTCTACAAGCGAAGTCTATGGGACCGCCCGATTCGTCCCGATTACGGAAGACCATCCGTTGCAACCGCAGTCGCCGTATTCTGCTACAAAGATGAGTGCGGATGAACTGGCGCTGTCTTTCTACTACTCATTTCAAACTCCCGTTGCAGTGATTCGCCCCTTCAATACATATGGTCCCAGACAGTCCTTGCGTGCAGTGATTCCGACGGTCATTACGCAGATTGCCCAAGGTGCGAAGACCCTGCGCCTTGGTTCACTTCATCCTCGAAGAGATTTTAATTATGTGCGGGATACGGTGCTCGGGTTCACTGCAATGGCAGCCTCTGAACAGTCTGTCGGAGAAGTTGTCAATATTGGCAGCGGCTTTGACGTCTCTATTGGTGAGACAGCGCAGCTCATTGCCGATATTATGGGCGCCGCTGTCGAGATACAAACGGATGCACAGCGAATTCGGCCCAAAGACAGTGAAGTAGAGCGGCTGTTGGCAGACAACCAGAAAGCACAGCGTTTGCTGGGATGGAAGCCGCAGCTTTCCGGGGAAGAGGGTTTGCGGCAAGGGTTGACACAGACCATTGCCTGGTTTTGCACCGCAGAGAATTTGAAACGCTTTACACCGCAGGTATATACCATATGAACAAGCAAACGTTTCTCAAAGATGTTGTGCTGAGGTTGAAGTCTGTGCTTCCGGCGGAACTGAATCCGACAGCGCTGCATGAACCTGCTATCTCAGATTTGGAGAGGGACTATGTCAAGGCGTGTCTGGATAGCGGTTTTGTCTCTTCAGCGGGTAATTTCGTCAACCAGTTTGCCCGGGAACTCGAATCGTTTACAGGTGCGAGACACGCTATACCGACGGTAAACGGAACCTCAGCATTGCACTTGTGCCTCAAACTGGCAGGGGTCCAAGCGGGGGATGAGGTTCTGGTTCCCGCTCTGACGTTCATAGCAACCGCCAATGCAGTGTCCTACTGCAACGCCGTCCCTCATTTGGTGGATTGTTCTCCTGAGACACTTGGCATCGACCCTGCCCGCCTGGACACATACCTTGCTGCTGTCTGCCAAATGCGCAAGGGTCAATGTTGGAATCGGTCAACCAAGCGAATAGTGAAGGCGGTGGTGGCCATGCATGCACTGGGTCATCCTGTCGAACTGGACTTGCTGATGGGTGTCTGTCAGAAATATGGTCTGGAGTTGGTGGAAGATGCGGCTGAATCACTGGGATCGCGTTACAAAAATCGCCACACAGGCACCTTCGGCCGACTGGGAGCCCTCAGCTTCAACGGCAATAAAATCATCACAACCGGCGGCGGCGGCGCGATTCTGACAGATGACGACGAACTGGCGGCAAAGGCAGCGCACCTGACAACGGTGGCCAAAGAGCCTCATCCGTGGGACTTCGTTCATGACGATATTGGCTACAACTATCGCATGCCGAATCTAAATGCAGCTTTTGGTCTCGCACAGATGAAGCGGCTGCCAGACTTTGTTCAAAAAAAACGACACTTGGCGAAGGCGTATGAAGGGGCGTTTCGTCTTTCAGAACACGTGCGCTTCTTAACCGAACCGGAGTTTGCAACGAGCAATTACTGGCTAAATGCTTTGATACTAGATGAGACCGTTGCACCGTATCTTGAGGACTTGTTGGCGCTGACCCATAGTGAAGGCATCATGACCAGGCCCTTGTGGAAGCCTCTGCACAGGCAAGCGCCGTATCAGGACTGTCCGCGGATGGATCTATCTGTTTCGCAGCGTTTGGCAAAGCAGGTGATGAACATTCCCAGCAGTCCAGCGTTGGGGGTTGCTGATGAAGACAAGTAACGTGTGTGTTGTGACGGGGAGCCGTTCGGAGTACGGTTTGCTGCAACAGGTGATGAGTTTCATCGCAGCAGACTCCTCATTACGACTGCAGGTTGTCGTGACGGGGATGCATCTTTCACCGGAGTTTGGCTCCACTTATCGAGACATTGAAGCAGATGGATTTGTCATTGACGAGAAAGTAGAAACCCTACTGTCCAGTGATACCCATGCTGGGACAGCGAAATCTGTCGGCCTGGGCTGCATCGGTTTTGCAGATGTCTACCAGCGTCTGCAGCCTGACGCAGTTGTTGTTCTGGGAGACAGATACGAAATTTTCGCTGCCGTCCAAACTGCTTTTATCATGCGTGTTCCTGTTGTACATATTGCCGGAGGTGATGTGACTGTGGGTGCCTTTGACGAGGGACTCCGTCACAGCATGACAAAGATGTCTGCACTTCACTTTGTCACCAACGAACCATCGCGTAAACGGGTCGTACACCTAGGTGAGGACCCGAATACAGTGTACAACGCAGGCCATCCTGGAATTGACAGAATTCTTGGTTTACCCAGGCTCTCGCAGTCAGCAGTGGAAGAACGTCTCCAATTCACACTGAGAAGTCGAAACCTGCTGGTTACTTATCACCCTGTGACTTTGGGGAACCGTTCTTCAAAGGAGGAACTAGAAGAGGTTCTACACGCATTAGAGCAACTGGAGAAAGACACCGGAATCATTTTTACAAAACCCAACGCCGACCCCAACGGAAGAGTTCTGATGCAACTGATGGACAAGTTCACCGCAGCTCACGACAATGCTGTAGCCGTCACATCGCTGGGACAACTGTACTATTTTAACCTTGTACGATTTGTGGATGCAGTGGTCGGAAATTCGTCCAGCGGTTTAACGGAAGTCCCCAGTTTGCATAAGCCGACAGTAGATATTGGAGACAGGCAAAAAGGCAGGTTGCGGGGGGAGTCCGTCATTCACTGTGAACCGTATGCTAAGGAAATTTTCTTAGCCATTCAGAAGGCGTGGAAGCTGGATTGCAGCGGAGTGTCGAACCCGTATGGAAATGGAGGCAGCAGTGTTCAAATCGTGCGTATTCTCAAGGAACGGTTGGCAGAGGGAATAGACGTGCGAAAGACATTTTACGAGGGGGGCTGTTAGGTGCCAAAAGGTCGAACATTGGTTGTAGCTGAAATCGGGGTGAATCACAACGGATTGGCGGATGTGGCCAAACAGCTCATTGACGCAGCAGCGAATGCCGGTGCTGATGCGGTGAAGTTTCAGACATTCAATGCGCAACATCTGGTTAGAAGGGATACAAAGAAGGCAGCGTACCAAGAGCTGGCGACGCCGTCTGACGAGTCTCAATACGATATGCTGCACAAGTTGCAGTTGTCTGCGAAGACATTTGGCGTTTTGAAAGACTACTGTGAAGAGCGTCAACTAGAGTTTATTTCGACACCCTTTGACGAACCCAGTGTAGACGTTCTAAATGATTTGAAAGTAGACAGACTCAAGGTAGCTTCCGGGGATATTACATCGGCTCCTCTCCTCCTCAAAATCGCCAGAAGCAGGAAACCTATCATTCTCTCAACGGGAATGGCAACCATTGGTGAAGTGGAGACAGCTCTGTCCATTCTTGCCTTTGGTTTGACCGAGTCTGCACAAACGACGGCTCCTCTGCAACCGAATGCAATGGAGTTTCGACGTCATTATCTGTCCGAATCGGGTCAAGCAGCTATCGCAAAATTCGTCACCCTGCTTCACGCGACATCTGAGTATCCTGCTCCCTTTGAGCACGTGAATTTACGAGCTATGGATACACTGGCTTCCACGTTCTCTTTGCCTGCAGGGCTCTCCGATCATACTTCAGGAATTACGATTGCGATTGCTGCGGCAGCGCGAGGGGCTGCCGTCATAGAGAAGCATCTGACCCTCAATCGGAGCTTGCCCGGCCCCGATCACCGAGCTTCACTGGAACCTGCCGAGTTCGAGCAAATGGTCAGGGCTGTACGCCAGACAGAGTCGGCGCTTGGCTCATCTATGAAACAACCCAGTGTCGATGAACAAAACAATGCTCAGCTTGTCCGCAAAAGTGTTGTGGCTGCGCGCTTTATCCGCAAGGGAGAAGTACTTGGCGCAGATAATGTCACGACGAAGCGCCCCGCAGAGGGAATCTCTGCCGCATACTACTACGACGTTCTTGGGAAGACAGCATCTCAGGACTTTGAAAAGGATGAGCCAATCCAATGGATATAGGTATCTTCGGATCGTCAGGACTTGCACAGGAAGTTGCCGACATGTGCTTGGAAGCGGGCTACGCCAACGTGGTTCTGGTGGAAAAGGCGGGCGTTGTACCCGATACCCTTGCACACCGCACTTTCCCGGTGATTTCGGAAGAAGAACTCCATCAACTGGACACTGACGGATGGGATTTTGTCATAGCAGTCGGGAATCCCAACATACGACGCCAAATTTACGAGCGGCATCCGTTGCTTCGTTATGTCAACATGGTCCATCCGGATACGAGTTTTGGGAGACAGCAAAAGGCAGAATTGAGACAATGCATTGGTAACATTGTCTTGGCTGGTGTACGAATGACGACCCATGTTCACTTCGGCAATTTTGGCCTGTACAACTTGAATGCGACAGTAGCCCACGACTGTGTCATCGAGGACTTCGTAACCGTTGGACCAGGGGCAAACATTTCGGGAAATGTGCAATTGATGGAGGGGGCGTATGTGGGAACGGGATCGGTCGTATTACAGGGCAAGTCCTGCCGAGACAAAATGCAGATTGGGCGCTACAGCACCGTCGGAGCGGGGGCTGTTGTCACGAAACCTGTTGCCGATTTTCAAACCGTGAAAGGTGTCCCGGCAAAGTAAAGTCATCATATAGGGGCCCATTCACCGTGAACAGTCGCGCTACCAGGCACTCAAACCGCCGTCTACAAACAGGTTCTGCCCTGTGACGTAACTGGAGGCATCAGACGCCAGGAACAGGGCGGCACCTACCAGTTCATCGGCCTTTGCCATGCGCCCCATTGGGACCCGGTTGGAGTAGTTTTTTACAAAGGTGTCATTTTGTCCGCTTTCAACGCCGCCTGGTGTGAGTGTGTTGACACGAATGCCGTGCTTTGCCCACCTTGCGGCCAAGTGATTGGTCAGTCCCACAATGGCGGCCTTGGATGCGGAATAGACGGCGGGCGTGTTAATGGTTGTGCCAAGGTAGTGCGAGTCTTGATAGATTCTGTCATCAGGCCCCAGTAACCCGTAAATGGAGGATGTCTGGATGATGGACCCGCCCGTACCTTGTGCAATCATCTGCCTTCCAACAGCTTGGGCGGTCAGAAAGGCACCATCCAGGTTGACGGACATTACCCGTCGCCATTCATCCAGCGAGTACTCCTCAAACGGGGCGAAAAAGGCGTCAAGGTGTTCCGACTTGCTTGCAGCATTGTTCAGCAGGATGTGAATATCACCCAAAACCTCACACGTCTGACCTATCATATGGTCTACGGCGGCAGGATTCGAAACATCACAGCCGATTCCCGCAGCTCGAGTGCCGTAGTCTTGTGCGAGGCGGGAGGCGAATTGTTGTGCCTTGTCTGCATCGAGATCGACAACGGCAACCTGAGCTCCTGACTCTGCCAACCCTCTGCAGAATCGACGGCCCAAAAGCCCTAGGGCACCCGTGACAATGGCTGTTTTCCCGCTTAAATCGAATAACGCTCGATAAGTCTGTGTGCTCACGCTTGACTGCGCCTCCGCTTCATCAAGAATTCTACCCATTCAAAGTCCAACTCGGAGTCAATATCAACCGACCGTTCCGGCGGCATTACGTATAGACGCGTTTTGTCTGTAAACAGCGTGAAGTCGGTAAGAAACTGACTGCGTTTCCACACATAAATGGACGCATTCAAATCAAAAGTTAGAGGTACATCCTGACGTCTGACAATCTCTTTCCCTGATTGCTTGACAAGTCTCGTCACCCCTGTATCAAGGACCTCGACCATATTAAAATACGGTGACTTACGTGAAGGTGTACCCGTGAGGATGTTGGCGGCATCGGATTGTTCCAGAAGACGAACGGTGGTAGTGATGTCTGCCAAATCTCGCAAAGGGGATGTTGCATCCAGGTCAACCAGCGTGTCAAAGGTCACATCGAGCCGAGCCTCAACGGTTTGTACACAGTGATGAATGGCAGGGAGTTTGGGCGCATCATCTCCAGCCAAGTCAGGAGGACGGACGACAAGCTCATCTGCTCCGTACTCTGCAGCGGTAGATAAAATCTCTCGGCTGTCACTGCTCACAGCGATGGTGTCGAACAACTGTGAGGATTTTGCCTGCTCTACGGTGTGCGCAATGAGAGGTCTGCCGAGGAGTATGCGAAGGTTCTTGTTTTTAACGCCTTTTGATGCGCCTCTTGCACAAATCGTACAGAGTCGTTTCATCTGTGGACCCACCGTCCTTCTTGGGCTGCTTTTGCCGCTGAGGCAATCAGTTCATCTGTCTGCAAAGCATCCTCGGCACTGCATAGCACCGTGTCGTCCTGAAGGATTGCAGCCATGTGTTCCAGCTTATAGGTGATATCCAAATCCAATTGAAATTGCGTAGTTCCGTGAGTAGACGTAAGCGTGTTCTGAATTAAGTCAGCCGCATACGTTTCTGTATCAGTGTTAACGATTACTTGCCTCTGCTGCAGTCGGTCGACGTAGTTTAATTGGACACTTACAACGGGACAGCGCTGCGTCGACAGCAGCAGTGCAAAGACATCATCGCTATCAATCTGAAGTGTACTAAAGTGCCCTCCAAGAGCAGCGACTTGCTGCCATGGGCCAAACAGCCACTGAACAAAGTCCAGTTCATGACTCAAATCGCGAAGAACACCGCCCCCTCTGTTCTGACTGGCAGAATAGCTTCTGCGATAATCTCCACTACGCCACGCAGGCAGGTATTGGCCCACATACAGATGCGCAGAAATAACAGACTTCTCCTGCACAAGCTTTTTCAGGCGAAGCAACACTGGGTGAAAACGGAGGTTATAGCCAGCGAATGTATTGCTAAGGTCAAAGGCTTGTGCATTGTCTGCATCTCCAAAGAGAGGTTTCTCTACTAGCACAGGTCCCGTAAATCCCAGTCGTCGGATCTGCCGTAGTGTTTGATAATGTCTATCTGTCTCATTTGCTATGACTACGTAGTCAGGTATTGTTCGCTCTAATATCTGCTCAGTCGACACAGATATCGGATAGGAAGTGCCTTTGATGCCGCCTCGAGAGCTTACAACGATGACTTCGTAGTTGAGTTGATGAAGGATACGAGCGTGTCTTCGCCCAATTGATCCGTACCCAATGATGAGCGCCTTCATGGGAACACCTCGGTGTATTCACGGTTTGCGCGGACGTAGTCGTCCATCTTACCAATGTCCAGCCAATACTCGCGGATTGGGAACGCACTGATGTGATAATGCTGTTGTACCATTTGTTGGAAACATGTCGTCATGTCTGTGTAAATGTCTGGTTGAATCAGAGTGAGGACCTTTGGGTCAATCACATAAATGCCTGCATTTACAAATAGCTGTTGGACAGGTTTCTCTTCAATCCCCATAAACTGATGGTTCTGTAGCTGAACCACTCCGTAAGGCAATGTATAAGTATGTTCGCGGACGCACATTGTTGCGGCGCTTTTGTTTTCCAGGTGGAATTGCAGCAATTGCTCAAAGTTCACGCTCGTGAGCAAATCCCCGTTCATGACGATGAGAGGTGAGTCAGGAATCACAGGCAACAGGGACAAAGCGCCTGCAGTTCCCATTCGTTTCTCTTCTTTCAAGTATTTAATAGTGACGCCCCATTTGCTTCCGTCTCCAAAATAGTCTTCAATCATGTTGCCTTTGTAATTGACAGAAAGAAAGAATTTATCAAAGTGCTGGGCTATGAATGATTCTAAAATCGTTTCCAGGATGGGCTTTGGACCTACTTTTAAGAGCGGCTTGGGGCAACTGTCTGTAAGAGGAGTGAGACGGTGTCCAAGTCCTCCGGCCATGAGCACGACCCAATTTTCGTGCTTACTATGGGACGGCTGAAAGGCATTCCATACTTCCAGTCCCAAGACACGGCCGTCGTCATCCACAACCGGAACTGCGCGGATTCCTTTCTCGAGCATGTTTTGACGCGTTACCTTTGCGGGTGTGTCTATTGAGGCGGTGATTGGATTGCGGTTCATAATCTCCTCTGCATGGACACTAAAGTCTTTTGCTCGCAAGATAGCTCTGCGAACGTCGCCGTCCGTCACCGTACCCAGCAACTTAAAGTCGCCGTCGACAACGAGGGCAATTTGATGGCGGCCCTTATCAATAATTTCAACCGATTCGCGGATAGATGTCGATGGACTGATGAATATGTCTGTACAAGTCTGCATCTCCGCTCCTGTCCTTTCTCATTTTGAGATGGGTCAATCTTGCCGTTCGCTGTGACAGAGCAGCCCTGGATAGAAAAACCCAGGGCTGGCTGTAGACCGAAACAGGTATGCCGTTCTAGACGTGCCCTTGCGCATATGTCTCCAACGTACTGCCCGCTGCATTTGCCTTCTTTGAAGATATCCGCACGTATTTGGTGAAAAACCCTGGCGTGAATGTGAAGATTCGACCGGTCGTGAGGGTTTCCACCTTTCCGGTTGGATCGTCATACCAGTTGGTTCCATCTGCACTAAGCTGCAGTTTTGTGTCAATACTTCCTCCGGCGCCAGCATTTCGCACTGTGAAGGTGAATTGGGATAGCTGCAAGACGTCCTGAGTGAATCCAGCAAAATACGTAGCAGTAGACGAGACAACGTGTGTGGAGGATACGCTAACCGTAGAGCGACCGCCAAGTTGTACGTAGGCGGCGGTAGATGCGGTGGATTGAACCAGCGTCATGCGCAGGAGCGAAGCTGTCGTCTGGAACACCTGTGCACGGAGTTCCGAATACGTTGACTGAAATACCCGCGCTTGCAGGTTGGAGGAACTCGTCTGGAAGACGTTTGCCGCCAGCAGGGAGTTCAGCGACTGGAATATACGCGCCTGCAGGTTGGAAGCGGAGGTCTGGAAGACGTTTGCCGCTAGCAGCGAGTTCTGTGACTGGAATATGCGCGCCTGCAGGTTAGAAGCAGAGGTCTGGAAGACGTTTGCCGCCAGCAGGGAGTTCAGCGATTGGAATATGCGCGCCTGCAGGTTGGAGGCAGAGGTCTGGAAGACGTTTGCTTGCAAATTAGAAGCAGCCGTTTGGAAGATCTGTGTTTGCATGTCTGATGCTGTGGATTGAAAGACCTGGCTTCTCATCGTCGACGCAACTTCTGAGAACACTTTTGTGGACACTTTTTTCATCTCCTCTCCACGAAGATTCCTAAATATGACTCAACAGGGGAGTCATGCTATCATACGAAACTTGTTCGATTTTTCCACGGCCGTTGCTGTAGGCTGAAGCGGTATTTTGTGGAAATTGTTTAGCGTGCAGTAAGTGCCCAGGACAGGCGTTTGAGAGCAAGAATGCCCGCTACGAATTACCGTCGTTATCCGTTTGGGCAGAGACCTGTTGTGCTTGGAATACAATGTGCAGTTTCGTGGACATATCCCGGGTTTTAGAGCGGTACTGTATGCGGATGAAGCGGGAAAACTGAAGCGGTGTCAAAATTTTTGACTGGCCGGCAGACAGAGCGTATGTACCGTCTAGGTCCTTTACCACATTCTCATTATCAGTGGCCAACTCCACAAAGATTTCTGCATCGTTGTCTCCCTGGTTGTGGACGAGGTAGACATACTGAACTGCGTGGCTGATATCTTCGAAAGGCAATGGCGTGTAGGTGTTAAAGGTGTACACCGTTTGCCTCTGTTCGTAAAAAGTCAGAGTATCTGTATGGACATCGACCTTCGATCGCGTCTCTAAACGCCCGCTTTCATCGACTCGAACCGGCAGTGTGTTTTTTTGATATTGTCCATAGATTTTCGTTCGCGGCATTTGCTTCCGTTTTTTGTATACGGGAACCGTCAAAAGGCGGCCGTATTCATCGGTCTGTACCTGTTTCACGACCTTGTTGTTTTTGTCGAGAATCTGGACTTTTGGTGTAGAAGACGACACTTGCTGCCGCTTCTTCAAGGCATTCTTCGCACTGGATTTCCGGACTGTTCTTCCCGAAAATTGGTTTCTTGGTTTAGATTGACTCATCACCGCTCTTCCTCCCAAGTTGACTGCCATATCTTATTTGGCAATGTGTTGCCCTGTTCGGGTTTTCACCTACATTTCAGTGATTTTTATCCAGTATGCCCATTCAGACGAAGAACTGGCTGTATAGAGTAATAGGAGCCGACTTACACGTTCAGCAGGACATTTGTCGTGTCGACAGCACAAAAGGCGGCGGGAAAATGGGCGAATGTTGACCAGGATAAAAGGGCAGGGGGCAAGGAAAATGGACTCAGAAATGGAGTCACAAATGGACTCAGAATCAAAACAGGAACAAGCACCGCGGGAAGAATTGCTGGTAACGCTGGAGGAGTGGTACCAATGGCTTAGCAGCAATCCGGACGTGCTTTTTGGTTTGGGCGATGTGAAACGCCTGCAGGGTCCTGTAGTGTACTTTCACAAAGCCAATAACTGGCTAAGCAGAACAACCATGTTGAATGCAGATTGGTTCTTTAAAGAAGGTTCGGACATCGTGATGAAACGTTGGAAAGAGGGAGAGTACGATGCGTATGACTCATGAGGCTGCAGAGATTACCGACTCCATTGCAGCAGGCTGTACAGCATGGCGCAACGGTGATGATGCACAAGGCAAAGAACACTTTCAACGGGCCTGTTTGCTGTGGCTGGAGACTTTAGATGACGTGCAACGCCCTGGTCCTGCGGATGACACCGAATTCGTCTCAGAGACAGCCTGGCTTACTCCTCCTGCTGCAACAGAAGTTACCCGCCTGCTGAAACAAGTCCTTCAGTCACTTCACAGCCGCGACATCATCCATGCCACAGACACTCTCGAGTACAAAATTCTGCCGCTCCTCATTGCAGAGGCAGAAGACAGTGATGAATCAACAGGAGGGTTGAAGCAATGAAGAATCCAGTACTGGAAAACAACCTTTCAAATTTACCTCCACACTTGAAAGACGTCCTGCCGCAAATTCGTGAAGGGAATCCGTTGTCTCAAACCGTTGAGACAGTCCTTGGAGAGCGCGGTTGGCCAGTCGCTGTAATGAGACGAGATGATGCTGTTATTCATACGAACAGCCTTGTCGATCCATGGGAAGAAGGCAAACAATGGGCGCAGACACTGGATTACAAGGATGTTATGGTCAGCTTCATTTATGGATGCGGCTTCGGCTATCCCTTAATTGAGTACTACCGAAGAAAGAAACCCTACACAGAAACCATTATTTTTGAGGAAAACACACACTTGTTTTACGCAATGCTCACCCGTATTGATATGACACCCCTGTTAAAGGACCCGTCGGTTCATTTCGTCATTGGCACGAGCAATCAAATGAAAGCGATGCTGAACAGCGTGATTACATCAGAATTTCTGCTTCGTGCAACAAAACCTGCTGCATTCTTTACGTGGTTGGCACACAGAAATGAAAAAGCAACTTATTTAGCGCTTCATGAATGGTTATGGAATACACTGGAGCTGCATTTGAGCAGTGTCGGAAATTCGGTTCACGACACGCTGGTTGGTATGTACAATACCTTGGATAATGTGAATGCCATACTGCACAGCCCGAAGCTGGATTCGTTGAAAAACAGTTTTGCAGGCAAGCCGGCATTCATTGTCTCAAATGGACCGTCATTGGACAAGAACATCGAACTTCTTCATGAAGCAGTGGGAAAATCCCTCATCTTTACTGCTGAATCTGCACTGCAACCTTGTCTTCGCAGAGGTATTGTACCAGATGCCATCTGCGTCACAGAACGGACCCCCAATGTCTATCACATTCACTTTGAACACCAAGAGATTCCGCCGCAGCTGGTCATGGTTGGACTGACCTTAATGGATCCCAGGATTCCAGCCAGTTTTAAAGGCCCGTGGGTCCCTGTATTTCGGAACAGTGAATCTACTGGCAAGTGGATTCAAAATGCTATTTCGGAAAATCCCTCGGGTGAGGCACCGAAACCTGGACACGAGCCTTCGGGTCTTCACGGAGGGGGTTCGTCAGCTCATTTAGCCTTCGAGTTTGCCCTCTGGGTCGGAGCGAATCCGATTGTTTTAATTGGCCAGGATTTGGCGTTCGGACCGAACAAGCAGACACACAGCAAGCTGTCTGCATACACGCAGGCGGATTTGGAAAATCAGGTAAAATTGCTGCAGTCACAGCCCTCTTTCACCGTAAAGGGAGTGGACGGTCAGCCTGTCCTTACGACAAAAATCTGGTACGAGTTTAAAACCTGGTTCGAGCAGAAGATTCAAGAGTACAGCAGTGTAGACTTTATCGATGCTACAGAAGGTGGTGCTTACATTCAAGGAACCCGACTGATGACCCTTCGTGAGGCCCTTGACAACTATTGTACGGACCCGCTGCCGATGAATTTGTATCAGTACCTGGAAAATGTGACACAGGATAAGCAGGCGGTTGCCGCCGATTCCCAGATTGAAGAGCGAACAACTACGCTTGTGAAGCAGGTTGTGGATATCAAAGCCAAATTCTCAAATTTGGTTGAGCAAGCTGACAGCGACATCCACAATTGCAATCTGATTGAGCGGGCTTGCAAACTGCAAGAAAAGTATCCAGAGAGCAGTTTGCCGCCTTTTGTCGAGAAACTGTTTCAGACCAATACTGCCGCATTTAAGAAGTACGCAGTAGACGAACAGATTGTCCCCTTTACTCAGCAAGTGATATTTGCCATACACAAACAAATCAATGACGTGGGCGAGGTGGACAGTGTCCAACGGTTGAAACAGGTTACAGGCTTACAGAAGCAGATGTTTCAGTATTTGCAGCGAACGTGTCATTTCGTAAAAAATCACTTTGAACTGGCAGAACAACACCTGAAGCAAACCTTTTCCAAGTCATAAGGCCGCGAAGCAGGAGTTTCCATATGCCAAACTGCAAACAAACCCGCTGCAAGGGTGCGGGTTTGTTTGTGTTCTTAGCCGATATTGTGAACGCATGTCAGGATTGGAAATCACGTATAGGGGGTACCTCTACCAGACTGCGCATTTGATTTTGTGCGCGTCGATGCTGCTGCAACCCGTAGAGTGCTGCAAGCACGGCGGACAAGAGCATGAAGACTGCACTCGATGCCACACCCATTTGTAACCCCATTTTGTCCACTGTCCATCCGCCCACAAGCGGACCTATCATTTGGCCGGCAGCGAATAACGCTGAGAAGATGCTCAGGATGTTGGGGTATGATTCCGCAGATAATTCTCTGTTCAGCATTGCACTGGTCATGACAGGAGGGGATAGGAACGTGGCTAAGCCGATAAGGACGGCACCAACGAAGGTGAGTGTAAAATCATCGAAGAACACAGCTGCAGTACCCAGTGTTCCGACGGCCAAACCAATTGCCAAGGTGAAACCGTTTGGCCATCTGTCAATCACTTTGCCGGCCAGCACCCCGTTAAACATACTCGCCAAGCCAATAGCGGCCCATATCATACCGGCCTCCAGAGCTGGGACACCCTGTTTTACCAGAAACGGTATGAGATAAGTAAAGTACACAATATAGCTCCAGCCGTAGAGAAAATACGAAAGTGCCAAAAGCAGCAGCTTATCAGCAGCAAAAATCATGCGATAGTTTGTCCGTGGCCTTGAACGGTTGGAGGCAACTTCCTGTACTTCTACTTTTGGTTCAGGCGTCCGTCTTAATACCGCTTCAAAGCCTACAGCACTGAGAACGCCAAACAAACCCATGGCCATCCAGGAAATTCGCCAAGCAAAGACATGAGCTGGGTTAATCACTGCTGGCGCAACGAGGCCCGAAACCACAATTCCCGCTGAACCGCCCATCCATATCAATCCAGAGGCTGAACCTCGTTGACTCGGCAGAATTCGGTCGAGCGCCAAAGACAATACCAACACGGTTGAAAATGCCGACATCAGGCCAATTACAAGGCGCCAGGCGGCAAGTTGAATGAGGCTGTAACTCAATCCTGACCCCATCATGGTTAGACCCAAAAGACAGCTTGCAAAAAGATTTATTCTTCGCCTGTTCATTTGGAAGCGTGTCAGCATCAATGGCAAAGCCATGGTTCCCAGAAAATAGCCAACGAAATTGAGTGTGCCGACAATCCCGAGTTCACCGTAGGTGCCTCCCAACACGCGCTGGATGATTGGCATGAACAGTCCATATGACAGACGAGAAAAGCCTAAGATAATCGCGAACAGAAGTGAGGCCCACAATGTCGTCCAACTGACAGCAGACTTGTTCATGGATTCGTAACCCCTTCACTTTAGGTTGACAATAGAATGAGGGATGGTATCTTATTTGTAAAATAGAATTAAATAAATGTTTGATTCGTTTTTATAGATAAGGAGGCTGGAGATGGACTTCAAAGCTCTCAAGACATTTCACACCATTGTGGAACTGGATGGATTTCAGAAGGCCGCTGATGTACTCCAGTATGCTCAGTCCACTGTGACGGTTCAAATTCAAAATTTGGAGTCGGATTTGGGAGTAAAATTGTTCGATCGCCATGGGAAACGCGTCAAACTCACCGAAGAAGGTCGACTGCTCAGCCTGAAGACGGGCAGTTTGCTGAATGCAATTGAAGACATTAAACGGTTGCTTACAAGTGCCGGCAGTGGATATGCGGGTCGAGTCCGGATTGCGGCGAATGAACCCTCTGCCAGCCTTCGACTGCCGATGATTCTTGCTGACTTCTGTCGCGAACGGCCGCAGGTGCAGCTCTCGCTGGATGTTGGAGGTACTGAATTCATTACAGAAACGATTGCTGAGGGCCGCGCGGACTTCGGTCTGTGCTCGCCTCCCGTCACACAGACAAATCTGTTCTATGAGCCCCTCTTTGACGAGCAGTTCGTACTGCTCGTGTCTACCCAGAATCCTCTCGCGAATCGCCCCGATTTAACCATGGACGACCTCTCAACGGAACGCA
Source organism: Alicyclobacillus sp. SO9 (assembly GCF_016406125.1). Lineage (NCBI taxonomy): Bacteria > Bacillati > Bacillota > Bacilli > Caryophanales > Alicyclobacillaceae > Alicyclobacillus > Alicyclobacillus sp. SO9. The sequence continues at coordinate 4,379,276 of NZ_CP066339.1, read as the reverse complement.
TTTTGATGAAAGAAAGGACTTGTCAGTATCGGGCAATGATTGAAAGGTCGCTGATGGAACAAGTCAGCTATCCCGGCAGCGGTGTTGAAGTTGGGAGTTTCGAAGCACTCAAAGGTATGGTGCAGGCCAACCTCGGTGTTTCCTTCGTTCCTGAAATCAGCGCGGCACAACTCCCTCCTGGTACAGTAGCACGGACCCTTGTTGACACCACCGTCCATTTGCCAATCGGGCTTCTTTACAGAACCGATTTGACGATGAGCAAAGCGGCGCAATCACTATTGGAGATTTTTCGAGGCCAACTGAGGCAAGCAGGAAGAGAATCACGCCCCCTGTCCGGTGAGGCACCAGCTCTGTCATAGCGTTACAATGGCCGCAGGAGACTAACGCCATGCACGCAGGTGTACAATAACGTTAGATTTCCCGGAAAGGATGAATGAACCGTGACGCAGAGCAACGGAGAACATACATACACAAACCGTCTTTTTCATGAAAAATCTCCATACCTTCTTCAACACGCACACAACCCCGTTGACTGGTTCCCGTGGGGAGACGAAGCGTTCCAGAAGGCCGAGCAAGAGGATAAACCTATCTTTTTGTCTATTGGCTATTCTACTTGCCATTGGTGTCACGTGATGGAGCGGGAGTCGTTTGAGGACGATGAAGTAGCAGCATACATGAATGAAAACTTTGTGGCCATCAAGGTCGACAGGGAAGAGCGCCCCGACATCGACAGTATCTACATGACAGTGTGCCAGGCTCTGACGGGTCAGGGAGGCTGGCCGTTGACCATTGTTATGACGCCGGACAAGAAACCGTTTTTTGCCGGAACATATTTTCCCAAGGAACGAAAATACGGCCGCGGCGGTTTGCTCGATATTCTGGCGAAACTACTGGAAGAGTGGAAACAAAACCGAGACAAAGTGGAACAATCCGGTGACAAAATCGCAGAGGCTGTCAGCGCTCATTATCAGTCAGGGGCCGCGGCGTCAGACTTGAATGAAGAGACGGTACACAGCGCCTATCGGACCCTTGCGGATGAGTTTGATGCGGAATACGGCGGCTTTGGCGATGCGCCCAAGTTCCCGACTCCGCACAATCTGTCGTTTCTGCTTCGTTACTACCAGCAAACCGGTGAAGTCCATGCGCTTGAAATGGTGGAGAAGACGTTGGATGCGATGTACCGGGGAGGCATCTACGATCACGTTGGCGGCGGCTTCGCCCGCTACTCCACCGACCGGCGGTGGCTTGTCCCGCATTTCGAAAAAATGCTTTATGACAATGCGTTGCTGGCGATTGCCTACCTGGAAGCTTATCAGGTGACAAAACGCGACAGGTATAAACGTATTGCGAAAGAGGTCTTCACATATGTTCTGCGGGACATGACATCCGTTGAAGGCGGGTTCTACTCTGCGGAGGATGCGGACTCCGAAGGTGAGGAAGGCCGGTTTTACACTTGGACGCCAAAGCAGGTGAAGGCGGTTCTCGGAGATGAAACGGGATCTCTCATTTGCAACTACTACCAGGTCTCAGAGTTCGGAAACTTTGACGGGAAGAACATTCTGCATTTGATGAAACAAGATGTTCAGGCGTTCTGTGAAGAACGCGGACTCGATGAAACAGAGTTTGAGGCTCAGCATACTAACGCGAGAAACAAGCTGTTTCAAGCGCGGGAACAGCGCGTACATCCTCATAAGGACGACAAGGTTTTAACGGCGTGGAACGGTCTCATGATTGCCGCGCTTGCCAAGGCCGCACAGGTGTTGGGAGACGAGGGATATAAGGATCACGCTGTAAAAGCAGCTGGTTTTGTCTTGACACATCTTCGCCGCGAGGATGGACGTCTGTTCGCTCGCTATCGGGATGGTGAAGCGGCGCATCTAGGCTATCTGGACGATTATGCCTTTTTCATCTGGGGCTTGACCGAACTCTACGAAGCCACATGTGACGCGGATTACCTGGAGACCGCAGTGGGGTTGAATCGGCAGATGAAAGAGCTGTTCTGGGACGACAAAAACGGCGGCTTCTTCTTATATGGAACAGACAGTGAAGCGTTGTTTGCAAGGCCCAAGGACATTTACGACGGTGCACTGCCGTCAGGAAACAGTGTGGCGGCTTGGAATCAGTTCCGGCTGGCTCGTCTGACAGGTGACGCAGAATTGGAAGAAGCGGCAAACCAGTGTCTTCAGGCCTTTTCAGGAGAAGTCAATCGCTATCCGGCAGGATATACCCACTACTTAATGGCTTTGTCCTTTGCATTGTTCCCAGGAAAGGAGATTGTACTTGTGGGCAAAAACGATGATCTGCAGACGCAAGATATGCTTGCGGAAATCTATAGCAGGTTTCTGCCTAATACAGTCTGGGCTGTCAATAACGGATCTAATCAATTCCGTAAGCTGATTCCCTTTGCAGCTTCTTATCAACAGCAAAACCAACAAACCACGGCCTACGTTTGCAGGCAATTCGCATGCCAAGCCCCCACAACAGACCTGGAGACATTTAAGCAATCGCTGTAAATTTCCACGCTAGGTCACAGTCGGTGAATCTTGATGGAAACAGTGCGAGTCACGACGTAAGTTGTGACAATTTCATTTATTGGTGCAAAATCTTTGAAATTAATTGGAAAAATGCACATAATAAAGAAGACATGTAAACGCCGATTCTATACTATATTCTAGCGGGTGGGGATAATAATGTCGGTCGACACGGACGAAACCAGGTTGGATAGAATTACTGCCGAGTTTGAGAAGATGGAAGCGTCAGACATTGTCATTGCCCCTTGGTTGGCGATGAATGACGGTGAAGAGCGGATTCATCAGCGGTTACAGGCCAAACTCAAGAAAACAGCAGCGGAGTTGGCGGCCCAGGACACGGAAGCACAAGTGTTTTGGGTGGAATTTGACGTGAATTCAGATTTTCGTGAGCGGGCGTATTACGAAATCCTATTGTCGACGGCAGCCTACCTCAGCCACATGAGACTTGGTACACTGGTGATTACGGAGGAAATGGCGTCTGTGGCCACGTCATTGTTGCGAGACTATCTTGAGCGCAACGGCGGTTCCGCCTTGTTGTCTGTCTACGCACGCGTGATAACCTATTTGAACAATAAGTTGTTACTCTACTATGGAGAAGTTCCCGAAGACAAATTCCTTTCCGGTGAGTGGCACCGCCCTTGGGTTGAGTACTCGTTGGAATATGAGCTGCAATTCGCCCTGCAGTATGAGTTTTTTGAGCGTGTTGCCAGGGATGGGCAAAGCTTTGTCCGCTTGACTGAAGCCGGCAAACAACTGTATGAAGAGTGCTGGCGTGACTTAGAGCAGTGCGGATACTTACGGCAGCATGAGCAACTGTTGAGAGCAAATGGTTTTACGAATATGGACGACTACGAAAAAATTATGGATACTTTCAACCCGGGAGTCCATGAAGACCGGCGCCGGCTTATCCAGTGGACAGGCATTCACAGCGGGATGCGCGTGCTGGAACTTGGCTGCGGTGCTGGTGCGCTGACATTGGATGACGGACTGTACCAAGCGGTAGGGAAACAAGGCAGTGTGGTGGCTACGGACCCGTCCATTGGCATGCTGCAAAGAGCCAAACAGAAACTGTCCAGGTATGATGCCGCAAACGTGGTTTTTCGGCAAGCTGCAGCTGAAAAGATTCCTTTCCCCGACAACAGCTTCGATTGTGTGACTGGAATGTGGTTTTTACATTTCACGGAGATTCCCAGGGCTCTCAAGGAGATTGCTAGAGTAACGAGAGAAGGCGGGAGATTTGTAACGGTAGCAGCTCTAAACTTCTCTCAAAAGGAAGATTTTTTCATAGAATGGTTTGAGCCTGTTTTCAAAATGGGACTAGCTATGGATGCGCAAGACCCGCTGCCGGAACCCGAGTTTATTGTGGAGCATGCAAAACAACACTTCACAGACGTGGAAGTTGAGATAGAAATGTGGGATGTGGATTTTAGCAATGTTGAAAACACCGTCAAATTCATTATCAACGCAGGTCTAATTGCTGAAACAACTGCACTTCCGTGGCGGGCTAGACAAACCTTAATTGAGGAACTGATTGGTAAGGGATACGAACTGAAGGACAAATACGGAGCCGAGAACATGAAACACAGGCACCGCGGCTTATGGCTAAAGGGGACCGTATTGAAATAAGCCATCGATTTGCAATCCATTGGTGGGCATGACGGTTGACACCCTGCACTGGTTGCCTAGGTCAACCGTGCAGGGTAACAACTGTCAGCTACCGAGACAGGAACAGTAGTCGATTGCTTGCAACAAGCACTGAGACGGTCCAGAGCGACTAGGCCCATTGTCATTCCATCTTCGCGGCTAACAGCTCAAACCTTTTTCTGCGAGCATCGTCGTAGTTGCCGTGGTATGACTGCAATTTTCCGTCTTCCAGCCACAAGACACGCTGAAACAGCTGGTTGATGAAATGCCTGTCGTGGGATACTGCAATAATGGTACCCGTGAATTCGTCCAGTGCAACTTCCAAAGCTTCGCGGGATTCAATATCCAGATGATTTGTTGGTTCATCCAGAATCAACAGGTTAATATCTTGATGCATGAGCTGCGCCAAACGCAGGCGCATGCGTTCTCCTCCGCTGAGGCGCTTGATTGGTTTAAACACGGCTTCGCCGTAGAACAGGAATTGGGCCAGGATATGCCGTGCCTTTCCTTGATGAACCTTGGCTTCGTCACGGAATGCATCAAGAACGGTTTTATCCTCGTCTCCTGTCATCGCGAGTCCCGCCTGACTGAGGTAGCCTGCCCGTACGGAATCACCCAGTCTCACATCGCCTGCGTCAGCCGAGATTTCTCCCAGCAGCATCTTCACAAGTGTAGATTTTCCGCTCCCATTTGTTCCCACAATGGCCACTCGTTCGCCAAAGCGAACGTGAAACGAGACTTCATTCAAAAGTACGGTGTCTCCATAGCGCTTTTGTAAGCCCATAGCTGTCGCAACGTCTTTTCCGCTTCGTTCCTGAACATCGAAGGACAAATCCATTTGCTTTCGTTCAAGTTGCGGCTTGTCGATTTTCTCCATGCGATCCAATGCACGCTGCATGTTAGTGGCTCGCCGATGCAGAGCAGCGCTGGGCGGGCTGGCCTGGTTTGCCCATATTCGCAGTCGCTTAATGGCTGCTTGCATCTGCTTGATTTTCTTTTGCTGTTCTTCGAAAGCTTGAAACTCCAGCAACAGCTGTTTTTCCCGTTCTTCCATGGCTTGCGAATAGTTTCCCTGGTACAGCGCCGCAGCGCCGTTATCCAGTTCCATGACACGGTTCACGACTCGATTGAGAAAATATCTGTCATGGGACACAACCAATACCGCACCAGCATAGGTTTCCAGGAAAGATTCCAGCCACTCCACTGCAGGCAAGTCCAGGTGATTGGTCGGTTCGTCAAGTAAGAGCAACTCGGGACGGCTCAGCAAAAGGCGGGCGAACTCAACTTTTGTCTGTTCGCCGCCGCTGAGTAGCGAGAATTCAGATTGAAGAAGTGCTTCCGGTATTCCAATTCCTGTTGTAATTGAGCGAACTCTAGAGTCAATGGAATATCCGTCAAGATTGTCAAACTCCTCTTGCAGAGCTGCATAGGTTTTTAGGATGCGCTCTAGTTCTCTGTCACTGGCAGGACTCGCCATCTTGGCTTCCAAAGCGCGCATTTTCTGTTCAATGGAGTAGATGTCGGCAAATGCGCGGTGCAGGACTTCTTTCACTGTCCCGCTGTAACTCGGAATTTGATGCAACAGTCCGAGTCGCAGCTCTTTTTTCCATGCGACAGTACCTGTATCCGGCTCACTTTGCTTAGCCAAAAGTCTGAGCAAGGTTGTCTTTCCGCCGCCATTGGGTCCAACCAGTGCAATTCGATGTCCCTCGTGAATTTCTACGGATACATCCTGAAACAGCCAATCATCGTGCACTGCAATTCCGACATGGTGTGCTGAACAATACAACATCTGTTTTCGGCTCCTTTGTTGCACCAGGAGGCGACGCAAAAAAAGCTGCAGACTCGCAGCCTGCAGCTTCGTCAGCGTGGTGTTACAAGGCAGCGAATGCTACCTTGCGTTACACCAGCGCTCTCGTATTTGAAGAAGGCAGGTCTTGCGCACGCTCTGGCACATGATGTGTTTGACTAAATTTAGGCATACCAATCCCGTCAAAGACATTTGTGCCAACCATTGCGCGGCGTTCAGCTATATACCACGCAAACAATTTCATCGTGTCCTGCAAGACCTCACCTCCCTGAATTCAAATGTTCAAAAGTATGCTACTACTTCCACATCATACACATAAATGCCGACGCTGACAACGACATTGCTTCTGCGACCGCTGTAACGTGCCTTGTTGCGCGGCAGGTCATTTTCTTTCACAGCCCTTCCCTGTAAAATGGGGTAGGTTATCATATCGCCTGCCCAAAGAAGGGCACGAACCAGATTGGTACCAGCCGAGTATGACTGAACAGGCCATTTTAAGCGGGGGATCAACGTGACATCACTGTCTGGATGGATTATTTACAACGGGAACTTAGGAGACAAATTCCTGACTCATGCGGAGATTTTTCATGAGAGTGCCAAGAAGCATGGCATTCATACAAAAATTGTTCCCAACAACAGCCTGTTTTCCATGGTATCTGGCGGGACAACTCAACTCCTGGGTATGGAAGACGAGCGATTGCCTGATTTTGTCCTGTTTTGGGACAAGGATTTATACTTGGCCAGGCACTTAGAGAAATTAGGTGTCCGCCTGTTCAATCCGGCTCAAGTCATTGAAACCTGTGACAACAAGGGACTGACATATCAGTGGTTGAGTGATTGCGGGATTGCAATGCCCAAAACGGTACTTAGCCCCCGGATTTTTGATTGGACCGGAGTAAAAGAACAAGCGTACTACAGCTATGTAGCAGAAGAACTGGGGTTTCCCATGGTGATGAAGGAGTCCTATGGTTCATTCGGATCGCAGGTTTATCTCATTCAAAACGAAGAAGAGATGTTGGGAAAAGTGAAGGAACTTGGCAGCATTCCCTTCGTCTTTCAAGAATTTGTTCGAAGCAGCAAAGGTACAGACCTGCGTCTGCAGGTTGTGGGAGACGAAGTGGTAGGAGCCATGCGCCGGGTGTCAGACACAGATTTTCGCGCCAACATGGGAAAAGGGGCACATGCATTCCCGCATTCACCCACAACAGAGCAGAAAGAACTTGCCGTCCGGTGTGCAAAAGAGCTAGGCGCAGATTTTGCCGGCGTCGATCTCCTTTTCGGACCCGAAGGCGAACCCATCCTGTGCGAAGTGAATTCCAATGCACACATCATTAACTTGCGGACCTATACGGGCGTAAATGCTGCAGACTATATGCTGCTTCACATTAAACGGACCATGGCGGGTGTTCGAGTGTGAAAAAGGCGGGCTGGCTCGTTTATCGCCGAAAAGAGGCAGAGCGAAACAGAAACTATATTGAGTGGATGATGACCGAAGCCCGTCGCATGAACTGGGTACTGATGCTGGTGTACCGCGATGAAGTGGTTGCGGGTGTGATGAACGGACAACCACATGTGGGCTGGGTCAATGACGCGCAAACGGATGTGCAGGGACATGGTAGGTCTCACGCCCGTTCTTCCCAGCTACCGGATTTTGTGATTATGCGCACTGTCGATCCCGTCCTCACCACCCACCTGGAGCACCTCCACATCCCTGTCTTCAATTCTTCCGCCGTGTCGCGCATATGCAACAATAAGGCCGCAACTTATCAGTATCTGCAGCAGTTTGATGTCCCAATGTTGAACACAGCATTTTGTAATACAGAGGACCTCAAGGGGACGATTCGGGATGAGGTCTCGATAGATGGAATTAGAAAGAGAGTTTGCGAGTCGGATTCGGCATTTGTCATAAAAACTGTCTCTGGGCGAGGTGGAAAAGACGTTGCGCTGATTGAAACTTCAAACGACCTTGAGAATTTCATTAGCAAATACCCCGACACGGATGTGGTTTTGCAGCAACTCGGTCCCAATCCCGGCAAAGACGTTCGAGTGTTTGTTGTCGGAAAGGAAATAGTGGCCGCTGTACTGCGCTCGTCAACATCCTCAGACTTTCGCGCAAATTTCTCCCTGGGCGGCAGGGCCCAGCGATACATCCTGAGCGCGTCTGAGAAAGACGTCGTAAGACGCATCATGTCCCATTTTGAGTTTGGGATGGTTGGCATTGACTTTTTGCCGGATGGTGGCGGGGGACTGTTGTTTAACGAGATCGAAGACGTGGTTGGCAGTCGTACTTTGAGCCTGGTTGCTCCTGAAATCAACATTGTCCGGAGATATTTTCGCTACATTGACGAAAGGCTGTCCTAAGGGGATTCCTTCCATGTCGAGAAGGGGGCGTGCGTTCAGAAGACAACCCATGCCACGACGATAAGTCGTGCTAGAGAGCCAAGCCGTACCAGTCAATCGTCATCGTCATCTTCGATACCCCTAGCTTCTTGAATGGCTTCCCAGCCTTCACTCACCACAAAGTAGATTAAGCCCAGTGCCGCAATAGAATCAATCCACCACCATCCAAACAGTGCAGTGAGGGCTACGCCCCCCAGCAGTACCCACGCCATATATGCGCAAACCATACTGCACCCACCGTCAGCTCGCAAAGCCGCACTTCCAATTTGAGCGCCTATTCGGACTTTGGATTTAGATAATATCGGCATCCAAATGGCTGAAACAACGGCCAGTCCCAATCCAAGCCAACTTGTATCCGCACTTTGATGATGAAAAAGCTTGAAGAGTGAAGCAATGAGAATATATACAGCCAACAGCAGGAGAAGTCCGCCGACGATGGCTGATGCGCGGCGTTCGGCCCTTTCCACACGTTCCTTAGAGCCGCCGTTTAACTCTACATACAGCCGCCACAAAAGAACAATTCCGGATATAACTTCGATGACACTGTCTAGTCCAAAGGCTGTCAGAGCCAGCGAATGAGCAAGAAGACCTGCCAGAACTCCCACCGCTGCTTCAACAATCATCCAGATAACTGAAATCCATTCTATTTGAATACCTTTCCTCACTGAATCCTTCAGAGGCGTCACACTTTATCGTCCTTTCTCCTTTTCTTTCTCAGTTTACAATACGGCGTGACCATTATGTCAATGACCGTCGAGAGTTGCCCCAATGTGGTGTCCTAATAACGCCTGCGATGAGGACAGATACCGCTTCGGCAGAACTGTACTGACACATACATTGATGTGGAGAGGGACTCTTTCTCTATCCAGGAGGTGTGACTCATGTGCAGCAGAGGCGAATGCATGTCTAATATGGGCCAATGGGTTCAATTTCGGACTCAGTGGGGACTCCACCGCGGGATTGTGACGGATGTAAACAACCGCGGAGTTTTGATGCGCGTACCGCGCGGTTATGCGCCTGCGGGTTTGGCAACACACCAGCAAAGCAACGGCAGCGATGAGGAAAAGTTGGACTTGGCCTTGACCTATGGCGGCTACGGACGCGGCGGCTATGGCTACCCCGGTTACAGAGCAGGATACGGCCGCTGGGGCTATCCAGGTTACGGTGGATGGTACGGCGGTTGGTGGTGGTGGTGGCTGGCGTTTGCATGGATATTCGCGCTGGCCTTTTTGTGGTAGTTGGGCCGTAATCTGCAGGAATGCGGCAGGTAGAGATACAGTTGCATGGAATCGGGGCCTTGCGGGGCTCCCTTTTTGTGTCATACGTGGATTGAGGGTCAACTGGAAACAGTGTGACTCGAAGATCAAAAGGGATATTTATTCATTTTAGTTGTGATATGCTAATTGCACTCCCTCGTAGAGTAAGGTCTTTCTCACGAATGCTCGCTCATTCGCAGGATTTCATTTACCTGGTTTCGGATGGAGTAAGGATAAGTAGATATTCCGCCTAGGGAGATCCGCTTGAGAGTATGCAGGAACAAAAGGTGCGGTCTTATTTCACAGCATCTTCCATAAATAGCTTTACTGCACGACTCTCTCCACAAGATCCTCGGGATTCACACTCCCATATCTCAATGGGTCTATGCCCTTTCATTCCTTCGTCCTATCTGTCCAAGGTGTGGAGTCCGATCAACGTTAACGGAACGGGTCTATGCCCTAAAGTGCAATAATCTCGGTACTCCGTGCTTTCTTTGTGAAATCCTGCGAATGAGCCAACCTACGTGTTTGGTTGCGGTAGACGACTTAAGCTGCTATTGAGAATTGTGCTTTATCTTGACTGAATTTTTCTCCTGTCCTTACCATGGCTACAAGCATTCGAGCCAGCTTCCCGATGAGCTTCATCATGGATTGCATCTTTGTCATCCGTTTTACTTCGATGTTGTGAGCATGCAGGGCTTGAAACGCTTGGTTATATGACAGCAGGTGAAAGACAGTGAAGTACAAGTGCTTGCGTAGCAGAGAATTTCCCCGCTTTGTGAGTTTGATTTGACCCTTGTACTTGCCCGAAGTTCGCTCCGCTAAGTTCAATCCTGCTTTTCGTAGCAATTGGTTTCCGTGTGACAACTGACTTAGATCACCGCCAAAGGCTAAAATGGCAGCCGTTGCAGGAATCGTTGCGCCGGCAGACCGAATGAGATCGGCGCCAGGAATCTCAGGCAGTATCTTCTCAATCATCTCGTCCGCCTCGTCGACAATTTTCTGGACCCTTTCATACTCGTCCACCAGGTGCGTCAGTTCCCATTTGTCTTCTTCCAAGGCAACCGTGTCTCCAACACTCTGTCTGGCTAGATGGAGAAGCTCCATGGCTTTACGTGTTCCACGTGCGCCACCGGGTCTGGACATGAACTCTCCCCAGATTTTCACCATCCGCTCCGGTGTGAGTTTCAACATGTCTGAAGGAGCAGGGAACCGACGTAATGTCGCTAGAGAACGAGTGCTGAAAAGGTCCTCAAAGGCTTGTATATATTCAGGGAAACGGATATCCAGCCAACGGTGAATGCGATTCTCAATGCGTCCACGTTCAACGACCCAGTGCTCTCTATTTGTGACGACGACTCGAATCCGGCGAAATGCTTCTTCTTTCGGAGAAAAGGGAGTGTAGTACCCACGACTGACTACGTCAGCGATGACGAGTGCGTCCTTTGGATCGTTCTTGGAGGGAGAATTATCCCTGTTTTCTTTGTTGCGTTTTGTGGTCATGGGATTGACCAGCACAACGTCAATGCCTTGCTTCACAAGCCAGTTCGAAAGGTTGAACCAGTAATGTCCCGTGCTTTCCATACCTATGATGACGTTGTCCATGCTGTGGGCTTTCTGCAGCTTGCGGATTGTCTGTCCCAGATGCTCAAAACCGGAGAGATCATTTGCGAACACAACAGGTTTGTTGTTCAGGACGATTCCTCTAAAATTGATAGCCTGTGCAGCGTGTTTCTCCTTGGCGATGTCAATCCCGACGACCAGAGTTGTAGTGGAAATTCGTTCAATTCGTTGATTTTGAGCATTAACCAGTCTAGACTTCATAGTGACGCCTCCTACATGAGTTTTTAAGGGCTACGACCCAGTACACACTCATCGTATCGAGGCGTCTTTATTTCTACAAACCGAATCTACTAACACCTACAGGAATGTTAACGGGCAGCTTAATGCAGTAGCAGATCTCCATGGGAATCTGATAGAAAGGTATTCCAGTTTGCTCTTCATTATCTCTATGGTCTTATTGGCGTGTCTATTGGCAAAAGTCTGGCAAGTCTTCGCTGTCTTCGCGGTTGTCCTAATGAGCAGCCAAGTTCTTGTTAGCAGAATAAAAACCCCACAGAATTATGAAATTATAAATTCCCAACCTACGCTGGAGACAATCGTTGTGACAGGCTTGATGATATGCCTTGTTGTTGGGATCAGAAATCTCATCTTAATGAGTGACAAGAAAGAGAACTGATTTGGGAGTAAAGCAAGCAGGACCCTTGGGTGTATGAAAATTCGATTTCATCATTGCTATGTTTCCTAAACTCTCGGGTAGGACTGCGCACAGGGTTAGCGCCTTGCATCACAAAACCAACGAGGGATATGAGACCGCCATTCCAATAGGGAGGCGGTTTTAATTTTGAATTCTATAAGTCAAAGCGTTTCCTTTTGGGCTTGCTTACGTCTAATCATATGAAAGGAGTCGAGATGGTGAGTTCACAAAAAATCGAAAATGAGATTCATTCGCTTTATCAAACGTACGCGAATGACATTTATAGATATGCACGGCTGACGCTTCGCGATGACGCGCTTGCCATGGATGTGGTGCAAGAAGTCTTTCTTCGAGCGTTTCGCTCTTGGGGGACGTTTCGAGGCGATGTTCATGCAAAGAGGGGCATCAAAAGGGAACGTCAAGACGATGGATCGGCGAGCCATCGCAAAGATACGAGAGATTTTAGGCAACTCAAGTCAGGAGGTGACGCAGTCATGACGCATGATAAGGAAGTAACACATCGGTTCAAGGAATTGACAGACATCAGCATGACGCAAAGCGATCAAGATGAACTCTGGCAAAGCATTTCGCAGAAGATGAAAACGATGAGACCGCCTCGGACTAGGCACAAAAAACATTTCAATGCCTTCGCGACAAGTGTAGCTGCTGTAGCTACTATCGCAGTAGTAGCGGTTGGTATCGGAGTCGGTATTGATAAACACGTTTTCAGTCAAACACCAACAACCCAAACAACTGGTGCCTCGAACTTGGTGGGGACAACAAGCAACCCAGCCGCTAATTCACAAGCGACGTCGAATCGCACCAATAACCAGACACCAGGGAGTAGTCAGTGGAAAGATGTCGGGAGGATGTACGAAGTGCAAGGGGTCGTCAGTTTTGTAAAGGGTCATTCGTTCGAACTTAAAGTCAGCAAAAATATCCAAGGTGCCAATAGTGCAGTAACCAGTCCAAACTATCCGTTTAAGGTTGGCTCAGTGGTGAACATCCAGTGTGATCCGTCGCTTTCACCGAAGGTAGGCGACCATGTGGTCCTTGATGTATCTCAGTATGCGACTGGAGGAAGCCCATTCTGGGGTGTTATTGCGAACAACTATTACGCCGAACAGAACGGAAGCTACTATAACCAGAGTGGTCAAAAACTGAGCCTGCCTCCGAGCTAAACGATAAATACGCGCTCAAGACGGAAGCTGCCATGATTTGCTCGAACACAATATTGCAGTTGCACGAATGTAGAACACTCTCAGAAACGTGGATGGAAACACAGACGGGTGCGAGAGACGATTAAGGCTGACTTTGCAATATGGCTAGGAGTGGATGGAGCTTTCTCACGGAGGCGGAGTTGAGCCCGCATTGACTAGACTATAACAATTTGCTTTACTCATTCATTTGTTCAGAATAGACTAATAATAAGGCTTGAAGCCTGAGGGACGAAGAATGCTTTAAACCAAATTCATAGAAAACCCGGAGCTATTGACCTAAGTTGTCAGTCATCTAGTACAAAACTAATTATTTTGTTGGATTGAGAAATTGGAGGGGGAGAAATGCAGACTGTCGGAATTTTTGGGGGGCTAGGCCCACTTGCTGGTGCGCATTTCTATCAACGTGTTGTCGAGATGTCTCCGGCTACGAATGACCAAGAGCACATACCTGTAATTCTTATTTCCGATCCATCGATTCCGAATCGGGTTGCGCACTTGTCCGGTACTGGAGAATCCCCAGTTCCTAAGCTAACAGAGGTTTGTAGGAGATTAGTGGAAGCAGGGGCGCAAGTGATTGTTCTCCCTTCTAGCACAACGAGCATTTACCTTGCCCAACTTCAGGAAGCAACAGGTGTGCCTGTGATTTCATTGATAGACGCAGTGACGGAGGCAATAGCGGTTGCTGGGTATAGACAGATTGGGATTATGGCTACGACTCCCACTCGAACCTTCGGTGTTTATGAGGATAGTTTTGCACGAGCTGGTATTACACCGATATACCCTGACGCGCAGTCTGAAAATGACATCATGGAAGTTATTATGGCGGTGAAAGGTTCTCCACCATTAAACGCGCGTAACGGTGATATCCTACTTACTGATTTTTCGCGACTTGGTCGCAGTCTTAGGGAGATTGCATCTCGCTCGTGGGCACGTGGTATAGATAGTATATTGTTGGGATGTACGGAGCTACCAGTTGTATTTTCAAGTACTGAACGGACGTCATCGTTTGGGACAACCGTTAAAGTGTTTAGTTCCACCGATATATTGGCTTCTAAAGTTGTTCAGTTAGCTTACGAATAACAAAAGCGGATGACATAGGCTGTAGAAAGCAGATTACGATTCTGTTAAAAATACTGACATTGCATATTGAAAAGCGACAATTTCTCTGTAAGATACATAGAAAAGCGACATCTCCAGTCGCTGCATGACAGGAAGGTGTTACAACAGGGTTGTCGACTAATTTTCGAATGTCCAGTATTTTCTTATGTTCGATATGCCGATGTAAATCAGCGCAACAATGAGTAGGCTGCGAAGGATGACGGTGTGGACATGCAGGGCTAGAATGCCTCCGATTGCGCCGCCTAGGCAAGCCGCTATAGACAAGGGGAAAACAATGTCGAGAGACAGGTTTTTCTCTCGGAAATGAACCCAACTTCCTAGCAATGTGGTTGGGATGATGGTCATGATGGATAGACTTTGAGCTGCTTGTTGATTGTAATGAAACAGCAGTACCGCTCCGGGAACGAGAAGGGCTCCACCTCCGGCACCGAATGCACCGCTTACCAGCCCCACCAGAAGACCAAGCAGCAGTGGGCCTGCTGTCCTTAACACGTAGTGTTGGGAGAGCGACGTGTGCGAGATGGGTTTCAGATGAAAAGCGTACAGCAACGCGACCCCGCAGAGAATGAATCCAAACGTGGTTTCCAGTTTTCTGACGTTTAGAAAGCGCATCATACGTGCGCCAAACAGCACCCCGCACAAACTGCTGATGATGACCGTCCCAGTGGTGAACCAATGCATGTGGACGGCGGACAGATAGAAGAACAGTGACGACAGCCCACCAACGAATGCTACAGGTAGGGCAGACGAGTGTGCTTGCTTGGGAGCAATCCGCAACGGACCTGACAGGATGGGGATAACGAGAAAGGACCCGCCAATCCCTAACAAAGCGCCGAACAGTCCGCCGAAGCCCCCGGTTAAGAGTACCTTTGTCCGGTAGCGTGACGGATCCTTATCGGGTGTAGACGTATGTCGTCGGCAAATTCGAAGTCCTATTCTCAGGATAGTCATACCTTTCTAATATTTAGTATGCATAATCAACGGAATCATCCGAATAATTGAACATCTAATACAATATCTGCAATCTACTAAGAAAACAATTAAACAACGAACAAAGACGACAAAATCTAATATCATACATTATTGGTATATGGTGAGAGGATGGACAAACGACACATGGTGCTGCGGACTACGGAGGTGCCGAATATGGAACATAAGCGGTTAAATATGATGACCGTACAGGAAGCAATGGATCTACTCGAGGTCAGTCGTTCCACTTTGGATAGATGGCGTAAGTACCGCAACCTCCCGTATGTGAAGATTGGCAAAGAAGTGTTTTTTGACCGGAATATTTTAGAGACGTGGGTCCGCCAACACACCGTAGTGACAGAGCAAACAGCAGGGGATCCATCCGAGCAAGAGATTATTACAATTGGATACCAACGCGGTACGGCGCATATGTGGAGTGCGTTGGTAATCAAAGAGTTGCATCTGCTGGAGGACGAATTGCAGTCGATACGCCCAGCTTCAAACCATGTGGTCCGTTGGCACAATGCGTCAAACGGATTGCAACTTGTGGAGGGGATGATTGCAGGAAAGATTCAAATCGCGTCTCTGGGAGACTATCCGACTGTTCTTGCTGCGGATTTAAGGAAAATACTTCCCAAATTCCGCCCGATTTTGATTGCTTTTGATGGGAAGAGCAAAGGGGGCAAGGGAATCTCACTGGTGACTGAAATCCAGTCAAAGCTGATGAAACCGAACGAGATTATCAAAGCCTCCGTTGCTACGGTGCCCAATACAAGCGCGGGCTACAGACTCAACAAGTTGCTTCTATCGATGAAGTTGCCTGAAGTGAACGTCCTTCACCAAGAGATGCACGCGAGTATGCGAAACCTCATTCGTGGACAAGTTCAAGCGAGCATGATGTGGGAACCGTATCTGAGTCTCATGACGTTCAATCAACATGGTCGTGTTTTGTTTGACGATGGACTCGGTGATGATTACCTCACAAGCGTTGTGGCCGATGAGAACTGGTGCCGACGTCATGAAGCCCATGTGGTCGCATACCTCCGAGCTCATCTGAAAGCCCACAGAATCATTCGGGAGATGCCACAACGCGCAGCACAAGTCATCGCTAAGGCTACGAGACTTCCACTTGCAATCGCACTGAGTGTTCTACAAAGAGTGAGATGGGATGCGTCGATCTATGAGCGAGATATAGCCACCCTGAATGGACTGTGTGAAACGGGTTTGAATTGTATGTCTTCCGACATTCATACTTTCGTCAAGGGGGAATACGTTCAATACGCTGCAAGAAGGCTCAGTCTGCCAGCGCCATCTGATTTTCCGGTGTCTGGGGACTGGTCCCGCGAGGTACTCTACTGACGTGAAACCCTGACAAATCGTGTGCTGGGTATAGTGTGCCGTTTTCGTCTTTGTTCGTCACCTTACCAAAATTCGTTGCGGCTCACTATGTGGCTTGATAATGTGAGGCTAATAATCTGAATAATACGACTTATATAAAGGGTTAAGTGGCAGTAGAGGAGGCTTCGGCCACGCTGTTGCAGTGTCGTCAAAAGGGAGGATTGTTAGCCTGTGAAACGTTATTCGGTGTACAAAAGGCGTGTGGGCATTTTTATGGGAATTGTTCTGGTTGGGTCGCTGAGCGGGTGTGGCTCCAAAACACACACGGCGAGCGCCGCTAACACGTCGAACGCAAATGCAAGTACTTCTTCATCTTCTTCGAGCACAAGCAGTCATGGAGGAACGGTCGTGCAGGCTCTTGGTCCGCTCGTGTCCATCAACTGGTATCTTCCACTCCGCCCCGTCGCGTACAACAGCCTATACGATGCCTGGGCTGCGTCCCTCATGTACAAAGGTTTGTTCCATCTTAACGCCAGCGGAAAGATCGACTATTCGCGCAGTATTGCAAGTAATGTCAGTTGGAATTCAAAGGGGACTGTCTATACAGTCAAAATGAATCCAAAGTGGAAGTGGTCGAATGGAACGCCGGTGACTGCGTCAGATGTTGCGTTTACGTGGAACTTGATTAAAGCGGCATCTGCGCCGACGGCACCTAGGCCATGGCCTTATGCCGGGGCGGGGTCAGGCGGTATACCTGCCATGATTCAGGGTTTCAAGGTGCTAGGAACCCATGAGTTTCAAGTCACACTGAAGAAACCTGTAAACCAGCTGTGGTTTGAATACAACGGACTGTCTGACTTTACTCCGCTTCCTAAAGCCGCGTGGGATAAATATCCTACGAATTTGAACAAAGAATTGAGTTACTTGGCTTCGAATGGGAACAATGCATCCTTCTTCAAGGTGATAGACGGCCCATTCATTTTGAAGTCAGCGAAGCGGAACGTTGCTTGGACGTTTGTTCCCAATCCGAAGTATGACGGTCACAAGGCAAGCATCAGTCGCTTTGTTTTGGCCTATGAGACGTCGAACTCTGCTGAAGTGAATGCACTGAAGACAGGTACCGTGCAAGTAGGCTACCTGCCGCTCTCCATGTATAGCAGTAGAAAACAACTGACACAAGACAAATTCGTAGAGACGAAGCGGTTTGTCATTGACCGGACGATGCTGAACTTTAAGAGTCCGACGGTAGGTTCGGCGATGAAGCAACTTGCGGTTCGCAAAGCACTGCAGATGGGCATTGACCAAAAGTCCATCATCAAGGATATCTATGATGGTCTTGGCACCCCCGGAACGGGTCCCATTCCGCTCAATCCAGCCACATTCTTGGATCCCAAGCTTAAAACGCCGGTATATCAGTTTAATCCTGCGGCTGGTAAGAAGCTTCTGCAGCAGAATGGGTGGCACGAGGTTGGCGGCGTCATGCAAAACAGTAAGGGTGTAAAGCTTAGCTTTAACGTGCAATACCCCGCTGGAAACACGTCGACTCAGGCCATGGCTCAGTTGCTGCAACAGGATTGGGGTAAAGAAGGCATTCAGATAAAACTTCAACCGCTTCCGTTTGCAACCATGCTCCACTATCATCACAGTCCGGCAAAATGGGATATTCAGACTGGGCTCGGATGGAGCTATGGTGGCACTTATCCTACAGGCGGCGGGATGTTTTCGAGCACGGGAGGCTACAATTTCTACGGGTACTCAGACCCGAAGATGAATCAACTGGTGAACCAGACGCACCAGCCGCATGCCACGACGGCTGAATCTCAAAAGGCGTTGGATGCGTATCAGATGTATGCGGCGCAACAACTCCCGAATCTCTGGATGCCCGTTCCCGACGCGCTCACGGAAGTGTCGAAGAATGTACATGGCGCCGTAAAGTACGGGAATACCTTCACGAACCAGATTTCTCCGCAGTATTGGACCGTCAGCGGAAAGTAGAGGCAGGTGAAAGTCGTGAACAACAAACGAGGGGTCGTGGACACAGACATTTTTCGTCTGTATCACATCAGTGAAGTGACCATTGACGATTCAGGTAAGCATGTCGCGTTCTCAGTCCGCCGGGCGGTGGAACAGATTGACGGCTATCAAACACAGATTTACGTGTACGACGTTGAAAGTGAAGAGTTGGCTCCTTGGACATCGTCTGAGTATCCGAGCCATTCACCACAGTGGTCTCCCGATGGGCGTTACTTGGGATTCCTGTCTAAACGAGATGAAAATGTACAACAATTTTTTGTGCTTCCCAGATGTGGTGGAGAGGCTCGCGTACTGAGCGACGCAGCTTATGACGTGGCGTCGTATCAGTGGTCTCCAGACGGGAAGTCCGTCGTCCTGTGTGCGAAGGTCTCACAGCCCGTTGCCGGACAACAACCGTCGACGGAGAGTGCGCGCGTGATTGACACTATTCAGTATAAGTTCAACGGCAAGGGTTTTACCTACAATCAGCAACATCACCTGCTTTTGCTCGATGTTCGTACAGCAGAAATCACCCCGCTGACCGCTGGGGATGCCGACGACACCGATCCCGCCTGGTCACCGGACGGGGAGTGGATTGCTTTTGTCTCCAGACGTCATGAAAATCGACAGTTTGACCTTGCTTCTGACCTCTTTGTTGTCAGCCCTCAGAAAGGGATTGTTCGGCAACTTACGCGAACACAGGGAGCAGTCAAATCGCCCACCTGGTCCCCCGACGGAAGTTGGATTGCTTACGTGGGGACAGAGCGGATCGATAGTATGCCGAACCACCGACACATCCACAGGGTGGCAACTTCTGAAGGAGATCCAGAGCTGCTATCTCCGGCGTTTGACAGAACTACTGTTAGCGGCAGTCGGCTCGTTTGGTCTGCAGAGGGAGAAAAAATATGGGCCCTGTTTGAGGACGAAGGGCGTGTTGCCTTGCTCTATAGCAGCATAAATGATGGCACAATCGGCGGCGACAGAAACACACCTTCGCAGATTACGTCATTTGACATATCTCGAAGCGGCCTTATTGCGGGTGTCCAATCGTCTCCTACACGACCCCCTGAGTTGTACATTGGTGCTGACTCGCCATCTTTCGAACAAGTCACGCATTTTCACGATGATTGGTGTGACGAAGTGCAGTTCAGTGACATGGAGGCTTTTGTGGGTGAGAGCAAAGACGGCACCTCAGTGCCATGCTGGATGATGCTCCCTCAGCCATTTCATGAACAAGAACGCTACCCGGGAGTGTTGAAAATTCACGGGGGGCCTTACGCCCAGTTTGGGTATGGGTTCAACCATGAGTTACAACTGCTTTGTGCGTCGGGCTACGCTGTCTTTTTTGCAAATCCGCGCGGGAGTTCGGGTTACTCCGAGGAATGGGCACGCGCTCTGGGCCGGAATCGGGGGATTACGGACTATGAGGACCTCATGGGTTGCACAGACGCAGCCATTGAGCAGTTTGAATTCGTGGATTCGACACGGTTAATTGTGACGGGAGGCAGCTATGGTGGCTATATGACTAGTTGGGCCGTAGGGCATACCGACCGATTTTGCGCAGCTTGTTCCGAAGCGGCGCCCAATAACTTGTACTCCATGAGCGGATCCAGTGACCTGGCCGGATCGAACCATCGTCTCGTTTACGGTTTTTCGGCACAGGAAGATCCCGAATTCTATATGGAACGCTCTCCTATTTCATATACGCAGAGCATGACCACTCCGCTTTTGATTATCCACAGCGAGAACGACCTGCGAGTATCCATCGAGCAGGGAGAGCAATTGTTTGTTGCTTTGAAATTACAGAGAAAGGAAGTCAAGTTTGTTCGCTTTCCTGGTGAAAATCACGGACTGCCACGGAATGGAACACCTTCTCACCGACTGGACAGATTTCATCACATTCTGAGTTGGTTTGCAGATCATTTGCCAATTGAAGGGGCTTGACAGGATGAAGATGTCTATACAAGTGCGCAACGACATTTCAACAGAATTACACTCGTCGATGACGCGAGTTCATATGTCCCGATGGACAAGGGTGTTGCGGATCTTCTGGCGGAACAGATTGGCCAAAGTTGGGAGCTTTGGCTTGGTGTTCTTAATTCTCCTCTGCTTTGTCGGACCACTCGTATACCCGGCGAGTCCATACGATACCCATCTGCAGGTCATTTTACATTCGCCAACTCCGTCTTTTCCGCTGGGTACAAACAACTTGGGACGCAATGAGCTGGCGCGTCTGATGCTAGGCGGTCAAACATCGCTGGAGGTTGGTTTTACCGCGGCGGCAGCAGCAATGGTCGTTGGGGTCATTTATGGCATGGTATCTGGGTTCTACGGAGGCTGGTTGGATATCGTATTGATGCGCATTATCGATTTACTGCGAGCAATACCGAACCTATTCCTTTTGATTTTTTTGGATTCCGTCGTGAGGCCGAGTGCTGTTTTACTCGTCGTGTTGATATCGCTGACATCATGGCACGGTATCAGTCGATTAGTCCGAGGGGAAGTACTGTCCCTGAAAAATGAGCCGTTTGTTGAGGCGGCGCGTATCGCGGGCGCATCCAGATTGAGGATTATTTTGAGACACTTTGTTCCAAATACCTTTGGCACCATCCTGGTTGCTGCTACATTCATGGTGGCAGACGCCGTGTTGCTGGTCGCAGGATTAAGCTTTCTTGGTCTTGGACTACCTCCACCGGCACCAAACTGGGGAGCCATGTTGGCGAATTCAATGTCATACCTCCCAGATAACACCTGGTGGCTGGTATACCCGCCGGGATTGGCCATTTTGTTGACGGTTCTCTCCATCAACTTTATTGGTGACGCGTTACGCGTGGCACTTGATGAACGTCTCGATAGCAAGAAATAGGGAGGAATTCGTGTGATTCGCTTTATTGTCTACCGTGTACTTCAGGCGGTTCCTACCATCCTTGGAATCACTGTTTTAAGCTTTCTGTTGTTGCACATTGTGCCTGGCGGTCCAGCAGCAGTGATGCTTGGAGACCGTGCCACCCCGCAGTTGATTGCACAAATCAACCAATCTCTCGGTCTTAATAAGCCGCTTTACGTCCAGTATTGGTTGTGGTTTGTTAAACTATTGCACGGCAACCTCGGCTACGCTTATTCGTATCATGAGACCGTATCGAGTCTCATTGCACTGAATCTTCCCAGAACACTGGTACTCGTGTTGACGGCTATCATACTGTCGCACATTCTGGCCATACTCATTGGCGTGTTTCAGGCCGTACGCAGAGACAGCCCAACGGATCATGCACTGACTGTTGTGACCTACTTACTGTATTCCATGCCAACTTTTTGGCTCGGCATGATTGTCATTTCCGTGTTTGCCATTGGCTTACACCTTTTGCCGGCAGGTGGTTTGTCCGATCCGTTCGCCATCCATCCTACCTTCGGCGATTATTTGCGACATATGATTCTACCTGCTGTCGTTCTGATTGTTGCCACCATCCCGAATTGGAGCCGCTATGTACGGTCACGGATGATGGAAACACTGGTTCAGGACTACATTCGAACCGCGCACGCAAAGGGGCTGCGTAAGCGAACCATCTTGATGCGACATGCGTTAAAAAACTCCCTTTTGCCTCTGATTACCTTGGCAGGAATGTCCTTGCCAGCGCTGTTCGGTGGCGCCCTAATCATTGAAATGATTTTCAATTATCCTGGGATGGGGCTGCTCTTTTGGAATGCGGCCCAAGCCCGCGATTATCCTGTGCTTCTGGGGATCGTGATTATGGTCGGTTTCCTGACTATTTTAGGCAACCTGCTGGCCGATATTGTGTATGGAGTTGTTGACCCGCGTGTGAAATATTAGTGATACAAGGAGGATGAAGGATGAGCCCAATCAGTTGGAAGATTTGGGATTCCAATAACGAACAACCCAATGCATATATTGTTCCGGTGGACAGGCTCCAGAGTTTTATGGAGAGTGTGATGAAGGACAGTCGCTTTCTGGAGCCTTCGCTCAAGCAAGGCTCTGCAATGCTGTGGTATATACCCGGTACTTCAGACAAGGTCGTGTTGGTGAACGATTTCGGATCACAGAGAGAAACACAGCGGACTTGGGCTAAGGCAGGACATATCGTTCGAGAACTGGAAGCGGATCGTATCCTGGTGTGGTCATCGCATTTTCCTCCGGAGAGAATGGCGTCGGCAGTTTGGGGCTTGGGTACAGGTTTATACGAGTTCAAAATCAGCGTTGCTCAGGTGGAGGCTCGAGTGGATACTTCCACAAAACTGTACTTTAATCTGGAAGGCACGACGGAAACACACTTTCATAAATGTGTGGAGATTGCCAAAGGGCAGTCCCTGGCACGAGATTGGGTGAACCAGCCTTCCAATTTGAAGCCCCCAGCGGAACTGGCCCAGCAGTTTATGGAGGGCTCGTCCGAGAAAATTACCTGGTCGATTATGGATGAATCCGAACTGCAGCGGATTAAAGCGGGAGGCATCCTAGCCGTTGGTCAAGGCAGCGCTCATCCGTCCGCCATGTTGATTGGAAAATACAACGGGAGTGGTGACAAGCCCTATCTTGGCCTGGTCGGGAAGGGCATCACGTTTGACAGTGGCGGACTTTCACTGAAACCTGCCGAGGCAATGAAGCGCATGAAGGTGGATATGGGCGGCGCTGCCGCTGTGGCAGCTGCGCTACGGGTTGTGGCGGAACTGGATCTGCAAGCCAACGTAATGGCCGTAATTCCATTGGCGGAGAACATGACCGGTGCGGACGCCTTTCGCCCGGGAGATGTCTTGACCATGCTGGACGGGACAACAGTCGAAGTTATCTCTACAGACGCAGAAGGGCGTCTGGCGCTCGGAGATGCACTCACAGTCGCACTGCGGGAAGGCGCTACGCACCTGGTGGACATGGCAACCTTGACGGGAGCGAATGTCGTATCTTTGGGAGGTATTCGGGCCGGGGTTGTGCATAACAACGAGTCGTGGGCTTCCGTCGTAGATCATGCAGCAAATGTCTCCATGGAGCCCGTTTGGATTCTTCCAAATGACCCGGAATATATGGAGTTGAATCACAGCGGCATTGCGGACATGAAGAATAGTGCCGGCCGACCTGCCGGAACCATCACAGCGGGCCTATTCGTTGGGCACTTCGCCCACGGAGAGCCTTGGGTTCATGTAGACATTGCCGGAATGGCTTACACCGACGGCAAACAGTCGGGCGTTGGCGCGACGGGTTTTGGGGTATCACTCTTGGTTGAGACGTGCCTCGGCTGGAGTACTTATCGGAATTAGATTGGCGATGCTGATATGAACTGTTTTCAAGTACCTGACCGTTGCAGGATAGGAACTGGGAACCTAAGGACGACCCCAAGTGTCAGGGCAACATCATAAGAGGTGCCCTGCAGGGGGCGAAAGGGAGATGGCTCATTTTGGGATCGTTGCTTGAAATTAGAGGTCTGAAGACTTACTTCGTTACCAAACAGACTGAGGTCAGAGCCGTCGACGGAATCGATCTCGATGTTGATTCCGGTCAGATCGTCTGCATCGTGGGGGAGTCCGGCTGCGGTAAGAGCATGGCATCATTGTCCATCATGCGGCTGGTTCCTCAACCTCGCGGTAAAATTGTGTCCGGCGAGATTACCCTTACTGGGCGCAATCTGCTCAAACTATCAGAAAACGAGATGACGGATGTTCGTGGTAACGAGATGTCCATGATCTTTCAGGAACCTATGACCGCATTAAATCCGGTGTTAACCATTGGTCGACAAATTACAGAGGTTCTGATTCGACACCGTGGGATGACCAAGCGGCAAGCCTTGGCGAAGTCCATCGATATGCTTCGGTTTGTAGGTGTACCGAGAGCTTCCGAAATTGTTAAGGAATACCCACACCAGTTATCCGGAGGCCTGCGGCAGCGCGTCATGATTGCCATGGCAATGGTTTGTGAGCCACGACTTCTGATTGCGGATGAGCCAACTACGGCGCTTGATGTGACGATTCAGGCGCAGGTGCTCGATTTGATGAAGAAGATGCGAGACGACTTCCACACGGCTATCATTCTTATCACACATGACTTAGGAGTCGTTGCTGATATGGCCGATCACGTTGTCGTCATGTACGCTGGTCAAGTTGTGGAATCCGTAAATGCAGATGATCTGTTTGAAACACCCCTTCATCCCTACACCCAAGCTTTGATGGATTCTATGCCATCGTTGGCTGAGGAACAAGAGACCCTTCATGCCATCACAGGGATGGTGCCAAGTGCGGCTTCGTTTCCACAAGGGTGTCGATTTGCAGAACGATGCCCATTGGCGGTGCCCTCGTGTCGAGAAGAGATGCCAGCGTTACGTGAACTTCGTCCCGGTCACCTAGTGAGATGTGACGTGGTAGAGATAGAGAGTCGCATTGAAGGTGAGCGTAGATCGAGCACAAGAGAGGAAGTGTGACGTGATGGAAACATTGCTTGAAGTCCAGAACCTGAAAAAGTATTTTCCTGTTACCGCTGGCGTATTGCGTCGTACCGTAGGATATGTTAAGGCTGTGGACGACGTTTCATTTTCTATCCGGCGAGGAGAGACCCTAGGACTGGTAGGGGAATCGGGTTGTGGCAAGTCCACAATGGGCAGGGTGGTTATGCGAGTGCTCGAGCCCACCGCTGGTCGCATTGTCTTTGATGGGAAGGATATCACCAAGATGTCCGGAAATGCACTTCGTTCTGTCCGGTCCCAGTTTCAGATGGTTTTTCAGGATCCGTACGCCTCACTGGATCCTAAGATGGCGGTAGAGGAAATTATTATGGAACCCTTGATTGCGAATCGGGTCACTAACCGGAAGCAGGCCGTGGAGAGGGTTGTGCACTTACTGGAGACAGTGGGGCTGCGCGGTGATGACCGTCTCCGTTACCCTCACGAGTTTTCTGGTGGGCAGAGGCAACGCGTTGGAATTGCGCGTGCATTGGCGTTAAATCCGCAACTGATTGTTGCCGATGAGGCTGTCTCAGCACTGGACGTGTCTATTCAATCTCAGATCCTAAACCTTATGGTGGACTTGAGACGAGAGTTTAACCTGTCATACATCTTCATTTCACATAATCTAGCGGTCGTAAAGCATATCAGCGAGCGGGTTGGCGTCATGTACCTCGGCCACATTGTAGAACTGGCAAGTAAGGGAGACATATACTCCCACCCCCTTCACCCCTATACTCAAGCACTGCTCTCCGCTGCACCGGAGCCGAAACGGAAAGGTCGTCGCGAACGCATCATTCTAGCGGGAGATGTACCCAGCCCCGCCAATCCACCACAGGGGTGCTCGTTCCACACTCGCTGCCCCAAGGTAATAGACGTGTGCCGAAGTGAACGGCCGCAGTTACGGGATTACGGCAACGGCCGCATGGTTGCCTGCCACCTCTATTCGACCTAGATAGGTGCTGCTGGAGCGGGGAATGCCTCTTGAGCGGATTTTCCCGTCAAGACGTCCTAATTGAGGTGGCGGGGCGTAAAGAGGCCCTTGAATAATCATATGCCGCAAAAATAATAAATACATCATGAGACAAGAGATGAGATTTCGCTTAGGGACTCATCTCTTGTCATTTGTCATTATAAAATGAGGGCATTTCACAGAAAATCTATCTGCACTCCCTAAATTTTATTGGGAAAATTTACAGAACAAACTAGGGGGGGCGATGACGCAGGAGTGGACTTCAGGTAAGCAGAAGATGCATTATAGGGATACGAGGTAGGAACGCAAGTTGGATTAGAAAGTCAGAATAAACTTGGGCCGGATCTGCTAGTTAGGCTCATATGTTGCTTTAGGTTCTCAGCTGCTCTTTATCGTCGGTCAACATGAGGTATAGTGTGGCTGGCGTTTGCATGGATATTCGCGCTGGCCTTTTTATGGTAGTTAAAGCTTCATTCGCAGAAATGCGGCAAGCAGGGATACAGTTGCATGGAATGTGTTGGGGGCCTTGCGGGGCTCCCTTTTTGTGTCGCTCCTGTGTGGAGGACTAACTTGAAGCAGTGCTAGATAGTACTCAACAGCAAAAGGAATATTTATTCATTTTAGTTGTGATATGCTAACGGTACGAAAGGGCAGCTTAACGACAGAAGGAGGTCAGTTTTCCACTAGAATAATAGGATAATCAATAAAACCTCAGAAAGATTTCAAGGCTGCCGAGGCGACAGCCTGTCGTGTAATCTAATAGTGACCACCCACCTTCGGCCACGGAAGTTTCATCCGCCAGTGAACCTGTAACCATTGGGGCAGGCTTCTCTTGTTTTGTCATTATGCTCCCTCAAAGTCATTACATCCTCTCTAGGTGGTAAGCCAAACATACGAGAATATTCACGGCTGAATTGCGAAGGGCTTTCATAGCCAACCCTAAACGCGACATCAGTGGCATCTGTCGACTTAGATAACAACAAGCGCCGGGCTTCCTGGAGTCTCAGTTGTTTTTGAAATTGAATTGGGCTCATTGTAGTTACCTCTTTGAAGTGTCTATGGAGCGAGGCAACACTCATGTTCACCATGTGTGCAAGTTCCTCAATTCGGACAGACCGGTCAAAATGATTCACGATGTGTTCGATCGCGTTTTTTATTCGATAAGCGGAGCTTCCTTCAATCGCAATTTGTTCGAGTGTAATTCCGTGCTGTCCTTGTAGAATCCGATAGAGAATTTCTTTCGTGAATATAGGACTGAGAAACGAGACATCCTCAGGAGTGTCTATTAGACGTACTAATCTCAGTACGGCATCTAGTAACGATGGCTCCATCTGGCTAACATACATACCACGTTTCGAAGTTTTGTGCGGCTCAATGTGAACTTTGGATTCACTCAGAACTTCTAAGATTTGTTCTGGTGTAAATTTGAGTTTAAAACCCAAATACGGTAAGTCGGCAGAGGCTTCTGTGACCTGAGCAGTGACTGGCAGGTTCACAGATGCGACGAGGTAATCTGTAGGGCTGTACCGAAAGCGCTCTTGCCCCAGCCAAACCTCCTTTGTTCCTTGAACCACGATACAAAAAGAAGGCTCGTAAACCCCGTAAGTTGGTCCAATTAAATTTGAGTGACGGATAAAGAATAAAGAAGGTATTGTCGTGTCATGAACGCCGTCCTCCTTTGTATGACGCTCAATGAGTTTGGCAAGAACATCCTGCTGTTTTTCTATTTGTTCAGACATGAATTCGCCTCATTTCTCTTCTTAATCCTTGATAGTTACAATTATAGTCCAGACTCGTCTGGTGTTTAACGACAGTGAGAGGATTAGGCAATGATTTGAGAAGAATGGGATAACGGTGGTGGGTCTACTTGGTCAATAATGATAAACGGTGATACGAAGGATGGGAGGAATGGGTGTGCAAAACGTGATTTTGAACAATGGTGCCCGGATGCCGATCCTGGGCTTTGGGGTTTATCAGATTAAAGATGCCGAGCAGTGTGAACAAAGTGTCTACGATGCCATTTCTACAGGCTATCGTCTCATCGATACAGCTGCCTCGTATCTGAATGAAGAGGCGGTTGGCAGAGCCGTTAAACGGTGCGGTGTCCCTAGAGAGGAACTATTTATCACCACCAAACTTTGGGTTGAAGATACGGGTTACGAGCGCACGAAGCAAGCTGTTGAAAAATCCCTGAAAAGATTGCAATTGAATTGTCTGGATTTGTATCTCATCCATCAACCGTTTGGTGATGTACATGGATCATGGCGTGCTATGGAGGAGTTATATCGAGAGGGAAAGATCCGAGCCATTGGTGTAAGTAACTTTGCCGTGGACCGTCTGCTCGATTTAATCCTGCATAACGAAGTCGTCCCAGCTGTCAATCAGGTTGAAACACATCCATTCTGCCAGCAAATCCAAAGTGCAGAATTGATGAAAGAGTACAAAGTGCAGATTGAGTCCTGGGCTCCTTTTGCTGAGGGTAGAAACAACATGTTTCAGAACGAGGTTTTGACATCTATTGCTGAAAAGCACAACAAATCCGTTGCTCAAGTCATTCTACGTTGGTTGACGCAACGCAATGTCGTTGTGATTCCGAAATCCGTTCATAAAGAACGGATCGTCGAGAACTTTAACATCTTTGATTTTGAATTAAGTCAAGCGGACATGGAAGCAATCGCCATACTAGACACGAAGCAAAGTTTGTTCTTTTCACATACTGACCCGGAAATTGTGAAATGGATCGGTAGCCGTAAACTTGATATCTAAAGGAAAAGGTGAAAAATATGCAAACGCGTACGTTAGGAAAGAGCGGACTTGAAGTTTCTGCTATGGGTCTTGGTTGCATGGGAATGAGTCATGGGTATGGTCCAGCATCAGATAAGAAGCAAATGATATCGTTGATTCATGCAGCGGTTGATCGCGGTGTTACCTTCTTCGACACTGCCGAAGTTTACGGACCATATGTGAATGAGGAACTCGTTGGAGAAGCCCTCACACCTTTCAAGGATCAGGTAGTCATCGCGACCAAATTTGGCATCCAAATGGTAGAGGGCAAGCAGGTACTGGACAGCAAGCCAGATCGCATTCGTCAATCCGTCGAAGGGTCCCTTAAGCGCCTGAATGTCGAAGCTATTGACCTATATTATCAACATCGTGTCGACCCAACTGTACCTATTGAAGAAGTTGCGGGAACAGTACAGAATCTCGTACAAGAAGGCAAGATTAAGCACTGGGGGCTTTCCGAGGCAGGGGTGCAAACGATTCGTCGTGCACACGCTGTTCTTCCAGTGACGGCGATTCAAAGCGAATACTCAATGATGTGGAGAAATCCGGAGGAAGAACTGTTACCGACTCTTGAGGAGCTAGGAATTGGATTTGTTCCGTTCAGTCCACTCGGCAAAGGTTTCCTTACCGGTACAATTGATAAGAATGCAACATTCGCCAATTCCGACTTCCGTAGCATTGTGCCGCGCTTTAAGCCGGAGAATATCGAGGCAAATCAGGTGTTAGTCGACTTGGTAAAGAAAATTGCTGTGGCGAAAAACGCCACACCTGCTCAAATCGCACTCGCGTGGGTGCTTGCGCAAAAGCCATGGATTGTTCCAATTCCCGGAACGCGTAAAATGGAACGCCTGGAACAAAATATCGGGTCGACGGACATTGTACTGTCTTCCGAAGAACTTAGCGATTTAAATGAGGCACTTTCCAAAATTGAGATTTCGGGAGACCGTTATCCGACGGATTATGCAAATCGAGTGGGTAAATAACCAGTGAACAAGTACTGAGATTACATTTCTGCTGCCGAGCGGACATACTAATGGTGTCCGCTTTTGTATCGCACCCTGTTGAACATAATCACTTTTGGGACAGCTTACACCGTCACACTTTGGACTTTATGCTCCAGCAGTAACATCCTTCTTCTGTGGAGGTCGACTCTAATACCTAGAAAACGTACTAAAGAACTAACCCTTCACAAGGATGGTTAATCTATTTGTCAGTGCTGAATTTTGGACTTTTTTAGCAGCGTACGAATTAACAAGGCAGTTTTGAAAGCGAGATTTGCTTTCGTATTAGGATTAGCTCTTTCAATCTCCTTGAATCCCACAAACCTATTGTTATTCTCGTCCCAAAGACGGTAACGGAGGGAACGTAAACTAGAAAGCAAGCTAACACCCGGGACATTTTGTAGAAATTGGAGGTTTTCGTGAGCATGCTGCAGACTGTAATTCGGTACTCTGGGTCCTAAATGGTGAACGTGATGAAACCCGATATTTCCTGTCATCCATTGCAATACTTTCGGCAATTTATAGAAGGAACTACCTTGTAGGGCTGCACTAACATAGCTCCAATTCTCTGCCTTCTCAAAATATGTGTGTTCAAATTGGTGTTGGACATAAAACAACCAGATACCTATCATGCCTGATAGGTAAAGAATTGGTCCTTCGACGAGAAGCACACCTTTCCAACCCAATATCAAGCAAAGAACACCTAAGATTCCAGCGAGCGTAAAAGTAGTTACATGAGTGTTAATACGTTCCTTCCTTCCGGCTCCTTTCCTGTTAAACCTGTATTGATTCAGAAACAGGTGAAGTGGTCCCAATCCGAACATCACAAAGGGATTTCGATAAAGTCGATAAACTATTCGCAGAAACGGGGGTGCTTCCGTATACTCATTCACTGTCATCGTCCACATATCGCCCGTACCTCTTCGTGTCAAATTACCACTGGTTGCGTGATGAACCGAATGTTCATACTTCCACTGGTGATACGGAAAAAAGGTCAGGACACCCGTTATGATCCCGACAATCTCATTCGCCTTTCGACTCTTAAAGAAAGAATGGTGGCAACAGTCATGAAATATGATAAAGATCCGCATAAAGAATCCAGAGGTCAAAACGACGAGGCCCATCGTAATCCAGATTGAAACAGACAGACTCAGATAAGCTAGCCACCACAGTCCCAAAAAAGGTACGATGGTATTGACAAGTTGCCACAAACTCTTCCTTGTGTCCGCTTTTTGAAAACGAGCAATATCTTTATTCCAATTGTCACGCTCTTGGTGTTTATTTATAATCATCTTCCTCTCTTTTTTTGTAAAATAACCGTGCTTCCTAATATTTTGACCTAGGGATATTCAGAAGGGGAAGTAGGATATGCAAGCAAAAGACCCAAATTGATTTAGCATAACAGTGAAATCTTATCAGCCAATGTATGTTAGTCTACACGAATCAATTTTGCTTCTTGATTCATCTTACTTTTACACATAGGGCAACTTGGGTCATCAACGTAAATAAACTCTTTTCTGGACCAACAATTACACCTCGAACACTGCCAGATCACGGTGTCAGCGTACACGTATTCAGAAGATGGCTTTCTCCTATTGTTAAAGTAACTCACTAAGATACCTCCTCTGTGTCTGCTGTAAGTCGATGCACTCAAGGCTTCAAAAGAGACGAGGCACATGAAAGGGACCTCCCTAAAGATATCAAAATAATGTCTAAAGGGACGGTCCCGTCTGTTCATGATGACTTGCTTACTTATGCTACATTCGCTGCCTGTGCGCCTTTTTGTCCCTGAACAATATCAAACGTTACACGTTGACCTTCTTCAAGGGACTTGTAGCCGTCGCCTTGTATTGCGCTGAAGTGTACAAATACATCTTCTCCGCCTTCAACTGCAATGAATCCAAAGCCTTTTTCTGAGTTAAACCACTTTACTGTACCTTGATTCAAAAGAATTCCTCCTGTTGTGTTAATTGAGAACAATATTTGTTCATTTTGTATAAATATAAAGCCGTTCAATTCTGCCCCACATAATGAAGCGCGAAAAGAACGGCTCAGTATGTTATACATACCACGATGGCTTGTGAACATAGTTTTATGTTAACATTAATACCCGAAATGTCAAATGAACAGTATGAATTTTCACTCAGTTATTTTCCTCGTACCTAATCGCTGCTTGAGTCAGACAAAGGTCCCCATGGCTTTGCCATGGGGCACAACACAGTGCTGGTGCAACGAAGTCAACTGCCGGCACCATGTGGTAGCCTCGATTCACGTCTGTGGATGCCTTTGGACCGTATGTAAAAACATTGAAGAGGAAAAGATAAAGTGACATCATCTTTGAGTCGTTTCCATAAACGCAAAACGGGATATTTACTTGAACGTGCAGAGGACAGGGACGTCGGTATACTGTACATACGTGGAGGTCGTTGATTGAACTGGAGAAATACCGTTCACGTACTCATCATCGTGGTGGTTCTGTGTAGTGAAGCAGGAACGCTGTTCTTTACAAAGCCGCACTATCTGATATTCAACTCTATAGTATCTGTTTTCTTCCTTTTTGTGTCAGGGCTAATGCTTTTTGATTTTACCTATAAACGTCGCATAAAAACAATACTTGGCATCTTTATTTATGGATTTACATCCTTGGTCTCACTCATCTTTTCGGAAGCTGTTACGTTAATGTATATTTCCTATTTGTATCCCAGCTCATTTCACCATCATTCATATTCGAACGCGGACGCACTCGGCAATGCACTGATTCTGATTACAGGATATGGATATCCAAAGGTCTTGGGAGAAGCCCACGCTTTCATCATACTGCTCATGTTGTATTCATGGATTGTCAATGTTCTGCTTATCAGCAAGTTAATTCACGTTTTAAGTCGAAAGATCACTTGAACTCCCTCTGTCTCGCAGTGTTTTACGCACTGTTGTCCCTTCTCCGCACAGTCAAGGTTCTCGAAGGTCAGCCTGTAAAACTTTCAGGTGTCCTCTTATATGAAGCCTCAGCGGCCGTAGAACCGAAGTTATATTTAAGTCTTGAAAGTTTATGTGAGTGGAGTAGAATCGTAGCCATGCATTTGAAAATCTATATGCTGAATCCTGAACGCAGCGTTTGGGAACGGAGGGTCCATATTTTTGGGGTGAATCTGGTCTGTGAACTAGTAGGGTGAAGTTCTCTCTTGCCACCCGAACCCGTCAGCTAACTTCGTAAGCATTGCAGCGGGAGAGGTCTGAGAGCGACCCCTGAAGGGTCGTTTTGTCTTTTTCTGAGGAAAATGTGTTGTAGTAACGGATTTCATTGTGGAGGTTTACGGCTTTGAACACATTTCGTTTTAGTCCGCCGCAGAGAATCGCAATCGGGTATCTAACCATTGCGCTGGTCGGTTCCTTGCTGCTTTTACTTCCGTGGTCTCGACATACAGGTGTCAGCTTTACGGACTCGTTCTTTACCTCCATGAGTGCATTGTGTGTAACAGGACTCAGTACTGTAACGACAGCCACCACATGGACGGTCTTCGGGAAAATCATTATTGCAGTCTTGATGCAAATAGGCGGGGCAGGTATGACGCTCATCACAACGTCTATCTATTTGGCTTTGGGGCGAAAGATCTCGTTACGCGATCGCATACTCATTGCAGAAGACCGAAACTTTGGTGTCAGAGGGTCTGTTCGCCTCATTAAGAGCATCTTGCATTTTAGTTTTGTCATTGAAGGGGCAGCCGCGGTGCTTTTCGCGTTATGGTTCCATTTCATTTATCACTACTCCTGGCTGCGAGCCATCGGCTTTAGCTGTTTTCATGCTATCTCAGCTTTTAATAATGCAGGTTTTGACTTATGGGGGAATTCCCTTGAAGGTTTCTCAGGAGATCCATTTGTGATTTTGTTAACAAGCATCCTTATCATTCTTGGCGGGCTCGGCTTCATCGTTTTGACGGAACTCTATAATTTTCCGCATACTCGCAAGTTCTCACTACATACAAAAATCGTCCTCGCGATGACCGGCTTTCTTCTCGTTGTGGGGACGTTTCTCATGCTGTTCTTTGAAGGAAGTCACTCTATGAGCCATTTGTCATGGGGTGGGAAATTGCTTAATTCTTGGTTCACATCTGTGACGACAAGGACTGCCGGGTTTGATTCTATTTCTATTAGTAAGATGAAAGAAGTCACTTGGTTCATTATTGCCATCTTTATGTTTATTGGCGCATCTCCGGGCTCAACAGGCGGTGGAATTAAAACAACAACATTCTTTATTCTTATGAAGTCCGCCTGGACCAATGCCAGGGGAGATGCAGAAATCCATGTTGGACGACGGTCTGTCCCTTGGGAAGTAAATCAAAAAGCGTTGCTGATTTTCTTTCTGGCAAGCGGCGTCATTACCACGGCCACCCTCATTGATGCCGCTCTTGAGCCGCATATTAATATTATCCGAATCATTTTTGAAGAAGTATCCGCTTTTGGCACCGTAGGATTGTCTACGGGAATAACAAGTATCGTTCATGCTCCCGTGAAGTGGGTATTAATTGTAACGATGTTCATCGGACGAGTCGGGATTTTGACTGTTTTGGTAGGGATGTTACGCAGAAAGGGACCATCCAAAGTCAAACGGGTCAAGGAACGCATATTTGTCGGCTAAAGCCAGACAGATGGGACATTTGATAGAATAGTAACAGCATCTTTATATCCTGAAAGGTGGAACCTGGTTTGTAGGGGGGATATGATGAGAGACCTAACTTTCGACTATAAGTCCTTATTCAATCAAGCAACTGCTGTGACACCGGATGCGGTAATTCTGCTCAATCACGAGGGACAGGCCCTACATGTCAATGAAGCTTTTCATCAATTGTACGGATGGACTCTTCAAGAACTGAACGGAATGGATGTTTTACCATTTATCTCCGACGACAAGAGCACCTTACGCAAGGCACTGGTCAACTTAGAAACTGTGGAAAGCACTGAGGATACACACATGACTAAGGACGGGTGTGCAATTCAATTATCTATCAACTGTAAACCTGTCCGTTATGACGAGGAACGACCTCATGGCCTGATTGCGGTGATGCATGATATAACAGGACAAAAGGCTATACACAGTGTGATTGAACGCACTGCAGAACCGGTGTTTATCCATCATCATGGTGCTATCATTTATATGAATCAGGCTTGTGCTGAACTATTAAAAGCCAAGCAACCGTCTGATTTACTGGATTCTCATATTTTTGATTTCATTCATGAAGATTTTGTAGACTTAATGCAGGAACGCACGAAACGTTGCTATATGGGTGAGGAAGTAGATGCAGTCGATATTAAAATTATTGTGGAAGACGAAGTCCTATGGGTTACAGTCTCTCCAAATCCAGTTCTCTTCCAGGGAAAACATTGCACACAGGTATCACTAAGAGACGTAACGATGCAATACGATAGACAGCAACTGTTAGAAGAATGGGCCTATCACGATGTCTTGACAGGCCTTCCAAATCGACGATATTTCATTGCGTCTGCAGAAAAGAAATTGAGTAATTGGCAAGAAGCTAACACTGGCGATACATTCAACGAACATCAATTGGTTGTGATGAGTCTAGATTGCGATGACTTTAAACAGATTAATGATACGCTGGGGCATGAAGTAGGAGATCAAGTCTTGAAGAAGATAGGGCGTGTCATTGAACAGACTGTGAGGGAGACCGATACCGTTGCTCGAATGGGCGGCGACGAGTTTCTGATCTTATTCGAACTTGAGCAAGATGAAAGGGAACTCCATCGTATTGTAAATGACTTGTTAACGAAACTCAATCAAGCATGGAACTTTGGCACGAATCAAATTGAAATGCGAGTGAGCTATGGCCTTGCCTACCATAGAAACGGCGAAACACTACATGAACTCATCAATAGAGCAGACCGTGACCTTTACAAAATGAAACGAAAACGCCTCATTGAACGTTTTCAAAGTGGGCAACACACGCAGTGTGCGTATTCCACGCGGTTCATCGGTGGTCATCCGTAGGTTTTGTGTCGTATATGTTAGCGAGATCGGCCGTTAATAATCTTCCGGCAAGAATGTGCCCGCGTGTATTGGGATGTGCACTGTCTGATGCACAGTATTGTTGATAGGGGACGTTGCTTGAAGCAATTGTGTTTTTCATCTGTTCAAACAAATCAATAGACACGACGTCTGGATTTTGCAGTCTTTGCACCAAGTGAATCTCTGCACGGGTCAGTTCCTCCTGTTGAGCAGCAAAATCTGTGTAAGAGTATCTTGAGATGGGCGGTGTTATGACAAACACTTTTGCATTAGCTTGCAACGCTTTATCGATTTCGTTCTGTAAGTCATATAGAAAGGAAGTGTAAGGCGTTCTTGCTTTGAGATCATTAATGAGCCCCCATGAAATGACCACAACATTCGGGTGATACTGCCTCAACCACCCTGTATACCTCGGTGATACCTCTGCAATTCTTGCTCCAGGAATGGCTTTGTCTACTACTCGATATGCCACGCCTTCTGTCGATGTCAAAGTATCAAATGCCCTTGCTAGATACCCGTTCCCCTTTGTATCATGCCAACCGTGTGCCGTGGAGGCGCCGACAACGAGTACGTTAAGTGGACAATTGACGGTCTTGGTGTGGACTGGTTTCAGCGATGGACTACTAGTCTCTGCATTCTCTGTCAATGCCGGAGTTTGGTTTGGGTGCGATTTCCCTGGGAGTGCACTTTGCGCTGCTGCAGTGTGTCCCAATATGAGGAAACAGTATATTAGCGTTCCCATGACTGTCATTGATACCACCGCTTGTTTGGCCACTGCATGAAGCCCCTTGGATTTTTTCAATTTGTCACCTCAGTAGAAATGTTAGTGTCGGGTTGATGAGAAGACTAGCTAGCTCTAAAACTGCTTTCAAGTCACACGTGTGCAACAAAGTCCAGCGTTGTAGTGTTGTAGTTTAATGTTCGCCAGATGCTTGGAGTGTATACCGTTTGGCAACCAAGTGGCCTATAGGTGCGCATCAATGGCGTTTTGCGCACATTTGGTCTCATTGGGGTTAATGGGAATCGTTGTACAACTCATTCATATTCTTTGACCTAATGGGTCTGAACATCTACAAATATGAAAGCAAGATTACAGAAGTCGGCAGGTTTGACTGCGTGATACAAAAAGATTGGAGGTGACAGTACACGTTGAAAACGTCAATTTCTGTCTGGCAAGGCGTGGCACTGTATGTTGGTGCGGTCATCGGCTCAGGAATTCTTATCTTGCCGGGGATGACGGCAGGATTAGCCGGGTCGAATGCGTTGTTTGCTTGGGGAGGAATGATACTGCTCAGTATTCCGCTTGCCTATACCTTTGCGTTTTTGGCTCGGGAGTATCCCAGTGCAGGGGGAGTGTCAACTTTTGTTGGAGAGGCTTTCGGCCGATACTCAGGTGCAATCGTAGGTTGGTTTTATTTCATTGCCGCGTCCGCTGGACAGTTTATCGTACCGCTTACAGGTGGTATCTACGTGACTTTCGTTTTTCGACTTCCGACAGGTAATGCCTTTCTGATTGCGGCAGTCTTATTGCTTGGTTCGATTATCAGTAACTACCTTGGGTTAAAGACAAGTGGCAAGTTGCAATTAGCGACAAGCGGATTAATTGTTGTGGTTTTATTGACAACGATTGTCTTTGCGATTCCATCTATGCACGCCAGTGATTTGTCTCCTCAGTTTTCCAATTTTCATCTTCGGCCCGTTGGCAGTGCCGCCATGCTTATCTTCTGGTCATTCTTCGGTTGGGAGGCCATTGCCAGTCTTGCGCCAGAGTTTCACTATCCAAAGCGGGATGTAACGCGAGCTACATGGGGTGCAGTCATGATTGTAGGCACACTTTACTTCGGAATCGCCTTAGCCGTAGTTGGGACACATTCCTATGAGGTGGGTCAGCAAACGATGGCTCAAGCGATGAACACGGCATCCTTGGCACAGGTTAGGCAAACCACTATGGGCGGGAAGAGTGCCGCGGTCACGGCGGTCATTGCCCTTGTGATTTGTCTGGGTACTACAAATGCGTTTGTGGCAAGCATTAGCCGACTTGCTTACTCATTGTCGCATGAAATGTTAGCGCCGGCGTGGTTAAATCACGTTAATGAGCAGAGGTCGACACCACAAAGGGCGGTCTTATTGGTTGGGGTGTTGGCTGGTGCTGGACTCGTCGTCACGTATGTCTTCAATCTGAGTATGAGTGAGTTGGTTTATGTGCCGAACTCGCTTGGAATCGCCACCTATATTCTCGGTACGGCGGCTGGTGTTAAACTACTGAAATCGAGGGTGGGCAAGGCAGCTGCTGGAATTGCTTTCGGACTTTGCCTGGTTGCGTATCCTTTTGTAGGAACGGCATTATCCATCCCTTTAATCGTTGGTATTACCTGTGTGACGTATATAGTATGGCGGACACATAGACACAACTCTTTGGGAACCGAACCAAAGTCAGGCATAAAAAACGATTGACACCTAGGAGTTTACGGTTGTTTTTACTCGCAACTCTGATATCAACTGGGGCCGCAAATAATGACAGCATTATTGGTCTTCAAATAGAAAATTTCACTAAGACAATTGTCGTCTTGGCAGGGTAAACGCTTGTATCACAACATTGCGGGCCTGACATGGCGATTTTTTGTTGAGAATTTGTTTAGAGGCGGTTTTGTATAATGACATCGATTCTGCGGGGTCAATCGGTAGACTTCGTAAACAATGTAGGTTGACGGCGGAAATGTTCAGTCTAGCAGGTATATCAAATGGGGCGAAGTCTGGATGAGTGCATGCGTTTTAGGACAGGCAGACATAGAGAATTAGTGCACTCAGACATAGAAAGTTAGCGCAGTCAGACATAGGAAGTTGGCGCAGTCAGACATAGAAAGTTAGCGCAGTCAGCATAGAAGGGCGCTGCTTGGATTGTATTGTGCGTGCGCATTCGACCGGCTATCGCCGCATGTAGGGAAAAGGGGAAAAGGTATTCGTGGGGAAAAAACATGGGTCAAGAAAAAAGAAGATGCCGCTGGAAGCCAGAGGTGAGCGCAACCGTTTAAGAAAGTCACTGATTGCCTTCATTGTCATGACCCCTCTCTCATGGTTGACACTGGTGCCAATGCAAAATACCCGGGCGCTTGCGGCCACTACAGGGACTTGGGTGAATGTCACCAACGGGGGGGCGTTTTCTTCGCCTGAAGGGATAGCCATGGACAGTGCGGGAGACCTGTTTGTGGCCAACTCGGGTAGTGGCACCATTTCGGAGCGAGCGAGTGGGAGCACGACCTGGATGAATATTAGCAATGGTGGGGCGTTTTCTTCGCCTGACGGCATAGCCGTGGACAGCGCAGGAGACCTGTTTGTGACCAACGCGGGCAACAACATCATTTTGGAGCGAGCGAGTGGGAGCACGACCTGGACGGATATCCTGGGTGAAGCGGGGTTTTCCTGGCCTGACGGCATAGCCGTGGATAGCGCGGGAGACCTGTTCATAACCAATGCACAAAGCAATACCATTCTGGAGCGGACGAGTGGGAGCACGACGTGGACGAATATCACGAATGGCGGGTCGTTTTCTTCTCCGACCGGCATAGCCGTGGATAGTGCAGGAGACCTGTTCGTGACCAACATGGCCAACAAGACCATTCTAGAGCGAGCAAATGGAAGCACGACCTGGACGGATATCACGAATGGGGTTTCTTCTAGCCAGCCTGCCGGCATAGCCGTGGATAGTGCAGGAGACCTGTTTGTGACTAATGTCAACACCAATACTCTTGAGGAGCGAGCGCATGGGAGCACGACCTGGACGGATATCACCAATGGAGGCTCGCTGAGTTCGCCTACCGGCATAGTCGTGGATAGTGCGGGAGACCTGTTTGTCACCAACTCAGGATCAAATACGGTTTCCGAATATGTGGTGCCCCCTAGTGCCCCGACGGGCCTCAGCCACAGCAGTGTGACCGCTACAGGCTGGACCGAATCGTGGAGTGCCGTGGTTGGGGCGACAAGCTACAACGTGTACGTGGGCGGCACGAAGGTGAACACCAGCCCAGTGACCACGACGAGTTACACTGTGACGGGCGAGCAACCATCCACCGTGTATCAGATGACGGTGACCGCGGTGAACGCGGCTGGTGAAAGCGCCCAGTCTGCGGTCAACAGTGTCCATACCTTGCCCCCCACAGGCACACTACCGCCTGGACGGTGGGTGAACATCACCGATGGTGGGTCATTTACTCATCCCTATGCCATTGCCGTGGATAGTGCAGGAGACGTGTTTGTCACGAACTCGATCCCCGGCACGAATAGCACGATTCAGGAACTGAAGAGCGGGAGCACGAGTTGGAATGACATCACGTACGGGGGATCCTTCAATGGTCCAATGGGCATCGCTGTGGATAGTGCGGGAGACCTGTTTGTCACGAACCATAATAGCAACACGATTGAGGAACTGAAGAGTGGAAGTACCACTTGGAAGCTCATGTTAGATTTAACATCGTACATTGCTCCAGAAGGGAGTGCCTTAGATGGTTCAGGCAACTTTTACACATGGGCCAGTTACAATGGTGTTGTTATCGAGAACCATATTGGCAGCGCGACGATTACGCCCCTTAGCTCTTCATTCGGACAAAATGTGAATGGCCGTGTTGCCGTGGACAGTAAGGGTGACGTGTTTTTGACCCGTCCCGCAGATAGTGCAGTGTACGAACTCCCGAGTGGAAGCACGACCTGGGTCAATATCACAAACGGTGCGGGGTTCAGTGACCCGGTCGGAATTCGGGTAGATGGTGCCGGAAACGTGTTCGTGGTCAATCATAGCAATAACACACTGTATGAACGTCCGAATGGGAGCACGACCTGGGTCAACGTCACGAACGGAGCAGGGCTAAGCAACCCAGTGGGTATTGCCATAGATAGTGCCGGGGACCTATTTGTCACCAACTTGTCGTCTAGCACTAGTTCTCCCTCGGGATCCATTGAAGAATATGTGCTGGCTAAAAACACGGTGACCTTTGACAGCAACGGGGGCAGCAGCGTGTCGTCAGAATCTGTTGCGTACGATAGCTATGCGACGCAGCCGACAAACCCGACGAAGACTGGGTATGTGTTCGCAGGGTGGTATACGGACGCGAGTTTGCAAAATCCATTCTCCTTTGGGACGCCGGTTACGGGGAACATCACGCTGTATGCGAAGTGGACACCTCAGGAGTACACGGTGAACTTCAACAGCAATGGCGGCAGCCAGGTTCAGTACCAATTGGTGCCATACGGGCAAGACGCGACAGCGCCGACGAATCCCACGAGAACAGGGTCAGTGTTCGCCGGGTGGTATACGGATTCGACCTTGCAAAACGCCTTCTCGTTCATGACTCAGATTACCGGCAGTCTGACTCTGTATGCAAAGTGGACGCCCGCAGAGTACACGGTTACCTTCAACAGCAATGGGGGTAGCAGTGTGTCGTCGGAATCGGTGGCGTACGATGGCACTGCGACGCAGCCGACCAACCCGACGAAAACAGGGTACGTGTTCACAGGGTGGTACACAGACTCAACCCTGCAAAATCAGTTTTCGTTTGGGACGCTGATAACGGGGAACATCACGCTGTATGCGAAGTGGACGCCGCAAGAGCACACGGTGAATTTTATTAGCAATGGCGGCAGCCAAGTCCAGTACCAATTGGTGCCGTACGGGCAAGACGCGACAGTGCCGACGAATCCGACGAGAACGGGCTCAGTGTTCGCGGGGTGGTATACGGATTCGACTTTGCAGAACGCCTTCTCGTTCACGACTCCGATTACAAGCAGTCTGACGCTGTATGCAAAGTGGACGCCTCAACAGTACACTGTCACTTTCGACAGCAACGGGGGTAGCAGCGTGACGTCAGAATCGGTGGCGTACGATGGGACTGCGACGAATCCGACGAATCCAACGAAAACAGGGTCAGTGTTCGCAGGGTGGTACACAGACTCAACCCTGCAAAATCAGTTTTCGTTTGGGACGCTGATAACGGGGAACATCACGCTGTATGCGAAGTGGACGCCGCAAGAGTACACGGTGAACTTCAATAGCAACGGCGGCAGCCAAGTCCAGTACCAATTGGTGCCCTACGGTAGCGATGCGACAGCGCCGACGAACCCGACGAAGGCGGAGTCAGTGTTCGCAGGGTGGTATACGGATTCGACTTTGCAGAACGCCTTCTCGTTCACGACTCCGATTACTAGCAGCGTGACGCTGTATGCAAAGTGGACGCCCCAACAGTACACGGTTACCTTTAATAGCAACGGGGGTAGCAGTGTGACGTCAGAATCGGTAGCTTATGATAGTTATGCCACGGCGCCAAAAAACCCGACGAAGACCGGGGCGGTATTTCAGGGGTGGTACACGGATTCGACTTTACAAAACCCGTTCTCCTTTGGCACGCCAGTCACCGGGAGCATCACGTTATATGCGAAATGGACACCGCAAGAGTATACGGTAAACTTCAACAGTAACGGCGGCAGTCAAGTTCAGTACCAATTGGTGCCCTACGACGGAACCGCAACTGCGCCGACCAATCCGACGAAAGCGGGATCGGTGTTCGGAGGTTGGTACACGGACTCGACCCTGCAAACCCCGTTCTCGTTCACGACTGCGATTACCGGCAACGAAACACTGTATGCAAAGTGGACCCCTCAACACTACACAGTAAGCTTCAATAGCAATGGGGGTAGCAGCGTGACGTCAGAATCTGTAGCGTACAACGGGAATGCCACAGCACCGACAAACCCGACGAAAACCGGATGGGTGTTCGGAGGATGGTATACGGATTCGACGTTCCAAAACCAGTTTTCGTTTAGTACTGCGATTACCGGGAACGTGACGCTGTATGCCAAATGGACGCCTCAGGAGTACACGGTAAACTTCAATAGTAATGGCGGTAGCCAAGTTTCGTATCAATTGGTGCCTTACGGTACAGACGCAACTGCGCCGACCAATCCGACGAAAACGGGATCGGTGTTCGGAGGATGGTACACGGATTCAACTTTGCAAACCCCGTTCTCGTTCAGTACTGCGATTACCGGGAACGTGACGCTGTACGCAAAGTGGACGCCCGCAGAATACACGGTTACCTTTAATAGCAACGGGGGTAGCAGTGTGACGTCAGAATCGGTGGCGTACGATGGTTATGCGACAGATCCGACAGCTCCAACGAAAACCGGAGCGGTGTTTCAGGGGTGGTACACGGATTCAACCCTGCAAAACCAGTTCTCCTTTGGTACACCAATTACTGGCGCCGTGACGCTGTATGCCAAGTGGACGCCTCAGGAGTACACGGTAAACTTCAACAGTAACGGAGGCACCCAAGTCTCGTACCAATTGGTGGCGTACGAGAAAACCCCGACACAGCCGACCAATCCGACGAAAACAGGGTTTGTGTTCGCAGGATGGTATACGGATTCAACTTTCAAAAATCAATTTTCCTTTAGTACACCGATTACCGGAAGCGTAACGCTGTATGCCAAATGGACGCCTCAACAGTACACGGTCGCCTTTAATAGCAACGGT
Organism: Alicyclobacillus sp. SO9; assembly: GCF_016406125.1. Lineage (NCBI taxonomy): Bacteria > Bacillati > Bacillota > Bacilli > Caryophanales > Alicyclobacillaceae > Alicyclobacillus > Alicyclobacillus sp. SO9. The sequence goes on along the minus strand of NZ_CP066339.1, from coordinate 4,335,983 downwards.
GGGAGCAGCGTGACGTCAGAAACAGTAGCCTATGACAGTTATGCCATTGCACCGACAAATCCGACGAAAGCAGGAGCGGTGTTTGGAGGATGGTATACGGATTCGACGCTGCAGACTCAGTTTTCGTTTAGTACTGCGATTACCGGGAATGTGACGCTGTACGCCAAATGGGCACCTCTAGTGAACGCAGCAACACCGACCTTTAGCACAGAGCCACAAGCGACGCAGAGTGTGACGGCAGGTTCTGCTGCAACGGTGTTGAAGGTAGCGGCCAGTGTGACGGACGGTGGAAACGTGACGTACCAGTGGTATAGCAACACTACTAACAGTACCACTGGCGGCACAGCTATTAGCGGAGCAACCAGTGCGAGCTACACACCAGCGACTGCCAGTGCGGGGACAACGTATTACTACGCGGTGGCGACCAACACGAATAATAGTGTGAATGGGGCCAAGACGGCGACGGCCATTAGTAGTGTGGCTACTGTCATAGTGAACGCGTTGGTGAACGCAGCCACGCCGACCTTTAGCACAGAGCCACAAGCGACGCAGAGTGTGACGGCGGGATCGCCGGCCGCAGGCTTGAAGGTAGCAGCCAGCGTCAGTGATGGCGGCACAGTCACGTATCAGTGGTATAGCAATGGTAGCAACAGCACCACTGGCGGCACAGCTATCACGGGAGCGACCAGTGCGAGCTACACGCCAGCGACGACGAGTGCGGGAACGACGTACTATTACGCAGTGGCAACGAACACGAACAGCAGCGTGAATGGAGCCAAGACAGCAACAGCCACGAGTAGTGTGGCTGCAGTCACAGTCAATGCGCTGGTGAATGCTGCGACACCGACCTTCACGACAGAGCCTCAAGCGGCACAGAGTGTGACGGCTGGCTCGCCGGCCGCGGCCTTGAAGGTAGCAGCCAGCGTCAGTGATGGCGGCACAGTCACGTACCAGTGGTACAAGAACACGACAAACAGTACCACTGGCGGCACAGCTATCACGGGAGCGACGAGTGCGAGCTACACGCCAGCGACGGCTAGTGTCGGAACAACGTACTACTACGCGGTGGCGAAAAATACCAACAACAGCGTGGATGGAGCAAAGACGGCGGTGGCCACCAGTACTGTGGCTACCGTAACCGTGAACGCGCTGGTGAACGCAGTGAAACCAAGCTTTACGACAGAGCCCCAAGCGACGCAGAGTGTGACGGCTGGCTCGCCGGCCGCGGCCTTGAAGGTAGCAGCCAGTGTCAGTGATGGCGGAGCCGTGACGTACCAGTGGTACAAGAACACGACAAACAGTACCACTGGAGGCACAGCCATCACGGGAGCAACCAATGCGAGCTACACGCCAGCGACTGCCAGTGCTGGTACGATGTATTACTACGCTGTGGCAACCAACACAAACAATGGCGTCAACGGAGCCAAGACCGCCACCGCAACCAGTAGCGTGGCGAAAGTCACCGTGAACGCGCTGGTGAACGCAGCGACACCTACCTTCACGACAGAGCCACAAGCGACAGAGAGTGTGACAGCAGGTTCTACTGCAACACCGTTGAAGGTAGCAGCCAGCGTCAGTGATGGCGGCACAGTCACGTATCAGTGGTACAAGAACACCAAGAACAGCAACACGGGTGGCACAGCCATTACGGGAGCAACCAGTGCGAGCTACACACCACCAACGACAAGTGTAGGGACAACATATTATTACGCCGTTGCAACCAACACAAACAATGGCGTCAACGGAGCCAAGACAGCTACCGCAACCAGCAGCGTGGCGAAGGTCACGGTGAATGCCCTGGTGAACGCAGTGACACCGACCTTCACGACGGAGCCCCAGGCCACACAGACTGTGCCGGCAGGTTCTGCCTCAACGGCGTTGACGGTAGCGGCCAGTGTGACGGATGGCGGGGCAGTCACGTATCAGTGGTACAAAAACACCGTGAACAGCAACACAGGTGGCACAGCCATTACGGGTGCGACGAGTGCGAGCTACACACCACCAACGACAAGTGTAGGGACAACATATTATTACGCCGTTGCAACCAACACAAACAATGGCGTCAACGGAGCCAAGACAGCTACCGCAACCAGCAGCGTGGCGAAGGTCACGGTGAACGCGCTGGTGAACGCAGCGACACCTACCTTCACGACAGAGCCACAAGCGACGCAGAGTGTGACGGCGGGGTCGCCAGCCACAGCCCTGAAGGTAGCGGCCAGTGTAACGGATGGCGGCACAGTCACGTACCAGTGGTACAAGAACACCAAGAACAGCAACACGGGTGGCACAGCCATTACGGGAGCAACCAGTGCGAGCTACACACCACCAACGACAAGTGTAGGGACAACATATTATTACGCCGTTGCAACCAACACAAACAATGGCGTCAACGGAGCCAAGACAGCTACCGCAACCAGCAGCGTGGCGAAGGTCACGGTGAATGCCCTGGTGAACGCAGTGACACCGACCTTCACGACGGAACCGCAAGCGGCGCAGAGTGTGACGGCGGGGTCGCCAGCCACAGCCCTGAAGGTAGCGGCCAGTGTAACGGATGGCGGCACAGTCACGTACCAGTGGTACAAAAACACCGTGAACAGCAACACGGGTGGCACAGCCATTACGGGTGCGACAAGTGCGAGCTACACGCCAGCGACTGCCAGTCCGGGGACTATGTATTACTACGCAGTTGCGACAAATACCAACAACAGCGTCAACGGTACCAAGATGGCAACCGCCACCAGCAGTGTAGCGAAAGTTATAGTCAATGCGTTGGTGAACGCAGTGACACCGACCTTCACGACGGAACCGCAAGCCATACAGAGTGTGACGGCAGGTTCGTCAGCAACGGCCTTGAAGGTAGCAGCCAGTGTGACGGATGGCGGCACGGTGACGGATCAGTGGTACAAGAACACCAAGAACAGCAACACTGGCGGCACGGCAATTATCGGCGCAACCAGTGCGAGCTACACGCCACCGACGGCCAGTGCCGGAACAACGTACTACTATGCTGTGGCAACCAACACCAACACCGGTGTGACTGGAGTGAAGACGGCGGTGGCCACGAGTAGTGTGGCGCAAGTCACGGTGAATGCCCTGGTGAACGCAGTGACACCGACCTTCACGACGGAACCGCAAGCCACACAGAGTGTGACGGTAGGCACGCCAGCAACGGCACTGACGGTCGCAGCGACAGTTACGGATAGCGGAACGGTAACGTATCAGTGGTATAGCAACACGACGAACAGCACCACTGGCGGCGCAGTTATCACGGGAGCAACCAGTGCGAGCTACACGCCAGCGACTGCCAGTGCCGGAACAACGTACTACTACGCAGTGGCGACCAACACGAATGTCAGCGTTAACGGTGTGAAGACGGCGACAGCCACCAGCAGCGTGGCGAAGGTCACGGTGAACGCGCTTGTGAATGCAGCGACACCTACCTTCACGACAGAGCCCCAAGCCACGCAGAGTGTGACGGCAGGCACGCCAGCAACGGCACTGACGGTCGCAGCAAGTGTGACAGACGGCGGCACGGTGACGTATCAGTGGTACAAAAACACCACGAACAGCACCAGCGATGGTACGGCAATTAGCGGAGCAACCAGTGCCACCTACACACCACCGACCACCGGTGCTGGTACGATGTATTACTACGCAGTGGCAACCAACACGAACAGCAGCGTGAATGGAGCCAAGACGGCGACAGCCACAAGCAGTGTGGCGAAAGTCACAGTGAACGCGTTGGTGAACGCAGCCACGCCTACCTTCACGACACAGCCCCAAGCGACGCAGAGTGTGACGGTAGGTCCTATGGCAACACCGTTGAAGGTAGCTGCCAACGTCAGTGATGGAGGAACAGTCACGTACCAGTGGTATAGCAACACTACCGACACTAACAGCGGAGGCACCGCCATCACGGGAGCGACTGGTGGGAGTTACACGCCATCTACGAAGAGTGTCGGAACAACGTACTACTACGCAGTGGCAACCAACACGAACAGCAGTGTGGATGGAGACAAGACGGCAACCGCAACCAGCAGTGTGGCGAAAGTCACGGTGAATGCAGCTTTGGCCCCAACGGGGCTGAGTCATAGCAGCGTAGCGCAATCCGGATGGACAGAATCATGGAATGCCGTGAGCGGAGCGACCGGATACAACGTGTATGTGAATGGGACAAAAGTGAACAACAGCCCGGTGACCGGAACAAGCTATGCTGTGACGGGTGAAACGGCGGGTGCCAGCTACAAAGTGACCGTGACCACAGTCAGTGCGGGTGCTGAGAGTGCGGCTTCTGCTGCAGATACGGTTCAGACGCTGTCTGTTCTTTCTCTAACTACAGGTTCTTCCCTACCGAGTGTCTTGCAGGGGACGGACTACGAGCAGAGCATCCAGGCTGCGGGAGGGGAGAGCCCTTATACATTCTCTGTAACCAAAGGCTCCTTACCCACAGGGCTGATTTTGCAATCCAATGGGAATCTGGTCGGAACGCCGTCAAGTAACGGGAGTTACAGCTTTACTGTGCAAGTGACTGACAAGAGCGGGGACACAGTTGCGGAGAACATGAGCTTGTACGTCATACCTGCGGCACCAGCCGGTTTTCTCCCAACGGTGGACACCAAGCAGGTGGTAGGAGGCAGCGGCGTGACATTGAGCGCTGGAACTAGCAACACTCATGTTACGTTGGTTGTGGCGACCGGGACGTTTGCGAAGCCGTTACAAATGGACGTCACTAGCGGAACGGTACCCAGTGCTCTGGTTCCAAAGGGTCAAAAGGTGATTACGGCTTATGGAGTGAACTTTGATGCGAAGGATGCCCCATCTAAACCACTGACATTTACATTGCTAAATGCAGAGATTACGCCGCAATCCAAGGTATACAAGATTGCGAATGGGAAACTTGTTCCTATGAGTGCAGTGGTGACACAGGGGAAGGCAGTGATCACGTTCACAACGGATCCAGACTTTGTTGTGTTGCAGGCGCAACCACAGACACAATCTCAATCTCAACCGCAGACAAAGACGGTTCCTGGCGCGACGAAACCTGTGACAGGATTTGCGGCGAGGCCATGGGGTGCAGGAGGCTTGCTGAGTATACTGACGGGTGGATTACTGCTCTGGTGGCAAAGGCGAAGAAAGCATCATGAAGACTGAAGCGACAACATTAGCCTAGCCGTGCAGGTCCGCAATTCTACAACCGCAAAGACAGAGGGAGACTTCTCAAATGGAGAAGCCTCCTTCTTGTGATCTTGTAAGAAATGTAGAACGTACACATGAATCTTCTCTTCAATGAAGTTATCGTTCAATACCTCGTGGACCAAAGATCTGCACACGACCATGGAGTTTTATGTTGGCTGAAGACTTTCCAATCATAATTTGATAGGTTCCGCTCTGGATGGTCCACTTGTTGGCTTGGCTGTCCCAGATTGAAAACGCTTGTGGACGAAGCATAAAGGTGACTCTCTTGGTTTGCCCCTGCTTTAACGTTACTTTTTGGAAGCCCTTGAGCTGTTTCGGGGGCTCATTGGCACTCTGGGGGTCTCCAATATAGAGCTGTGGAACAGCCGATCCCGTTTCCAATCCGGTATTCGTCACGTTCAAGGTTACTCGAACATTCCCGTGCCTGCCCCCGTCTAGTAGAGGGTCTTCAGGATGGCCTGGGGCAATTCTCAAGTCGCTGTACTTGAAGCTCGTATAAGAGAGACCGTATCCGAAGGGGTACAGCACCTTGACATTGTTTTTATCATACCACCGATAACCTACATTTACACCATTAGCATAGTGCACCTTTCCGTTAACCCCGGGAAACAGACTTGTCGAGGCAGTCGGTGTTCCACTGAGACTGGTCGGGAACGTCATGGGAAGGTGTCCGGACGGATCCACTTTGCCGAAGAGCACGGAGGCAATTGCCTTGCCGTCAGTCTGTCCTGGGTACCAAGCTTCAATGATACCCTGGACTTCACTCTGCCACGGCATGGTAACTGGATTTCCTGTGTTGAGTACCACGACGGTATGCGGGTTCGCTTTCGCTACGGCAGAAACCAGTTTGTTCTCTCCACCACCAAGACTGAGGTTTGGATGATCCATGGCTTCACTAGTTGGACTACTGGCAAACACCACAGCAACGTTGCTCTGCCTTGCTTGTTCAACGGCTTTGGCTATGCTGCTTGCCGTCATAGCGCCGTCAGACCAACTGAATCCAGTACTAGGACCTTGGATTTTGATTTGATAGGTGTGCCCGGCTTGCAAGTGAATAGATTTACTCGCAACCGTGTCACCTGGGGTTGAAGCAATCCTTGTGAGGATCTTGCCATCAACAGACAGCGTTGTCGGCGTATACCGAGTGTTTTTATCAGACACAGCCAAGACATAGTCCCCGGTCGTTGGTGCTGTTAGAGTCGCTTCATAACTTGAACCCGCTTTGTAGGGCTTACTAAGGTATTTTGAGGGTATAGCTGGGAGCGAACCCGGCGACGGGAGACCCTGTGCGTATGTCACTCGCGTGTTACTTGTTTTTGCCGCGTTTCTGATACCCGTTAACGGTGTAACAACCGTTCCTTTGTCAGCCAGCACGTGTGCGCTGCCGCCCCCTCCTGTCATTAAATCGGTTGAAGCATCGTACCCGATGACGGCAATAGACTTCAATCGGCGCGAATTCAAAGGCAGTACGTTGTTTTGGTTTTTTAGTAACACTGTTCCACTTTCCGCGGCTTTCAGTGCGACCTGCTTATGTTGCGGAGTAGAGACGTTGGCCGACGGGCTGCCTGTACTCGGACGATTAAATAATCCAAAGCGAAACATTTCACGGAGAATGCTTCTAACCTTATTATTAATGAGAGATATGCTAACCTGCCCATTTTTCACAGCAGTCTCAAGACTCTGTCCAAAGTAGGTTGGATTTGGCATCTCCATGTCAAGTCCGGCTTTGGCGGACTTCACAGTAGAATGAGCGGCAAACCAGTCTGAGGTTACGAATCCATTAAAGTTCCATTGTTTGCGGAGGACGTCAGTGAGAAGGTACTTGTTTGCTGAAGAAAAACTTCCGTTTACCATGCTGTATGCGGACATAATGGAGGCAACATGGGCTTTTTTCACTGCTGCACGAAAGGCTGGCATGTAGATTTCGTGCAAAGCCTTTTGACTGACGATTGTGTTGTCTTTAGTCGTATTCCGATTGGTCTCTTGGTTGTATGCATCGAAGTGTTTCACTTGCGCCATGACACCTTGACTTTGAATCCCTTTGATGTCAGAGACGGCCATTTGGCTGGTAAGGTAAGGGTCTGCTCCAAAGGATTCAAAGGCCCGGCCCCACTGAGGGTTTCTTACAATGTTGACCGTGGGTCCCAAATTAATGTTCGCGCCTTTTCCCTTTTCTTCGGCGCCAATGACTTTTCCATATTGGTTAGCAATCGAGGGGTCGAAACTGGAACTAACTGAAATGGGGGCGGGAAGTTGTGTTACATGTGTCATTCCATCAGCGACACCAGCTGGTCCGTCCTCCAATTTCAGTGCGGGGATACCAAGCTTTGGAATTGCCGGGATGTACCCAACATAGGGTGAAGCACTCATTCCGACGCCATGTAACATATGAATCTTATCAGCGAGAGTCATTTGCGACATGAGTTCCTGAACCCGTCTACTAATGGATTGGTGTTGGTTAAGCCAAGGTTTGGCGGAACGAGTAGACGCATGCGTTGGATTCGCTGATGCCGGGGACGCTAACATAACCAAAGCTACAAAAGAGCTGCTGAGAGCAGCAGTTGACATTGCTAGTCTCTTCATGCTTTCGCGCCTTCTTTCGCCATTTTAATAGATGCATTGATAGACACGTTGATAGACAGATATATATAAATTGGTATAGGGCGGTACCAATTATGGCCCATGAAGACACACACACGATGTGGCAGAATTTTCAGATTAGATAAGCGAGTATACTCCGTTAGATATCAAGAACGCACCCATGCATTCTTATTAAAGATTAGTTAATTATTTATGTTGGTTTGGAGTGTATACCAACTGACGTCATAGTGTCAATATAGGAAACCTATTATTAATAGAAACCAGTCTTGAAGCGTTTTCTTTCTTTGCTTAGTTTTTCTTGCAATCTAAGGTCTGTGATCACCTTGATTTAACCTAGGTTTCTATTTATTCAACAGGCTGATACATGTTTGCATCCAATTTGAAACTCAATAGTACTTGTGAATAGAGATCGAAAATAATTTCTGTGCAGGAGCCGCAGGCGTGTTCGCGCTTACAGGTAATGTCTCAGTGTTGCATTCAAACGAGATCCGTTTTACACTACGCAATACTGCTAATTGAACGGATTCGGAAGACTTGAGAGTCTGGTAACAAATACGCATCTGGAGGTTTTTTGTGGATTTTCAAAATCAAAGAGTAGAGTGGTTTGGCAACGTCAAGGAGGATGTCTTGGCTGGGACAGCAGTTGCATTTGCGTTAATCCCTGAAGCGATTGCCTTTTCCATGATTGCTGGCGTAAATCCAATGATTGGATTGTACGGATCATTTATTATTGCCATTGTGGTTTCCATTTTTGGCGGTCGGATTGGAATGATTTCAGGTGCGACCGGATCAACCGCATTGCTGATGGTACTCTTGGTAAAAAATCATGGCGACCAGTATTTGTTCGCCGCAGGCATCCTGGCAGGGTTGATACAACTCTTCATCAGCGCTTTAAAGATTAGTCGTTTTATTACCTTTGTATCACGAAGTGTCATAATTGGTTTCGTGAATGCGCTGGCTATTCTCATTTTTATGGCACAACTACCGCATGTCATGGGGCAAGGAATGATAGCATACGTCGTCTGTGGTGTGACGGTGGCCCTAGTGTGGGGGTTACCTTTTGTTACAAAAGCCATCCCATCGTCGTTAATTGCAATTTTAATCATGACAGCAGCTAGTATGCTATTCAGATTGCCGCTTCAAACCGTAGGTGACATTGGGCATCTTCAGGCTCACCTGCCTTACTTCCACATCCCTACTGTCCCGTTCGATTACCATACTCTCGCGGTTATCTTTCCCTATTCTTTGCCCATTGCTCTGGTAGGCAGCCTAGAAACATTGATGACTGCGACGGTTATGGACGACTCCACGAATTCAAAGAGTGATAAAAACAAGGAAATTCGAGGCCAGGGGATTGCAAACATCTTTACAGGCTTCTTTGGCGCCATGCCTGGGTGTGCAATGATTGGGCAATCTACATTGAATGTAGGATATGGGGGACGCAAGCGTCTATCCACGTTCATATCCGGAGCGGTTCTCATCATGCTGATTGTAGTGTTTCGTCCAATTGTGAGCCAAATCCCGGTCGCCGCATTGGTGGGCGTCATGTTTATGGTTTCCTATTACACGTTCGAGTGGAAATCACTTCGAACTCTATGGAAAGTACCGACGTTTGAAGCACTTGTCATGGTCGTCACCGTAGTCAGTGTTGTTGCCACAAATGACTTGGCAGTTGGCGTATTTGCTGGAGTCATATTGAACGCGGTCTTTATTGGATGGAAAATGGCTCGTATTCATGCGACGAAGACGACAAATTTGGACGGTGTGAAGACATACACGATTAAAGGCCCGATGTTCTTTGCAACAGTGACACATTTTATAGATTTATTTGACATCGAGAATGACCCCTGTGAAGTCGTTATCGACTTCAGCCATAGCCACGTCTGGGACCACGCCTCGGTCTCGGGTATCCAGAGCGTTGTCGACAAATACTGCAGCGTTGACAAGTCGGTCAGCTTAGTTGGGTTAAATGAAGAGAGTACAGAACTGGTCCGCAAGTCAGGAACGGTCATATCTGCTTAAATCCTAGCTATATAAGGTGTCTATGTATGTATCACAAACTTAAGCATTCGCCGCATATACAATATAGCGGTGAATGCTTAAGGTCTTGTAATAATAATCTCTAATGGTTGTTCCACAGGTTATAGAGGATAAATCATACAAGGAGTTTAATACCAACGATGGGTAACAAAATACCCACTGCCAATGTGACCCATCTTTGCATTTTCTGACTCCACATAGGTTCAAAGATGAACATAATGAGACTTATTGCGACGAAATATATCCAGGACCAGGCAAGGTTCGATAGCGGGATTGCTTTTGTAAACCAGAGCTCTCCTACGAGAAAGCCAATAGTCGAGGCAATCGTTCCCAGTGATGCCACCAGGTAGGCTTGAGGCATAGACAACTTAAACCCTTTTACGAGAACAGGAATTTGAAGCGGCTTTCCGCCAGCACTTATGAGACCAGTGAGGATACTGAATACGAATGTAACGATACCGACTCCCGAGTGTATCTTGCCCTCTGGCACCATTTTAGGTTTTATCAACAGCAGACGCAGTCCGATAAGAATTGCGTAGATGCCTAAAATTACGATTAAGGCACGACTTGAGGACTGCAGTCCAACCCAGCGTCCGAATACGCCGCCGCCAAAAGAAAGAACCAGGACAGTCCACTTCACTGTGTTTGGCAACTGGGAGAGTTGTGATTTTGCCCCGCGAAAGAATAGTAAGGACGCCAACAACATGACAAGGGCGTTAATTACAACCGCTTGTTGAATACCGAATCCCATCCAAAGTACGAGCAGCAAAACTAGAAAAATCCTATCAATAGTGATTTTAAGATAGGTCGTTACAAAACCGACGATGAATGCAACTAAGATGACAAGCAACCACTGTGTCATAACCAGGACTCCCTATGATATTGTTCGTTTCCAGCTCTGTGAACTCTGTGCTCTCATTCAGTCACGAGTTTCATGGCATCCACGGATGCTGAAATCACTCTCCATTTCCTCCTTTGAGTTGATTATCTGCATGATGAAGAAGTGGAATGCGGTTTAGTTTGGACCTATCAATGCCGTAGACGGTAAACCTCCCTTCCCGGCGGCCATGAATGACTCCACCCCGCTCCAAGATTTTCAGGTGGTGGTTAATGGTAGAGGTTGGGGTGTGCAATCCTTCTACAATTTCACACAGGCAGGCATCTTGGACGAGTAAAATACCTATAATTCTGAGGCGGGTTTCGTCGCCCAGCGCCTTGTGGAAAAGGGCCAATTGCTCTAAATCAGAATTCTGTTGCAAAATTGGGTACTTCATTTCAGATGCTTCGACGACTTTCCTGATTTCTTCTCCGACAGATAACTGCCACTGTGGAGACTGTTTGTTCGAGATACGCGTCTCCTCCTCTCATCAATCATTATATAACTATATTTCTAGTTTTATAGTTGTAAAATGAACCATTTTTATTAGTACGCTTGAACTGTGTGAAGAAAATCCCTGCTGTTGTTATGATTTTCCACCGTGACGCACACACTGTACTTAAATTTCTCTTTGGAGGTATTAGTCTTGGCAAAAAAACTTGTCATTATTGGTGCGGGATTTGCAGGGCTTACCGTCTTTCATCATGTTTCAGCCTGGAAAGACTGGGAAGAAGTAGATGTGACGGTGATTGACGAGCGGGAAACGTTTTTGCTTAAACCCTCGCTTCCGGAGGTGGCACTTGGGGAGAAGGACATTCGTGATATTACATTTCCTCTGAGACCCGTGATTGAATCTTACGGCCGGTTCATCCGCAGTCGCGTGCATCGGATTGATCCAAAGGCTCAGGAAGTGTTTTTGGACGACGAAGCAACTGTGTCATACGACTTTCTTGTGATTGCACTTGGGGGGAAGAAAGACTTTGAGTCAGTACCTGGTTTTCGCGAATACGGTTATTCCGTATGCACAGATATTCTAGCTCCGAGACTGCATGAGGCCATCAGCAATTTCGAGCACGGGAACATTTTGGTTGGATCTGCGCCAATGCTTTCGGGGACACGACTCAAAGATGTTCCTCATCTGGAAACAGCTTGTGAGGGCCCCGTTGGAGAAGTTGCTTTCATGATTGACAGTGAGCTGCAAAGACGCGGCGCGACAAAGCTCGCATTATCTGCTACAGCCCCGCAGAAATCTTCTTTGAAGATGTTGGAGACAAAGTTCACGAAGCATTTGAAGACCTGGCCCGTGAGCATGAAGTAGATGTTGTGACCGATAAAGTGATTAAAAGAATAGAGAAGGACCAGGTTGCCTTTACCGATGGCTCAACCATGTCTTCCGCGTTGACGGTTTTGATCCCCACATATCGCGGTCCAGACCTGATTACTGAGTCTGGTCTGGGAGACGAAGTGGGGTTTGTCCCCACAGACCAAAATTTCCTACATTTGGATCACCAAAACATTTACGCCATTGGCGATGTCGCATCGCGAACAGTGCCTAAATTGGGACACCTTGCGGTAGAACAAGGGAACCTGGTGGCCAGCCTGCTTCATCAACGTATTACAGGACATGGAGAGGCATACGACTATGAGCCGGAGGTGTTTTGTATCATGAATATGGGCCATCGCAAGGCCATGTTGATTCGTTCCAATACACTGTGGGGAGGGAACATGGATATCTCCTATCACAGCGCTATGTCGCACTTAATGAAGTCGTCATTTGATACGTACATGGTGAAGTTTCAGGGAAAGATGCCGCCGCAACTGGCACAGCGATTGCTAAACCTGTACCTGGGCCGTTTTCAGAAGTAGTTGTTGACGAGAAAAGGTTGTTAGAATGGGCTTGGAAACCAATTTATGGAGCGTGCTCGGTGTACTCATAGAAAAGCCGCGCAGCAGCGCGGCTATCTACATGTTCAGCACTTCAAAATACAAGCTGCTATTTAATGTTAACCAACTTGATGTCCGCCATTTTTGCAAAGTCTTCAATTTGTTCTGTTGTGAGCGCCAACGAGAATACGGTGTGATGTCCACCGCCTTGTTCAATCCACTTGCGCACGCCTTCGTAGAACCCTGGCTTGGGTGTCCAGATTTGTCGAGCAACGGGAAGCTCCGGAGCTGCCTCGACTGGCTTCTTCCCTTCGACTTCATACATAATCAGTTCGAAGTGACTGCCAAAGTCAGACATGGTTACGTTAATGGCATCCCCATCGGACCCGTCAAAGACCAGGCGTGCAGGGTCTTCCCGGTTGCCGATGCCGAGAGGATGAACTTCAACTCGGATTTTGGTACTGGCAAAGGTTGGATCAACCTCAAGCATATGTGCCCCTAAAATCTCTTCTTGGTTTTGCACTAAGTGGTACGTATAGTCTTCCATAAAGCCTGTCTTTTGATTATGAGCCATGATTTTCAGCAAGCGATTGAGTGCAGCTGTTTTCCAGTCGCCTTCTCCGGCGAAACCATATCCTTCTGCGTTTAGACGTTGAACGGCCATGCCTGGAAGCTGCTTCATCCCCCACAGGTCTTCAAAGTTCGTGGTAAACGCAGTATACCCGCCTCGTTCCAGGAATTTGCGCAAAGCAATTTCAATTTTTATCTGTTCTTTGACATGTGCCGCAAAAAACTCCGGACTATTATCCCCGACAACAAATTCGTATTTCTCTTGACACTCTGCAAACGTTGCTTCAATTTCCTGTTCCGACACTTCCTTCATTTCCGCAACCAGGTCGCCGATGCCGTAGTAATCAACCGTCCACCCAAATTGAATTTGGGCTTCAATTTTATCTCCATCTGTCACAGCGACATGGCGCATGTTATCTCCGAATCGCGCCACTTTGATGTGGAAGCTTTCATTATACGCAACCGCGACATCCATCCAATTCGCGATTTGGTGTTGGACGCGGTCATCTTTCCAGTGGCCGACCACGACTTTGTTGCTTTTCTTTAATCTTGCGTTGATGAAACCATACTCCCTGTCGCCGTGGGCACTTTGGTGCAGGTTCATATAATCCATGTCGATAGTTTTCCACGGAATGTGGTCAAGAAACTGTGTGGCTAGGTGAAGGAGCGGTTTCTGCAGCAGCTTTGTGCCCCTAATCCAGTTCTTTGCAGGGGAAAATGTGTGCATCCAGGTCAGGACACCAGCAACGTCATCATTATAGTTTACTTCTTTCATCACTTGAGTAATGCTGTCCGCAGTCGTGGCTACCGTTTTAAAAACAATGGGATAAGGCAAGTTACCGCGCTGATTCAATTCATCAATGATTTTAATTGCATTGTCCTTTACTGCGTCCAGTGCTTCCTTTCCATATAAGTGCTGACTGCCAACGACAAACCAGAATTCATATTTTCCTGTCTTCAACAAGTAGATAACCTCCCCAATGATAACTGCCTATTTTTTATCGTTTGTTTGACCATAATACGCGTTCTTACCATGCTTCCTCAGGTAGTGCTTGTCGAGAAGAAACTGATCCATGCCAATCTGATGAGGATTCAGTTGTAGTGAGTGGTAGGCCATCTTTGCAACTTCCTCCAGAACTACGGCATTATGAGCAGCCTTAGCAGGCGATTCACCCCAAGTAAAAGGCCCGTGGTCATTGACGAGCACACCTGGAACCTGACTGGAATCAAGCTGCAGTTTTCGGAAGGTCTCAACAATCACGTTCCCGGTTTGTTTTTCGTAGTCGGTGACAACTTCGCTCATCTCCATAGCTCGTGTGACCGGAATCGGTCCGTAAAAAGTGTCGGCGTGTGTCGTCCCTGCCGCTGGAATCTCAACTCCTGCTTGAGCAAACGAAACAGCCCAAGGCGAATGTGTATGGACGACTCCTTTAATGTTTGGGAACTCTTTATAGAGGACAGCATGTGTGGGTGTATCACTTGATGGATTTAAATCACCTTCCACCACGTTCCCGTCAAGGTCGACGATGACCATCTGCTGTGGTGACAATTTGTCGTAGTCAACGCCACTCGGCTTAATTACAAGCAGGTCCTTTTGGCGGTCGATTCCGCTTACATTGCCCCAGGTAAAGGTGACCAGATTGTATTTCGGCAGCAGCATGTTGGCCTGATAGACTGCTTCCTTTAGTTCTTCCAACATCACCCGATCATTCCTTTGCTATATATTTGTTGTTCCGGACATTGTTAATGTTGTTAACACTACCACTCTTCAGCATCAATAAATCGCTTACAGAGGGTAATGCTATATTTTTTATACGTATAAGTCAATGATTCAGGTTGTATTCCGTATGAATGATTCGAAGCAGTTCATGAGCAGCTTAGTCACAAATACCGAAGCTGTGATTTGAGGTGTTGTAAATCGTCAACGTTCTCAGGTAAAGCCGTGATGTAGTGGTTGTGTCATCTTTGAAAACTAAATGGACAAGTTTATACGTATAAATATTATTTCGTTGATTTATTCGTATAACAGTGTTACTCTGCATTTTGAAAACGCTTTTACATTTTGCGTGCTGTAGATACAGCCCATGGGCGGGGCGGTAACAGATGTTGTTCTATGATTTACAATTTACGCAAGGAGTGAATTTTAGTGGTTGATGAAAAGAAAGTGCCAAGTGGATTCATTTACTTCTTTGGAGCGTTCGGCGGCATTCTGTTTGGCTATGACATCGGAGTAATGACAGGAGCCCTGCCCTTTCTAGAGAATGACTGGCATCTTCAAAACAGTGCCGGTGCGATTGGGTGGATAACATCTGCAGTCATGTTTGGTGCTATTTTTGGGGGCGCTTTGGCCGGACAGCTGTCTGATCGCTTAGGTCGGCGGAAAACCATTTTGTTATCTGCATTAGTGTTTGTTCTTGGATCAATTTTGTCCGGTATATCTCCTCATAATGGTCAGTACTACTTGATTGCTGTTCGCATTTTATTGGGGTTGGCTGTCGGGGCTGCATCTGCATTGGTTCCCGCATATATGTCAGAGATGGCGCCTGCAGGTGTACGCGGACGTTTATCAGGTATTAATCAAACTATGATTGTTTCTGGTATGCTCCTTTCTTACGTTGTCGATTTCTTGTTGAAAGGGTTACCAGAGACATTAGCTTGGCGGTTAATGCTTAGTCTGGCAGCAGTACCAGCTCTGATTCTCTTTGCTGGCGTATTACGATTACCCGAATCACCACGTTTTTTGTTGAAGAACAACCAACTTGTTGAAGCACGCAGGGTGCTGAGTTATATTCGGTCGAATCAAGAAGAAATTGATTCTGAAATACAGCAGATACAAGAGACAGTCAAGCAGGAGAGGGAAGGGAATCAAAAAGTATCACTGGGCACCATGTTCAGTGGAAAATACCGGTATCTCGTGATTGCCGGTGTAGGTGTGGCAGCTTTTCAACAATTCCAAGGTGCTAACGCAATTTTCTACTATATCCCCTTAATTGTCCAAAAGGCAACGGGTCATGCAGCAAGTTCAGCCTTGATGTGGCCAATTATTCAAGGCGTCATTCTCGTCGTCGGTTCCTTGATATTCCTCATGATTGCTGATAAGTTTAATCGTCGAACCTTATTAACGGTGGGCGGAACCATTATGGCGCTGTCCTTTATCTTGCCTGCAGTCTTGAATTTATTAATTCCTCACGCCAATCCAATGATGATTGTTGTCTTCTTGAGTATCTACGTAGCACTGTATTCGTTTACGTGGGCTCCGTTGACTTGGGTTATCGTTGGTGAAATTTTCCCGTTAGTAATTCGCGGGCGCGCGTCAGGGTTGGCTTCTTCGTTTAACTGGATTGGTTCGTTTTTGGTTGGGTTGCTGTTCCCAATTATGACTGCTTCCATGTCCCAAGAAGCGGTTTTCGCCATCTTTGGCATTGTTTGCTTGCTCGGAGTGCTCTTTATTCGGACATATGTTCCTGAAACCCGAGGTCATACTCTGGAGGAAATTGAGAAAGTTGGAGAAGAAAAAGCAGTTCTGGCTTATGAAGTTGGGAGGTAGGAACGAGTGAACTTAGTCGAAACGTCTGAGGCAATTCAGCAAGGAAATGTTTCGTTGGGCATAGAATTAGGTTCAACACGCATTAAAGCAGTGTTGATATCGGACGACTTTAATATGATTGCCTCTGGCAGCTATGTTTGGGAGAACAGATTTGAACATGGGCTTTGGACCTACCCACTGGACGAAGTGTGGAAAGGTATTCAGAGAAGCTACGCCCAGATTGCGGCAGATGTGCAAGGCAAGTATCATATTACGCTAACAAAAATTGGGGCAATTGGTGTAAGCGCTATGATGCATGGGTACTTAGCCTTTGCAAAGAACGAGCGTTTGCTAACCCCTTTTCGGACTTGGCGTAATAATACTACTGAACAAGCTGCGGACCAACTGACGCAACTGTTTCAATTTAACATTCCGGAGCGCTGGAGTATCGCTCACCTCTATCAGGCAATTTTAAACAGGGAATCTCATGTACATGAGATTTACTTTATGACTACTCTTGCCGGTTATGTACATTGGAAATTGTCTGGAGCAAAGGTGTTGGGAGTCGGGGATGCGTCTGGCGTCTTTCCGATTGACGAAGACACTGGGACTTATTCTGAAGAACTTCTCAAGAAATTTGATGCTCTTGAAAAGGTTAGTCAGTATCATTGGAATACTGTGGACATATTACCAAAGGTTTTAAACGCCGGGAAAGCCGCAGGAACACTAACGAGAGAAGGCGCCCAATTGCTGGATGTTAGCGGCCATCTGGAGGAAGGGAGTTTAATGGCTCCTCCTGAAGGTGATGCTGGAACTGGAATGGTGAGTACCAACAGTGTTCGTAAACGTACCGGAAATGTCTCAGTTGGAACATCCGCTTTTTCAATGATTGTGCTTGAAAAGCCACTGGAGAAAGTTTATAGGGATGTAGACATTGTCACGACGCCAAATGGTGCCCCTGTTGCCATGGTCCATATTAACAATTGTTCCTCTGATATTAATGCGTGGGCTAACCTGTTTAGAGAGTTTGCTGAGCGTCTCGGTGTCGATTTGAAATCTGATCGCTTATACGAAACTCTGTTTCTGGCGGCTGCCAAGTCTGATCCTGACGCAGGGGGATTAGTGAACTACAGCTTTTTGTCGGGCGAGAATATTACGAGAATGCCGGCGGGGCGTCCGCTGTTTGTCCGCGATGCCAGCAGCTCATTCACATTAGCAAACTTTATTCAAACCCAGTTGTATGCTGCTTTTGCACCACTTAAAATGGGAATGGATATCTTGAAAAATGAAGAACAAATCAAGGCAGATGTTTTGGTTGCTCAGGGTGGACTGCTGAAAACACAGGGTGTTGGTCAACAAGTCTTATCCAACGCACTTAATACTCCTGTTACGGTAATGGCCACTGCTGGGGAAGGCGGCGCTTGGGGTATGGCTGTGCTGGCTGCTTACACTAAACACAAAAGCGGTGGAATCAGTCTGGAGGATTTCTTGGATAAAGAGGTCTTCACGAGTCCTGACAGTGTCACTTTAAATCCAGAGCCTGACGGAGTTGCTGGATACCAAGAGTTCATGAAGAAGTACCAAGCAGGTCTACCAATTGAGTCTCAGGCAATTGAGTGTATCTAATCTCACTTTGTGGTAAGGGAAAATACTATGACGAAAAAGTATGAACTCGTTAAGCAGGATATCAGCGAGAAAATCTTTTCAGAGGTCTATAAGGTGAACCAGAAACTCCCGACTGAATCGGAACTCATGGAGATTTATAACGTGAGTCGGTTCACCGTGCGCCATGCAATTGGGGAACTGGAACAGGAGAACTTTGTTTACCGCATTCAAGGCGGTGGAATGTTTGTGAACGACTGGAAAAATAAACCTGGACCCAGCGCAGAAAATAAGACGATTGGCCTGATTACAACCCATATTGCAGATTATATTTTCCCCAATATTATTACGGGAATTGATAACTACATTGCCAATTACGGTTATTCTGTCTTGATTGCCAGTACACAGAATAATTCGGATAGAGAGCGGAAGAGTTTGGCTAACTTGTTATCAAACAAGTTGTCCGGTTTAATCATTGAACCAACAAGAAGTGCCTTGAATAACGGGAACAAAAGTATTTACGAGAACATTAAAGCAATGGGTATCCCCATGCTGTTCATTAATGCCATTTACGATGGTTTAGATATTCCTTATTTGATTATGGATGATGAAAAAATCGGAGAAATGGCTACAAGCAATTTAATTGCTCAGGGCCACAAACAAATTGTGGGGATCTTTAAGGTTGATGATAAACAAGGGATTCATCGCATGAATGGCTATATCAAGGCCTACCAGGCACATCCTGAAATCTCCAATCTGAGTGAAATCATGATGTATCAGACCGAAGAAAACAAAATCAACTTGTTTCAGAAATTCTATACAATCCTGACTAGGCCTAAGTTTGTTCCGACAGCGGTTGTTTGTTACAACGACCAGCTAGCGATTCAGATTATTAATTTTGTGAAGGAAATTGGTTTGAAAGTTCCTGAGGATATTTCCATCATGGGTGTTGACGACTATCAATTTTCGCAATTTATTAGTCCCGCATTAACAACCATTCCTCACCCCCAGGAAAGAATGGGCCTGGATGCTGGGAAAATGATGATTAAAATGATAGATAAGCAGGCTGTTTCATCAAAGGTATATGAGCCGGAAATTATCATAAGAGACTCAGTAAAAACACTGAAGCACACGAGCGAAGTGAATTCAAACAGATAAAGAAGGGTCCTCATGTTGTGTAGAGGTCTCGATACCCAGCCATGGTGCTGTCCCAGTCGTTAACGACTGGGACAGCACTTTTAGCGTGAACACAGTTTCTTTCGTCCAACATGCTTCTCTGCTAATCAACCAACTTTCCCTGGTGTAGTCTGTACCACATCAGGGGACCCGTCCGTATGGTGTACATGAGGGTATGGGACATTTCCCTTGGTAGCCTTCCACAGCATCTTGTTCATGGCATCGCTGCTATTGATGTCTGCTACGGACCAGTTCATTTTCTTGGCAATGCTGGCCATTGGTGCGTTGGCACTGTTGGTCTTGGTGATGGGATAGGTCTCCGGCACAGCATTGAACGGTGTGAACTTGGGCCTGTTGGTAAAGGCACCAAGCATAGGTGTAGCTTCTGCGTCGAATTGCGTCATTGGTTTCATGCCAAGAATCATTTCCATGGTCTTGAGCATAGATGCGGTGTCATAGAAGGTGCTGTCTACTTTACCCGTCTGGGTGTAGGGACTGATGACCAGTGCTTCTGTGCGGTGGGCGTCAACGTGATCGAGCCCGTTTTGTGAGTCATCTTCAATCACGAAAATAGCGGTGCTCTTCCAGTACTTCGAGTGACTGACTGTGTCCACAATCTTACCAAGCGCTTTGTCGTTTTGTGCGACATAGGCTTGAGGTGTCAGAGCGCCTGGTGTGGTGCCTTTGGTGTGGTCGTTTGGCAACCGCACAATCTCGAGTTGCGGCAGTTTGCCGTTCTTGACGTACTGCTGGAACTGCTTGTTCCACTCATTGTAGCGCGTTAAGTCGGAAATGTTCAGGTTCCAACCGGGGTAGTTAGGGTCATAGTTCTTGATGGTTGGGTCGTTCGGTGCCCAGGTTCCAGACTTCTTCATTGACATGAATTCACCATAGTCCTTGTAGTTCACATGGGCTCTGGCGGCATCGTTCCAGAGGAAGCCGTCCTTCGGGTATGTGGCCTTGTTCGTGCCCTCAAAGTCATAGCCCCGGCCGCGACCGCTGTAATCCGCCATCCAGTTTTTCTCCGTGTAGTCGTTGGAGATAGCTGCGGTGGACCAGTTGTGGCCCTGGGCACTGATTTCTGCATCCGTGTAGGTGTTGTCGAGAAGGACAAATTGATTGGCCAGCTTGTGGATATTTGGCGTGATGTTGGCGCCGAACTGAGTGAGCGCGGGGTCGCCGTTGCCTTTCTTAATGTCGCCGAAGACTTGGTCGTAAGTGCGGTTCTCCTTGATGATGTAAATGACGTGCTTAATCGGGGATTTCTCGCCGACAAAGCGAGGGATAGGCGTGGTTCTTCTTTCTACACTGCGCACAAAGTTTCCGACTTTGTCCTCGGCTTCGTGAATGAAGCCGGTATTGAAGTGGTTGTTGCGCTTCACCTTCTCTGTGTACCTGTGCAATTGGCCGTTATCTGGGACGGGAATGAAGGACATCGTACCTTTTATCATGCTTCCGATGTACTGTCCCTGTGTGTTAGGTCCGGCACCAAGGCCTTTTGCATTGAGAACCATCAGGCCCTTGCCGTTGGAGCTAGTGAAGACACCGGTTGGGTACCAGGCGGTGGGAATGAGACCGCGTACGCCCATGTCTTCACCTTTCAGACCAATGACAGCAATATCGTTGTTGTCGGCATTCGCCACATACAAAGTTCGGCCGTCGGGACTGACAGTCAGCGCATCTGGCGTACTCCCAGGCAGTGCCCCGCGGTACGGCTTAAGTGAAACCTTGTGCACTACCGTCTCATTTCTCGGATTGATGACAGTGATAGTATCGCTGTCCGAATTCGACACATAAATCATACCTGTCACTGGATTTTCAGCGATGGCGTTGGGATGAAGACCTACATGAATGGTCTTTTCTACGCTCATGTTTGCTGCATTGAGCACTGTGACACTGCTTTCGCCCCAGTTACTTACATACAGTGTATTGCCGTCTTTACTTAAGAACGCAGTGTACGGATTGTGGCCCACTTTGGCTGTTTTGTCCACTTTGCCAGTGATGAGATTAATACTTGCCACAGAGTCGCTGAGGTTGTTGGCAACATAGAGTGTCTTGCCGTCGGGAGATACGGAGAGACCAGCAGGGTAGCGTGATGCGATGGAGAGTTTAATTGGAGACTGTTCAGTCATCTTGCCGTTTCTGAAGGAGTAGACCCGGATTTCATTGTTGCCGCCGGAGGAAGCGTACAGCTTTTTTCCGTCGGGGCTGAAGGCTACACCCAAGTACAAGGCTTTCGGGCTGTAATACGGAATGGTTTGAACTACCTTGCGGGTTGCAATGTCAACGACCTGTAAGGATTGGGTTCCATCCCCGTCGTTGCTTACTACCATGTACTTGTGGTTGGGACTGACGGCGGCCCCCATCGGAAAATCACCGAGCGTGAGCTGTTTGCCAGCCGGAGTCAGTTTCCAGTCGTAGGAGGTGATACCCGTTCCGTTTCCCTGCGGTCCCGCGAAGATGCGCGATGCAGCGAACACCGTCCCTGACGTCAGCAAAATGGCGGTCATACCGACGCCCGCAAGAATCCGAGTGCGTCTCTTTCCGAAGTGCATGTGCTGTTCCCTCCTATGAATACGTCTCTCTCTATTTATCACCCCTTGAATTTGCCCCTGACATAGAATCTACCTTCATTTTGTAAAATTCGGACAAAACTGAACTTAATATTTTGTAAATAGGGTAAAGGTTTTGTAAAAGAGCGACAGAGGAATTCTCACTGTGCTGTCGTCTAATACGCAAAATTTATATTGCATTATCGGCGCGTACGCCATACGATAGGTATGCGGATCTCGCGCAGAAGGAGATGGGATTTTGGACAGTATGCCTCCTGAACCTGACTTAACAAACGGGGAATTGTTCACCATCTTGAATTCTTATACACAGAGATTTCAGCCTGTGTAAGTGTTCAATGTGTGTTCAATTCCCCTATAGAGAGGAGTTGGCCACATTGGGCAAGCGAAACTATTTCGTAAAACCACAGGATAAGTATCGAGACAGGTCTACTTTTGAAGGTTTCGACATTCAAATTAATGAAACAGACAAGAAACGCATTGACAGACTGGTCGACAATTATGAAAGCCGCATTCTTATGCATCTGGATGAGGATTACTCACGGCGGACAAAGTGGACGGATCGGCTGGCCGATAAGATTGCCTCTTTCGGCGGCAGTTGGTCTTTCATCTTGATTTTCGCCACTGTGTTGGGTCTGTGGATTGTATGGAATGTCACAGCACTGACAAATCATTGGCATTTTGACAAACCCCCCTTTATTTTACTGAATCTCTGCCTGTCCTTTATTGCCGCCTTTCAGGCCCCTATCATCATGATGAGCCAGAACAGGCAAGCTGCACGGGATAAACATGAATCCGTAATTGATTTTGCTATTAACTATAAAGCTGAACAGGAAATCGACGATATGCAGAGTCACCTCCACCGCGTCGAGGGAAAGTTGCACGAACTGGAGCGATTGCTCATTATACTGACCTCACAAACCGCTGTGAGTCACGATGCAGAACGACAACCCATTTCGAGCCACAAGTGACTCTAGTGTGAAAGAGTGAGTTACATTGAGTTGTCGCAGCGAAGGCGTAATAAAAAATTAATTTGGAGGATATCTTTACCAAAGTGTGATTTGCTGTTATACTAATCATGCTTTGATACTTCAATGAAAGGTGGTTCTTCGGTATGTTCGAGATGTATACGAACAAATTCATCGAATTGAATATGCATCACACATACCGCCGGAGCTACTTGGGTTAAGTTGAAACTTACGTTACAGGCCGCGGTGTAAACTGCGGCCTTTTGTGTTTAAACGGAAAGTTTCACGCTTAGTCAGATGATATTAATGGCCTGCGATATGTACGCAGGCCCTTTTGTTGTTTCAAAGCAAAATCACAAAAGGAGGATGAAGTAATGAGTCACAATGTCAGCACAGCGACTTCAATGTCATTTTCGAAATGTAATGTTGGAACAGAAAGTTTAGATTTACACGGACAATTTGAAAAAATAGGAGAGATACAAAATGAACGATTGGTATTCAGCGGAAGTATTGAGTCGGCACCAGGAGGATAGAGTCGCAAAGAAAGCAATGCAAATCTGGAGGTTCGAGCATGTCCTTCAAAAGCATCGAGAGCATCACCTCTCTTTGTTCGGGCGCGGAATTCGCCTGATTCGGAGAAAAGCAGGACGAGAAGGCAGGTCTCTGAGTCCATAATAAACCGACAAGTTGTTTGAGTTGTGGATACATCGCGACGTAGTGGCCCGCCGTTTTGGCGGGCTTTTGATTTCCAGGAGTCACGCTTAGCAAAATAAGAGCGAGCGGAGGGTAAAGGGCGAGAAAGAACATTATCCTCTAATTGTAAAATTTATGTTGCAAAAGTGTGACGGCATCGTTACACAAGCTTTACTGCTACTTTATTCTAAATTTACAGAATTCCTCTACACTACTTGGTTGTGGGCACAGTACCCGCAAAACGAGGGGAAGAGGTGTGGAAATGTCGTCTATGTTACCTAAGTCGTGGCAAGGCACTGCGACCTTGCATTTGCCGTTTGCCGGAGGTCTCTTTGTTTACATCTTGATTTGGTTGCTTTGCCTTACACTTCTCTATTTCGTGATTCGCGGTGCGCGTTCCAGCAGCAGCTTCATGAAGTGGACAACGCAGGACATCTTAATTGTCGCTATCATGGGTGTTATTCTCGAAGTCTACGACAACATGATTGGCGATCAATTCGTCACCCCTATCATCCGAAATATTCCCTTCGCCCACATCTTCGCAGCCAATGATTTGCCTTACATGTTCCTCTTAATGGTGGGTATTGCTATCGTCCGTAAGCCGGGAGCAGCTACTGCAATGGTCTTTGTAGATTTTCTCATCATGCAACTCTTGTACGGGGGTTCTGAGTCTACACCGCTTTACTGGCCCTACGGTCTTGCTCAAGGTTTGTTCATTGACCTCTATTTCCTGTCTCGTCAAGGAAGTGTGTTCGCTTCCGGCGGATTTAGGAACTTTTGGGACGGTCTTGTGATGGGCGCTCTTCGCGCTATACCGGCTGTCACGATTCAGTCACTGTTTATGGGACCCTTTTTGAACGGTCAGACAGAGACCGTCGCGTTGGTATTTTGGTACTCCTTGTTCAATGCCATCGGAAACGGACTGGAAGCTGGTATCACCGCACCGCTGGCGATACGCGTTGCGAGGGCAGTGGGCCTCTATTCTGGAACTGTGGCGTCCGATGGGTCCCTACTGAATGCAGGGAGGGATGCACTGTGAAGCTAGGCAAAATCAGTTGGATTGCTTTAGTGGTCACCATCCTCATTGCTCTAGACGGTCTGTACATGACAATCACTCATTATCAGCCCAAGGCTGTCAATAACTTCGGTTTGTCTGACGGTGCAACGATTTTGATTGGTGCCCTGTTTATGTTCATTATCACAGTGGTTTCCGTCATTATCGAAAGTCGTCAGTCACAAAGGAAGTGATGCTTGTGGCGGACATCGAAGTTCAAGACATGACGATTCGCTATGCAGGTGCAGCGATGCCCGCCATCGACGGCGTTAACCTCTCCATACCCAAGGGCCAGTTTGTGCTTCTTTCTGGCCCGTCGGGATGTGGAAAGTCGACGCTCGGTCTGGCATTGGCAGGATTTATTCCTAGTCGCATTCCTGCACGGACGGAAGGAAGCATACGGGTTTGTGGTGAGAAAGTGGAAGGCGCTGAAATTCACGATGTGGCCAGACGTGTAGGTTTTGTCTTTCAAAATCCTGACACCCAGTTGGTCCATCTGGATGTCGAATCAGAAATTGTATTCGGTCCTGAAAATCTTGGTGTGTCTCGAACCGACATTCATCGTCGTCTGCAAGCCGCCGTCAGTTCTACGGACACAGCCTCACTTCTGCATCGTCACATCGAGGAACTATCCGGAGGTCAACGCCAACGTGTTGCGATTGCAGCGACCTTAGCTATGCAATCGCAGGTGCTTATTCTTGATGAGCCGACATCCGATCTCGATCCCGTTGGCACCTATGAAGTATTACAGGCTCTGCGTCGTCTGAATGAGGAGCAGGGTATCACTATCGTTCTCATCGAACACAAGATTGAAGAGGTCATCGGATTTGTGCAGCGTGTAATCCTCATGGATGCGGGCCAAATCGTCCTTGATGCACCCTCAAATCAAGCGTTTGCGGATATTGAACTTTGGGACAATCTTGGTGTGACGGTGCCCGACATCGTACGCTTGGCCCACACAATACCGGCGCTGTTCCCGAATGGGGTTCCGTTGACGGTGGATGATGCTTATACAGCTATGGTCGGTCACCCGGCCGTGAAAGGCTTGAGGGTGACACAGGACGTTATCCCGCCGGAAATCGCAAAACGATTGCGAGCGGGGGCCGCTAAAGATATGCCAAAGGACTCGGCAGTGGGGTTCCGGCAGGCAGGTCTGGCATATCGAGAGAAACTCGTTCTTCGGGATATTGATTTTCACGTGGAAAGAGGAGAATGGGTGGCTTTGGTTGGAGCCAACGGATCGGGAAAGACATCCTTGGCAGCTCTCGCAATGGGGTTCGTAGGGGCGACACAAGGACATGTGGAGTGTTTTGGACAGCCTGTGCGCGCAGGAAAGATATCGCGGCAGGCTGCAAAAATCTCCTTTCTGTTTCAGGCAGCGGACAAAATGCTGTTCTCGCGTACGGTACGGCAGGAACTGTTGTTTGGTAATGTTCGCGTGAAACGTAAGGGTGAAGTGCTAGGTCTGCCGGGTCAATCCGCATTGGCAGCCGCCGAATTGATGGACTTGACCCCCTATTTGGACCGTGAACCATTCCAACTCAGTCACGGACAACGTAAGCGTCTAGCGCTGGCTTCTCTGTTGACGAAACACCCTCAACTTATCATTCTTGATGAACCGACAACGGGCCAGGATGAAAAACACGCGAACGAATTCCTGCACTACTTGGAGCGGTTGCGTGAAACCAAATCCACCGGTTTTTTTATGATCACGCATGATATGCGGGTTGCTTCGCGCTATGCAACGAGAATTGCTGTGCTGGCTGATGGGCAGATCCTTGATACCGGCGCTCCAGAGTACGTCTTTACTCAATCTGAAAGTCTTGCCGCTGCGAAGGTCATTCCTCCAGCGATTGCAGAACTGCATCTGCGTTTGCTTGGCGGGTCGGCAAACTGGGTAGCTACCAGTGTTGATGATTTTCTTCTCTCTATGAATCGAGAGGGGGCACGCATATGAGTACTGCCATGCTGTTGCATACTCTGTGGGTTAGAACCATCATTGGCTATCTTTTGCTGTTCACGATTCCTCTCATACTGCCTGCACTGTTCATCAAGTTGGTAGGCTTCAAGGGCCTGCGAAACTTGTTATCTTATGAGTCCCGCCAGACTTTTGTTCATAGGCTTGACCCGCGCATCAAGATTATTTATCCACTGTGTGTCGGTATTCTGTCAGTGTTCCTGAACTGGAAATTTGTTTACGGATTGCTCTTTGTCACCGTCATTCCGTGGGTCTTGCTGCGTCCTTCGTCGCAGCGGCTACGTGTACTGCTTACCATGACCTTAGCCCCTGCAATCGGCATGGTTTGGCAACAGGGCATGTATCATACCACCACAGGTGAACCTTTGAGTGATTTACTGTTTAAGCTGCCGCCAACGCTCTCCTGGCTGGGGACCCCTGGTCTGCAGAGAAGCGGTACCGTATATGGCCTTCAGGAAGCGGGTCGAATGCTTGTGGCTTCGTCATCCAGTTTCTTGCTCATCATGACGACTAAACCATCCGACATCATTTGGGCCTATAAAAGCTTTCGCTTACCAGCTACCGTTGGCTTAGTGGTGTCGGTGGCTCTCCGATTTCTGCCAAAAATGTTTGAGCGAATGACGACGCTGTTGCAAGCCATGGAGGTACGCGGCTACAGTTTTGATGCCCCGGCTTGGTACCAGGTTTACCTGTGGCCAAACTACATTGTCCGCATGCTGGTCAGCATTCCGACGGTGACTATCCCGCTTCTTATCGGGAGTCTGCGGGAGACTGCCGTTATGGCTATGGTTGTAGATGCCCGTGCCTTTGGTTCCACTAAGGTTCCTACAACTTACCGGCAGTATCAGCTAACCGCCGCGGATAAGTCGGCGTGGGCAGCATTAGCAATACTCTGTATCGTTATTATTTTGCTGCTGATATTTCACATTGGTAATCGACACGTTATTGGATTGGCGTAAGCCGTTGAACGTCAGAAATCGTGCAGCAAATTCGACTCTGGGGGGCCGTGTTTTGAACAGTGGATTGAACATTAAGTTGTTGTTGTTTGACATAGGTGATGTCTTTCTCCATCGAGATCTGGGCCAGTTGCATGAAGAGGCTCGGCAATTCGGGTTAAGCGGATCCGAATTGCATGAGGTCATTTACGGTCCTCGGTGGGACAGGTATAAACGCGGCCAACTAACTGAAGCAGAACTGCTGTTGGAAATAGCGGGCCAACTCCCCTCATCTCTTGAGAACCGCGTAGTAGAATTGCTGGAGTCCAGCGAAAAGAGTGTAGTTTTAAATGAAAGTCTGGTGACTCTCGTTGGTCAGTTGCAGCCATCTTATCGGGTTGCAGCCCTTTCTAACGCCGGTGCCAATCTAGAAGCGCGCCTAGAACATTTCAACATTGCCCGGCTGTTTGAACTTGTGGTGAATTCCCATTGGGTGCGTATGGCGAAACCAGATGAAGAAATTTACAGGTATACAGCTGAACATTTGCATTTACAACCAAACGAGATTCTGTTTATTGACGATAAACTTCGAAACACCTCCGTTGCCGAGAAGCTTGGTTTTCATACCCACGTGTTCACCACCACTGACACCTTTATGGACTTTCTTCGGCAGGAAGGCTTGTTTACTCTAACGCAATCGAAACTGAAAAAGAACACAACACTTTCTTCGTGAAACCGCAGTATTGATTTGGCAGACTATCATTCAGTCAGTGAGGACAGAATTTCACTCACTGACTGTTGAAGCTGTTGTCTGGTTCGCCGGAGTTGGAGCGTCCTTGACAGGTAGTAGAAATGTCAATCCACTAAGACTGCAAACGGCACCGATTAGGATAAAGACAATGTGTAAAGGCAACTGTACAATGAGCCATCCGAACAGTGCCATCCCAAGAGGCATGGCAAAGGTGGACAGTGCACCGAGGATGCCAAAAGCGCGTCCGCGCATAGCTTCCGGAACCATTTGAATAAACATAGCATTGAGTGATCCGTTGACGCTTCCAATCGCTAAGCCGGTTACTAGAGCTATCGTTGTTTCTGGAACGACGGTACGGAACAGACCGAAAATACCTACACAGATACCGATACCCAGGAGTCCTAGTAAGAGCAACTTTCGGATAGCGATGTGCTTGGTGACAGCCCCAACGGAGATACCGCCGAGGATGACGCCGATGAAGAAGCCGCCGTTGATTATTCCGAGATCGACAGGGACTCCATGCATGGGACCCTTGACCCAGGCAGTGATGGCAATGTCGACTGGGGCAAGTGCGAAATTGACAACCAGTGCTGCTGAGACAACAAGAATGAGGAAGTGGGATGATACAAGGAACTTAAGGCCATCCAACCAGTCTTGCAGAAAGGCATGCATCCGCTTCTTCGAATTGACTAGGGGGTTCGCTGCCTGCTGAGGCTGTTCCCCTTGCGCAGGGGAAGAGGAGGGCGTTTCAGAAGGCCGCGGAACAATGGCTTCCTTGACCCGAATGAAAAACAGGCTGATGACAGACACAAAGAACGATACAGCGTCCAAAAGAAACAGAACAGGTGCGCCGAAAGCTCCCATCAAGGCACCGCCGGACACAGTGCCAAGCAACTGAGCCGTGGCATTGGACGACTGCAGCAGACCGCTCCCTGAAGGAATATCTTCCTTCTTAACTAATAACGGAAATAAGGCGCCTGCAGCAGGGCTGAAGAACTGCCCCGCTCCCTGCAGAGCCAGCACCATGACAAGGATAGTCCACAATGGCCAGTGAAGGACAATGCCCGCGAAGAGAATGAGGCTCAAAGCACCGCGGACGACATCTGAAGAGATCATCGTTGTTCGCTTTCGCCATCTGTCGACCCAGACTCCCGCCACTAATCCGACGACGGCAGGGAGGGTTTGTGCGACGCCGGTAAGCGCCAAAGCAGACTTGGAATTTGTAAGGGTGTAGACGTACCAAGGAAGAGCGATGCTAAACAGGTTGTTGCCGATGGTTGAAACCAACTGTCCGGAAAGCAGAATAGCAAAGTTGCGGTTCTTGAGTAGACCCACGAGTGTACCTCCACCCTAAAATGAGATGCAAGAGGCTTTAACCAGCATCCTGACTACTGTCAGAGTATTCCAGAAGCGCTCTTCTGTCTTGAGGCTCGCGACTGATTCTGAATCAGACCCATAACTGAACCTCGCCTCAGTCTTAAGGCGGATGTACTAGCAATGGTCTGCGACTCACAGGGGCTGCCGCCAGCGCGTCATCTCAACTCCCGGAATTCTGGCTTCACGTGCACTCTAGCACTTCGCTACTCTTGTCCATCTTTACTTATTTCTTCCTTTAGCTGACTTAACGCGTCGTCAACTTTCTTGTTCGATTCCCCCTTATCCAAGTCGGCGAGTTGGTAGGAGAGATCGGAATTTAGGGTCGAGTAAGCGGCTTGTGCTTGTGCCTCGTGGCGCTCAACATTGTCTTGCACTGTTTCAAATTCAGCCAATGGATTGTCTTGAGACAGTTTTTTCATTGCCTCTGCCGCCGAATACTCTGCCTGCGCAAGACTATCGCGGCGGGAGAGGGCATCTCGTTGCTCCTTGGCTTCTTCTAATTTCTGTGCGAGTTTCTCATAGCGCTCGTTGAGTTGGAAGGCCGCAGCCTTTGTATTCGACAGTTCAGAGCTGAGCCTGTTTGCGTCTTCCTGCTCTTGATGCTCTCGTTCCAATGCTTTACGCGCTTCATCTTCCTTGTTTTGCTGAACGGCTTCTTTCGCCTGCTGATGCCACTTTGCGGCAGCCGTTTGGGAATCTCTGATGTCTTTCTCGAGAGAGATGCACCGAGCTTCAATGCGGCTCACCTGAACGTGGAATTCTCGTAAGCGCTCTGTGGCTTGTTCAATATAGAGACTGAGTGTCCGTTCCGGGTTCTCCGCCTCTCTTGGTTTCTCATTTGTTTTCGCACCGACCACATTTTTCAAACGGCTGAACAGGCTCACGAACCATCCTCCTTGCAGATGCGCGCCCAAGATTTGCTGAAGCAATTCACGTCTATGAGTTAGAAACCATTACCTCCAAAGATGTCGTTCACGATATCTGCACCAATTTCAAAGCCAGCACCCAGTTCAGCGGATTGAATGAGTGTATTCCAGAATCCGCCGCCGCGACGACCCCCAAACATTCCACCTGCAGGTTGCGGTTGCTGAGGTTGCTGGTATTGTGGCGGGTACTGCTTTTGGTAGTGCTCTGCATGCTGATGGCTGTCCTCAAGATGCTGTATGTACAGCGCCATGTTTTGTAATAAGCCCATGGTTTCCTGATTGAGTCCACGTACAGATAAAGCCAACTCTCGCAACGCAAACGCAATGTCCTGTTTACTCTCAGCATTGGCATCTATCTGTTGCACTTTACCAACGATTTGCTGCAACTGATTGACAATCGTAGTGTTATGTTGCTGGATGTTATTGCTTTGCTGCTGCATTTGCTCAAAGTTCATGGTATGCAATCCTCCCGTATTATCGTTATGCAGTTCAGACCGAGTACTAGTCGCTGTTTGCTCCGCAAAGTCTACGTTAATTTGTTCATACGTAAGGACCGTAGGTTCTTCAAGCCCCTGGGCAATCAAGACATAGCTCGACAAAGTTGACAGGTACTGGTTCTGTGCCTCTTGACGCGAGGTGTCCGAAACTTCTTCACCCTGCACTAACAACCCGGCAATGGAATCGCCGGCCTCCTGCCGTGTTCTGGCTTCCTGGTAGTAGAGGAGTGCATCCTTATTGTCATCGCGACGAAACTCTGCGTGTTCAATCCGTTTTTCTAATAGGTCTTGCAGAGCATGAACGGCGCGTCTAAGCCCCAACAGATGTTCGTCGGACCATGTATCCAGCGCTTCTCGTGACCTTCGCAGTCGAATTGGCAGCCCAATTTCGCTGCTGTCAGGGACTGCCGCTTCACGACGAGCGGCAACAATCACGTCGGGTATACGTCCATACCAACTCTCAGCTAACTCGATGGAGGCCTCCGGCAGATGTCGAGCTTCCAACTGGACACCGTCCTCATGAACCAGAGCATCAGCCATCTCCTTGAGGCACTTGGCAGCCTGGAGAAATGCTAAGGATTTTCGGTTCTCTGTCTCAGCCAATTCTACCTCAACTTCATAGACCTGCTCCCCTAGTCTTTGGTATCCGTGCAACTTTTCTTCCAGCGTCTTTTCATCTCCGTGTTGAAAAGTCTTGCGAAAGCGGTCAAACAAGGACATCTACTCACCCCCCAGTTGTCTTGATACTGTATTATTGTACGCCAAAGCTTCGCTAAGTTACAGCCGTTTGACGGACCTGTGACAGTAGCGTCGTAAAGCTGCAACACTGCTCAGCAGCAAATTCGAGACAGGCTTTGGATCAACCTCGTGCTGTTAAGGCGGGACTTTGGCGAAGCTCCAAAATGGCATTTCGCAGTTCCTGGACATACGGCTGCATGGATTCGTTCATGAGATAAGAGGGCGACCCTTCATCTACGACCTGTCCGTCTTTCATCACGTAGATGTAGTCACAGATTGCACGGGCCACCTTTAAATCGTGAGTGATAAACATATAGCTTGTCCCATGGTCTCGTTGCAGTCGTTTCAGTAATGCAATCATCGTGGTTTGGACGGAAATATCTAGTGCTGACAGTGATTCATCGCATACAATAAGTTTTGGTTTCAATGCAAAGGCCCTGGAGATACTTACTCTTTGACACTGCCCGCCGCTCATGTTCCGAGGCAGATGGTCTAACAGACTGGGTTCTAAGCCCACTTCGCGAAGCATTTCCAGTATGCGTTGTTTTAAAGCACCTTTGTCCCGGAACAGTGGTTTGTTCTGCAAGTAAAATGGTTCGGACAGGATTTGCTCTACGTTGAAGCGGGGATTCAGGGAACTCACTGGGTCTTGAAAAATGATTTGAACATTGCGTCTGAATTCTTTTCTTTCTCGTTGTGTCATCCGTTTAAGAGAGACCTCCTGATACAAAATGTCTCCTTCATCAGGTCGCTCTAAATTCGTCATGATTCTGCCGAGGGTTGATTTTCCGGATCCGCTTTCACCCACGATACCAATTGTTTGGGAATAAGGAATTGTCACTGAAATTGAGTTCAGTGCTTGAACCGAAGTTCTGCGCAGATAGGAATTATCCCTGTAACGCTTGGTCAGGTGCTTCACTTCCATCAGAGGTCGAATTGGTTCCACAGGTGCTCCTCCTTTGCGGTGTTTAGTAGGTGGTAAGTTCATGGGCTCTCAGGAGATTCTGCGTGTAGTCCTTTGCTGGCTGGCTGAAAACTTTGTCTACCGCGCCGGATTCCACAATAGAACCTTCTTGCATGACAAAGACATCGTCACAGAAGTTGGAAATGACGGATAAATCATGGCTGACAAACAGGATTGTCAGGTTGAACTCCTGTTTGAGGGCTGCTAACACGTTAAGAACCTTCAGTTGAGACGTCACGTCAAGGGCGGTGGTGGGCTCATCGGCCACAATAAATTTCGGGCCCGGCATGAGTGTCATGGCAATCATCACTCGTTGAAGCATTCCGCCGCTGAGGGTATGCGGGTAGCTGTTTAGGATTTGTTTGTGTTTTTCCCCAAGTCCTACCTTGTTTAGAAACTCGGAGGCCAAAGCGATTGCCGCAGATTTACCAAGTCTTTGATGAAACAACACACCTTCTATCATCTGTTCCTTGATTTTGAGCACCGGATTCAACATAGACATCGGGTTTTGGAAAATGAACCCGATGTCGCGACCTCGCCGCAATTTGGTCTGTTTGTCCCAATCTGTCACATCCAATCCCTCAATCCGAATTGTTCCGGAAGTAATCTGCACACCAGGGGAAAGAAGTCCTGCAATGGCACGGCTTGTCAGAGTTTTTCCCGATCCCGATTCTCCAATCAGCCCCGTTACACACCGTTTGCAAACAGACAGACTCAAGTCGTGAACCAGAGACCGCGAAGGCGACTGAGTCGTTGCGATACATACGTTTTCAAGTTGTAAGAGCGGGTCAGTGCCTACCATCTGCCAAACCTCCCTTCGATTCCGTCACCGGACAAATTGCTGCCAAGAACAACAAGGATTAGAAACAGGCCTGGAAAAATGAGTGTCCAATAGGACTGTTGCAGATAGTTCTGTGCACTGGCAAGCATTCCGCCTAAACTTGGATGAGGAGGCTGAACACCTAAGCCAAGGTAGGATAGGGAAGCCTCAACAAGAATCGCGAGACTAAAGCTGGAGGTAGCCTGAACTAATAGCGAGGGAGCTACGTACAGTGAAACATGCCTGCGTAAAATGTAGAACGTTCCGCCTCCCATACACTTTGCGGTTTGCGCATAAAGAGAGTGTTTGCCTTCCAAAACGGCACCGTAGGTAATCCGAGCAAAGACAGGCGCATTAAAAATAACAAGGGCAATGGAAACAGAGACCTCACCAGGACCGAGTACAGTCAAAACAAGTAAGGCCAACAAGATATGCGGGAAAGCATATAGAGCATCGACAAAACGCATCAACGATTCTCCGAAGACGCCTTCGATGTAACCACTGAGACCGCCAATTGTAACGCCGGCTAACATTCCTAGAACAAGGGAAGAGAACGCTATCGTAAACGAAGAGGCTAGGGATACTAAAAGACGACTGAAGATGTCGCGACCGTACTGATCTGTACCCATCCAATGCGTGAAATTTGGTGGCTCGAAGCGATGATTAATGGACATTGCAAACGGGTTTTGCGGGGGATGCACAAGGCCTATAACACCCAAGATGAGCATACCGGAAAAGATTGTCACACCGATATTCAGAGACGGGTTTTTGCTTCTACTTGACTTCAGTACGTTGCTGAACAGCACGGGAACACCTCCTTGTGTAGTTTTGCGATACCGTCTGCTTCGCCACTGGAGACGAGAGACGAACACGCGGGTTCTAAAATGAGCTACCGTAACCTAATTCGCGGGTCCAGGTAACGGTACAACTGATCGACAATTAAACTGCTTAAAAACACCGCGACTACAATGAATAAAGTGAGTCCCTCTATGAGCGGGTAGTCCTTTTGCTGAATTGCTACAAACAACAATCTGCCGATTCCAGGAAGGGAAAACAGATTTTCAATGACGACGGTACCTCCAAGCAAACTTGAAACCTGCATTCCGACAATCGTAATGGGCGTAATTAAAGCTGTGCGCAGTCCGTGCCGCACATATCTCTTTGTTGCAGGCAGGCCCTTACTCAGCGCTGTGGAAGCGTAAGGCGCTTCTAAGGCATCAATCATTGACCGCCTGACAATCCGTCCCAGGACAGCGACTTCTACCAAGCCCAGGGAAAAGGACGGAAGCACCAGGCTTTTTATGAATGAGCCGATTCCCTGGTTGTCTAGTCCACTCACCGGGAACCACTGAAAGTGCATGGCAAAGAGAGACATTAGAAGCAGTCCCATCCAAAACGACGGGACAGCGAGGAAGATTTGGAGCCCAACGCGAATGACGCTATCGGGCCACTTATTCTTCTTGACTGCAGCAATGACTCCAATTGGGAAGCCGATGAAAGCTGCCCAAAGGAGTGACATTCCTGTCAGCGAAAGGGTTACAGGCAAACGTTGCAAGATGAGCGTCGATACAGGCGCACCGTATACCAATGATGTTCCCAGGTTTCCATGGACGGCTTTCGTCAGCCAATTCCAGTATTGCAAGTACCAAGGGTGATTCAGTCCAAGTTGATTTTCCAGGTTGGCGACTTGCGCCGGTGATGCGTGCATCCCAAGAATGATTTCAGCCGGATTGCCAGGCAACCATTGCAGAATGGCAAACGTAATGAGTGATACGACGACCAGAACAAAGCCTGCGCCAACGCTGCGGCGAACAAAGAATGTCAGCATTTGAGCCCCTCCTAGTGAGAAAGACGTACACCGCGAAGGTTGTATATATCAACAGGATAGGTGCTCCAGCCGCTCACATGCTTATTCATACCAATTAAGTTGTCAGGTGTTTGAATAAACACATTTGCTGCATCTTTTGCTAGCAGTGTTTGTACTTGTTGATACAGTTTTTTTCGCATCTCTTGATTTGTCGTGGATACAGCCTGTTTCAGGTCTTTTGTTACCTTGGGGTCCGAAAAGTTAAAATAGTTCCCTTTATTGCCTGCCTCGTACCGATCCAGTAATTGAGCGGGGTCAAGCCGGCCGGTATGCGTTATGACTGTCAATTGGTAGTGTCGTCCCAAATAAACGTTTTTCAGCCACTGTGACCATGGAATTACTTTGGTGTGAACAGTAATACCAATTTGTTTCAGTTCTTGAGCAATGATTTGACCCGTCTTTATGTGAATGGGGTAGGGTTGCGGCAGTGCCATATTCAATGTCAGTCCATTAGCATATCCAGCTTTCTTCAAGAGTTGCTTTGCTTTGTGGAGATTGTATGGATAGGTCTTATTTAAGTTGACGTAGTACGGGCTGTTCGGGGGCATATGACTCCCGATTTCCTGTCCGTAACCAAAATCGACGGCCTTAATGATGGCAGGTTTGTTGACTGCGTATTCAATCGCTTGGCGGACAAGGATGTTGTTCAGCGGTTTACTCTTGTTGTTCATCGCCATAATTTGAACGGCGTTCGATGGGCTGGACAGGAGTTGGAGCTTTGCATTGGATTTTACGCTGGATGCATTTGCAGGGGATACCGTTGAGACGTCTACAATTCCTGTTTTTAGGTCCATCAGGCGAGTGGATTGATTAGGTACTACTACAAATTTGATGGTTTTGATGTGCGCTTGTTTTGCGTCCCACGACTTACTAAATTTTGTCAGTGTGATGGACTGCTGAGGAACCCATTTGACTAACTTGTATGGCCCTGTGCCGATAGGCTTGTTTTTCAGATTTGTACCGGTTCCTTGTTCAATCACGGCTGCCCAAGGCAATGCCATCGACGCTAGAAACGGGGCGTAGGGTTTTGACAATGTGAATTTGACGGTCTGCGGTGAAACGATACTGATACTTTTAATTTCACTAAAATCACTAATATTAGGGTCCCCGGTTTGCTTGTTTAGAATTCGGTCAAAAGTATATTTCACGTCCGCCGCAGTCAGGGTTTTGCCGTTTTGAAACAGTACGTTTTTACGCAAATCGAAAGTCCAGTTCAGTCCGTTCTTGGAAACGTGCCACTTTGTGGCAAGACCGGGTTGCAACTGTCCATTGGGTTTGACGTCGACAAGGGTATCAAAGATGTTGTTGGTGACTTTAAAGGTAGATGCGGACGCCGTCTTTTCGGGATCGAACCCAGATACGTCGTTTTGAAGTGCAATTTTAATGGTGCTTGATGCCGTCTGGGATGAAGAAGTTCCTGAGTTGTTTTGTGTACCCGACGTTGCGTTTGAAGTGCCGCATCCGGCAACCGTGAGCAGGGTCATTGCTACAGCGGTTGAAGCTGTCAGAACGTGTTTTTTTCTGCGATTCATTCTGTCTCATCTCCCACATATCGTATTAACTTCTCAAGTTTTTTCAAATTGCTCATGACATCGTCTTCTCGCAGTAAACTCACTTTTGTGATAATGGCGCTGGTCAGGGACAGCGGTGCAACATAGGAATCAAGAAATCCTGCTGAGTATGACGGAACCAAATAAACAACATCGCTGAGAGGAAGAAATGGCGATGTGGCAACATCCGTAATCGCTATTGTCTTTGCCCCATTGGCGACTGCCTGCTCCATGGCTTCTAAAGTGGTCTCGCAGTATCGGGGAAAACCCATTGCAATGAACACATCGCTAGCGTTCATGGTCAGCATTGATTCGTACAGCCCTCCGTGCATTGGCAAGAGGGTGGAATTCCCGAGCATCAGATTCAGGGAATAATTTAAACTGGCTGTGACTGCCAGTCCTGCTCTCCATCCGGCTACGTAAATCCGCCTCGCCTTTGCAATCATCGCGGCACCTTGGTCAATGCTTTCCTCACTGACAGATGCGAGTGTATCTTGCAGGTTTAATACATCGACTTCGATTGTATGTTCGAGGGTATTGCTCCCTTGCACTTGGTTATCAGCCACTCTCCTCAACCGTGATACCGTTCGACCCTTTGAAAATACATTTTGCGCGAACTTTTGCAGATGGGAGAAAGAAGCAAAACCAAGTTGTAAAGCGAATCTGTGAACCGTGGCTTCACTGACACCAACTCGTTTGCCCACATGGAGCGCTGGTTCAAAAGCCAGAATGGTTGCGTCATGTCGCAGTAAGTCCGCCAGTTTCTTCTGACTGGGTGTCAACTTGGACCTGGCGTTATCGAGAAGAAGACGCAGGGGATCTTCAGTGATTGGGAGCTCTGCGGGAGTTCGTGTCAAAGTCATGGTGTCGCCCTCCCGTGAGCCGGTTGCGCTGCATGCGACAAAACAGAGTCAATCACCTGCGTGACTGATTCATAGATCTGACAGTCTTGAATGTCTTCGATTCCTAACTTTCCAAAGCGATTGATGAGCACAGCGTCTAGACCAGCCTTACGTGCTCCAACGACATCGTCATAGTAGTTGTCTCCGACGTATAAGGCGGACTCTGCTGTAATGCCTGCGTGTTTCAGAGCAGTAAGGAAGATGTCTGGATTTGGCTTTTGCATGCCGATTTCAGAGGAAATGATGATACTCTCAAACAGATCCTCCAGTTTCAGCCGCTGCAACAAAGGACGGGCGCTCTCATCCCAATTTGAAATAAGGCCCACATGAAGTCCCGAGTCTCGAAGTGTTTTGAGTCCGTCCTGGACTCCTGGAATCAACGACCACACACCTCGGCCGTCGTCAACTCGTGCAAGGTGGTCTAACTCTTTATCCGCGAGTTGGAGACCAAGGTAATCTGCTACACGACGGATATAATTTGGGAAAAAGCGACGAGAGTCTAAGGCCAAGAGTCCAGGCTGGTGTTGCATATAGTACTTGTCTGTTGCGTGGTAGGCATGCTCTAATTCAAGAAGGGAGCAGTCAATCTGTAGTTGCATCATGCGCTTTTGCATTGAGAGTTCTCTGTCTGTTCGGACCAGGGTGTAACCTAAATCAAAAAAGATTCCTTTGTACTGCCTCATGTAAGTCTATTCCTCTCGAAGTATTTCCTACAAATTGGGGGTCAGGTGTAGGATATCTTTCGATTCGTACTATAGTGAGCGTTTGTTAAGAGAAAATATATAAACCGTTAATTTTTTATATGGGAGTTGTAAAGATTCTCTTAGCAAAAAGAGAAGCGGCTACCATTAAGTGGGTAGTGTCAAGAAGTTTGTGTAATTTCTTTTCAGTAGGGTTATCCATCGAAGATGGATAACATCATTATTTGGTTTGTTTTGGTAGGTGGGGGGTACCCCCCACCGAAAATTAGAACTTTATCCCTCTTGGATTGAATATTCAGAACTAATATCCTTGTTGAATTGCTGGACTGTCTCGGAATTATTTTGGATAATTATTCCTTGTCGAGAGTCTCGGAGACAGCTGGGTAACGCTCTTCATACATTCGCTGTAGCCCGGCTTTTGTTTCCTCATCGCCAAAGCCTCGGATGACCCTGGTACTCCATTTCTCGTTGTACGCTGTGACCTCCAGATAGATAATTTTCTCAGCAGCGTCCATATTTGTTAAGCTGTTCATCGGTCTAAAACGTTTGCGAAGTTCTTTGTTCGTCCGCTCGATGGCATTTGAAGTATAGATTGCGTGACGAATCAGCTTCGGATATTTGTAAAACGTCAGGAGCGTTGAAAGTTGGCCTTCCCAGGACTGAATTTCTTTCGAATACTTTTTCCCCCACTTATCTTTGACGGTGTCGAACGCAGCTACGGCCAAGTCCTTGTCTGGTGCGGTGTACACCGTTTTGAGATCACTGAGAAATTCCGTCTTGTCACCGACTCGGATTTTTGGGAAGGTACTTCGCACTTTATGTACGACGCAGTGCTGAACGTCAGCCTTTGAATAGATTTCTCGAAAGGCTTCTTCGAGACCAGGGAGCCCATCAAATACACCCAGTAACACTTCGTGTACTCCACGGTTGTATAGGTCCTTGAGCACGTCCTTCCAACCGTTGGCACTTTCTTTGCCGCCCACGTAGAAGCCGAGTATTTGTCGGTATCCGTCTTCGTTGATACCCATCGCCAGGTAGACGACTTCGCTGTCCACCGTAGTACGTTTTAACTTGATGTAGATGCCATCTAGGTAGATGACCGAATAACGCTTTTCTAACGGACGCTGCTGCCATTCTTCTACATCTTCCAAAACGGTCTTTGTGATATTACTGATGGTCGTTGGCGAGTACTCTGTGCCAAACATCCCTTCGATAAATTTCGCGACATCCCGGGTACTCATACCGCCTTTATACATGTGAATGACAGCCTCTTCTAGCCAACCTTCCCGGCGTTGGTATGGCTCAAACAACTGAGTCTGAAAGGCGTCCTTACGGTCTCGGGGAACCTGTAGGTCCTCTATCTCGCCATACCGCGTTTGTAAGGAGCGACCATAGTAACCATTTCTACTCGGGCGGCGCCCCTCATACTCCACATTCAGGAAATGCTCAATTTCTTCTCGCATGATAAACTCGAGTTTTTCCTTAACAAAGCCTTTCACGAGATTTTCCATTAGATCTCCAATACTCTGTTCATGTACACTATCCATAGGTAGGGCTTCCTTTCTGGTGATGTCGCAATCCCGAGGATACCCTACCTTTTTGTTATCTGAGAAGGATCCAAATTCTCCTACACAAACAATTTTACTTCATCATTAAGTGAATTTCAAGACTGGATTTTAGGGCTGAATTTTCGTTTTTAGATTGGACTGATTCACTATTCTATCTCAACATAAAATCAATTTTACTGCGTTAATTTGTTGAGGGATTATGTATATCTTGAATGAACTTGTGAGGGAACAGGGACTTTCTTTCATGAAATAGCTCCTTCCAGCAGTCTTGGAAAACCGACATGGAGCATGTACACGAACATTGGTGTTGGCACATTTGTATGAGCATCAAAGACTGTATTACATTGACTTTTTGGACATTATATATAAATCTTGCGATTTTTCGGAGTGATTTGCATTCAAACGCGCTGTGGTTAGGACATCGCGTTGACATGCACATAGGAAAGATATAAAATGCAATTAGTTTATTGGTTAGCCCAACATATTAATAGGGGTGAAAAATGTGAAAAAATCTAGCCGTATTTCTGTGGTTGCTGTAAGCGCTATTACGGCAGCTACTCTGGTTGTAGGATGTGGGTCTGGAGGTTCGGCAAGCAACAGCGGCGGTAATAGTAGTGGGACCTCTTCCGGGGGTAAAACGTCCCTGACGCTCTGGAACGTTGATAGTGGAGCGGCTGAAAAGGTAGATAAAAAGCTGGTAGCGCAGTACAACAGCGAAAATCCTAAAGCCAAGATAACAGCACAGTTCTTCCAATCTAATCCGTATTTGCAAAAACTACAGATCGCCATGGGCGCTCACAACGCTGCTACCATCTTCGGTAACTGGGGAGGGGGTCGCTTGGAAAACTACATTACTCCGGGTGATGTGGTTGACTTAACCCCTTATCTAAATGCAGACCCGTCTTGGAAGAACAAATTTCTTCCGTCCGTTATGAAGTCGGTTACATTTAACGGCAAGGTCTACGGTATTCCTTACGGCAACATGCAGCCCGTGAACTTCTTTTACAACAAGAAGCTGTTTAAGAAGTATAATTTGACACCGCCCACAACGTGGAAGGAATTGCTATCCGACGTGCAGGTGTTCAAGTCCCACGGTGTAATTCCTATTTCTCTCGGGGGTAAGGATAACTGGCCGGATTTGATGTATTTTGAGTACATTGTTGACCGCTTGGGAGGTCAACAACCCTATAAAAATGTCGCGGCAGGAAAAGCCAATGCCTGGTCTAATCCGACGATTACTAAGGCGCTGCAGATGATGCTGAATCTTAAGAAGGCCGGAGCCTTCGAGCCTGGACTAAGCTCTGTCGGCTCCAACGATGGTTCCGACTCGGCTCTGCTTTATGGTGGTAAAGCTGCCATGTGGTTAATGGGAAGTTGGGGATATGGCGCCATAGAAGCCAACGATAAGAGTTTCATTTCTCAACTAGGATGGTTTCCCTTCCCGGCAATTTCCGGAGGAAAGGGTAATCCGAAGGATGTTGCTGGTAACCCAAGTAACTACTATTCTATTCCGACCTCTGCAAGCAAGTCACAGGTTAAGGCTGCGGTCAATTTCTTGAAAAACTACAACCTGAACTCGCAGAATGTGAAAAACTACTTGAACATCGGCTATGTGCCTGGCATAAAGGGAATTAAATCCAAACTTCAGCAATCCAAGAGTTCCTCCTATGAAACTTTCTATTATAATTTGGCATCGAACGCACCGTACTTCCAACAGTCCTGGGACACGGCCCTGTCTGCTGCTGAAGGAAATCAGCTGGATAGCGACCTTGGAAAACTCATGGTTGGCCAAATGACAATCAGTAAATTTGAATCGGATATGAATACTCAGTTGAAGAAAGCATCTAAATGATAGGAGGTGACCAGGAAGGCACGGTGCCTCCTGGTCACCTTATCTTGTGTAAGGAGTGACTTAGATGTCGGGGGCACGCATGAATTGGCAACGCTGGCTGATGATGTTGCCGGCCGTTATTTTTTTTGGAGTCTTTGCGCTGGTGCCAATGTTCGTTGCCGTTTATTACAGCGGGCTAAATTGGAGCGGTGTTGGCCATGCTCAATGGGTGGGAGTTCAAAACTGGACACACGCGTTTTCGGACGGGCAGGCCTTGCATTCCCTTTGGCTTACCATTGAATTGATGGTATTGTGCTGGATTCTACAGAATCCGCTTAGTCTTGTATTGGGAGTATTTATGGCAGGTAAGAAGAGACACCGTGTCGTTTACGGAGTGATTTTCTTTATCCCGCTCCTATTTTCTGCTGTAGCCATTGGTGTCACGTGGTCATACATCCTTGACCCGGAATTCGGATTACTGGATTCTGTGCTAAAATCTATTGGCATTGGCAATGGCGCGGAAAATTGGATAGGAAACCCCCACATAGCTATGTTAGTTGTGGCTTGTATTATAGCTTGGCAATTTATTCCATTCAATTCCCTTCTCTATCAGAGTGGAGTAAGACAGATACCTGACTCTCTTTATGAGGCTGCCATGTTAGACGGAGCAAACCCTATTCAAACCTTCTTTAGGATTACTTTACCTCAATTAAAGTATACGATTGTTACGACGACCGTTCTAATTTTAACGGGTACGCTTACTTATTTCGATTTAATCTACGTGGTCACTAACGGTGGTCCTGGAGATTCCACTAATGTGCTAGCGATGTATATGTACAAAGAAGCGTTTCATAGTCTAAACATTGGCGCCGGCAGCGTTATTGCGGTCATTCTTGCCGTCTTTGGGTTACTTTTGTCAATTGTTATTCTCAAGTTTACTGGCTTCACTAAGATGGAAAGTCAGATGGAGGGTTCGTAATCGCTATGGGAACGACAGGAGTTACGCAACAGCCGATGAAATCTACCAAGCGTCGCAGCAAAGTCTCTGGCTACGGAATAGCTTTTACGGTCTTTGGCACTATATGGCTTATCATTGCCGGCTATCCCTTGCTGTACATGTTGATGACAAGTTTGAAACATCAAAATGGCTACCTTGTGGGTAAGCCTTGGCTACCACCGCTCCACCCCACCTTGAGTAACTATAGTCAGGTTTTGCAGGCCGGATTTTTCCACTACTTTCTCAATAGTGTGGTGGTATCCGTCACTTCTGTAGTCTTGATTGTTGCATTTGCACTCGCACTGGCGTATGTTATCGTGCGTTCTACAAACAAGGTAGTCCGAACAATCTTTAATGTCTTTTTGGTCGGTTTAGCGCTGCCAATTCAGGCAGCAATAATACCAGTTTATCTCCTAATACTAAAACTGGGCCTGTATAACACCCTTATCGGAATGATACTTCCAACGGTTGCGTTTGGTTTGCCGCTTACATTGCTCATTCTTGTCAACTTTGTCCGAGACATACCTTCTGAGCTGTTCGAATCAATGGGGCTTGAAGGAGCCTCCGATTTTCAAGTACTATGGCACCTTGTAACTCCCTTGTCCAAACCGGCGTTGGTTTCCATCGGTATCTTCGAATTTATTCAGGCGTGGAATAACTTTTTGTTTCCATTGGTACTCACTCAGAGTAAGGCTGTTCAGGTTCTTCCCTTGGCTATTGTGCAGTTTCAGGGGCAACATTCTATCAACGTGCCTGTAACGATGGCAGCTGTCATTTTTTCTGCATTACCTCTAATTTTTGCGTATATTTTTGCAGGGAAATATCTTCGTGCGGGAATGCTTGCTGGCTTTGGAAGGTAGTATTAGGACATTAAATAGTGTGACGATGTGAGCTCCTGTTAGTAAGTCGTCGTTTACTATGATTAAGACAATCCTTTGAAAAAGGGGATGCCAGGAGAAAACTGAAGTCCGGCACACCGAGAATAGTCCATATAGAGGGCTGCTCTATAAAAACTGGGGCGTGTAATCTGCGATACACGGGACTGTACATCGCAGTGATTTTGCTAGAAAATGCGATGCCTGCATGGTGCATCAGCAGTTTGGATAGATGGTTGCGTTGAATGCTGTAGTACTGCGATAGTACTCTGTTTTGAGGTTTCTACAAGGATACTGTCAAAGTAACCGTGGGGAGGCCTAAGGGTCTCCTTTTACGCTGACATCATGTCAGTGGTAAAAAATCACAATATCAGAGGGCGAGCATTACCAGTCCGGTGAATGCCCGCTTTTAGTTTTACAGTTATTGTAGAGATTCTTGAATTTTGGCTAAAATAACGTCTTCGGGCACAGCGCCCTCCTGTTCCGCCTTACCGTCATTAATAACGGTCTTTGGTACGCCCATTACGTTGTGTTTGTTTGATAGTTCTGGAAATTCCATGGCTTCAATCATTTCTCCTTTAATATGAGGATTAATCATTGCCAT
Organism: Alicyclobacillus sp. SO9; assembly: GCF_016406125.1. NCBI lineage: Bacteria > Bacillati > Bacillota > Bacilli > Caryophanales > Alicyclobacillaceae > Alicyclobacillus > Alicyclobacillus sp. SO9. Next base: position 4,291,345 of record NZ_CP066339.1, on the reverse strand, counting down.
GTGGTGAGCCACGCGAACTGCGCGGGGGCAATAAGGTCAGGTCGGTGTGATAAAAACGGAGAGAGTGACGTCCGTATTAATCTGTTTTAGAACGTCAATTGTTTCTGGAGACAAGTCAGTATGATTATTGGCGACATCGACAATATCCTCAATCAATGTGCTAAATTCATACCCAGACGGAATCCCATAAAAGTGTACGCCAGTATCGTGGCCATTATCATTTACAAATACAATGGCAGGGTACATGTTGACTCCAAATTGGCGAGCTTCGTCTGCGTTCGCATCTTTGTCAAATACCTGCAAGTCAATTTTGTCTGACAACTGTGCAAGCTGGTTTAAGATATCCAATGTGTCTTCACAATACTGACAGTTTGCTTTGGAAGTGAAGAAGCGAATGTGTGCAGTGCCTTCCATTTTGTGTGCAAACAAGTTTTTAATTGCTTGCTTATCACTTTCCTCAATTTGGGGCAAAATCTCAACTCCTTATCTCCTGCAGTGTTAAATCTTTAAACCCATAGGGGTATTTAGATTCACTCATTATTGTAGTTCTTTAAGAAAAACTTAGCAATCTGAAGCCTCCCTCTCGCTCTTATCCATCACCTAGAGTTGGTATTTCGTAAATACTGCTTCTTTATGCGACGAGAATTCAGAAGAAACGTTGTTCTTTTCAAACACGACTCCCGGACATTTCTTGTGATAAGGTCTACCTTGACGAATCCTTTCCTAATATGTAACCGGAACGCGTGTCTGGTGTCTAAATAGGTGAAGGCAGGTGAACGAACTGATGACTCTTGAACAATCAACGGAGGAATTACTGAAAACATACGGCACTGATGTTCTGAGGTTCATTAGGTTCTATACGAAGAGCAGCAATGACGCAGAAGACCTAACGCAGGAAGTTTTTCTCCGTGCTCATCGAAACCGAAGCACATTCCGCAACCAGTGCCAGCCCAAAACCTGGTTAATGCAGATAGCAGTGAATGTATGCAGAAACTACTATCGAACGAACAAACGGCATCCGCAGATATTGGTAGATCGTGTACCTACGACTGACTGGAGCCCTTCCGCAGAGACGGAGGCCATTCAAAGGTCAACCGACCAAGAACTCGTGACACTGGTACTGCAACTTCCCATTACGCTGAGAGAAGTCATTGTTCTTCATTATTATGAGGAAAGACCTACTGCAGAGATTGCGAAGATTTTAGGTGTCACTGTGAGCACCGTGAAAGTGAGGCTCTTCAGAGCGAGAAAGGCGCTGAAGCAGGGAAAGGAGTGCAGGGAACATGAAGAACGAATCCAACCTCGAACAGTCCTTAACAAGGCTTAAACCAGCCGCTGAAATGACCGTTATGAAGGATATCAAGATGTCACGACAGTTGGAAGACAGCATTATTGAAGCAATTCAGTTAGAGGACAGTAGTGTTCATCAACCCGTGCGTTCGCGAACTCATCTATGGGCTTTTGTTGCGATTGCAATTGCGACAATAATGACTTTCGCCGCTTTGCTGATGGGGCATTCACCCAAGAACCACCGTGAGGCAATTACAGCTATCGAAGTATCTATAAGTTCTGTTGTTCCCGCGGCTGCACTTACAGCGGTTTTGGCCGCTGGCGCGAATCCCATTCAAAAGAACCTTACCATGAGTCTTTACCCTATTGATCATCGCAGGACCCAATACAGCGCATCCAGCTAAATACCTTTCAACACAGTGATGCATTGAGAATATATTTCAAAGCTTGAATGACTGAGATCTCGCTGCTTGTAGAGGTTTGTGCCGCTGCAGGGCTCTTTGTCATGGCCAAAAACTCGCTTACACGGAGGCGTCCTATGAAATGGAGGCATTTGTTCTCGTTTCTTGCTGTTGTGATGTTCGTTCTTGGAATCACTATGAGCACAGCACCGGCGTTTTGGAAACACACGAAACTAGGTCTAGACTTGCGTGGAGGATATGACTTGTTGTACCAAATTGATTCACATGGGAAGTTGCTCAGTAGGACGGATAAGCAAGCTGTTCTACAAGCAGTTCAACTGCGTGTCAACGCCGCAGGAATTGGCTCTCCAAACATTGAGTTGGAAAATGGAAATCAGGTGAATGTACAACTTGCGGGAGCGTACAGCGCTCAACAGGCAAACGCCATAATTGGCCACACATCTCAGCTGAAAATCTATTCCAACGCGAAAATCAAGGAAAAGAGCGGCACTATAGTACCGTATACGAGTTTCAATGCTGCTTTGCCTCAAAGCAAGGTTATTCCGAGTGGGAAGCTCCTTGTGACAGGCAGCGACTTGAAGAGTAACGCGTCTTGGGAACAGTTCCCCCAACAGGGGAATGTCGTCTCTGTGACTTTTAAAGATCCGATACAATGGAGGAACATTACCACGACTTACTTGCATCATCCTGTGTATACTTTTCTCGGTTCGAAAATGGTCAACTACGCTACTATCCACGAAATTATACCCAATGGTAAGACCGTGATTACAGGCATGACCAAGCAGGAGTGTATTGTTCTCGCGAAAGAGTTAAATGCGGGAGCCCTGCCGTATCCATTAAAGCTGATTAGCTCTACAACAGTTGGACCATCTCTTGGTCAGGCGTCGCTGGACGCGACGGTTTTTGCAGCTACTCTCGCTGTGGTTCTTATCTTTCTGTTTATGATGCTCATTTATCGCACAGCCGGATTGATTGCTAACGTGGGGCTAATAGCCTATGCATTTGTTACTCTGGCTTTGTTCGACGGACTGGGCATTGTCCTGACGCTGCCGGGTCTCGCGGCTTTGGTACTGGGTCTGGGGATGGCTGTGGACGCAAACATTATTACAAATGAACGCATACGTGATGAACTTCGCACTGGTAAGAGTCTAATATCGAGCATAATTTCTGGAAACCGGCGAGCATTACGCCCCATCATGGATTCGAATGTCACCACCTTTATTGCAGGAGCCGTCATGTACATAGTCGGCAGCGGCGCCATTAAGGGCTTTGCTGTCGCTTTGATGCTAAGTATTGGCACGAGTCTTCTGACTGCTGTCTTTCTCGGCCGAACTATGCTGCTGCACCTTGCAAAGTCCAAGATCTTGCGCAAATCCAACTGGTTTGGGTTCGGGGGAGAGGGTGCAAAATCATGACTGGGAGATTTCATATTGTGAAGCGACGTGCATGGTTTTTTTTACTGTCTTCAATTATTACGTTAGCCGGACTAGTTGTCTTTACAGTGCATGGCTTTAATCTTGGACCGGACTTCAAGTCTGGGTCTCGTATTCAGCTTAAGAGTGCCATGTCGACAGTCCAAGTTCAGCGTGTGTTTGCTGGTACAGGCATCCACGTAAAACCCCAGGAGATTACGTACGGCGGTTCCTCAGTACATCAGTTGACCATTGTAAGACTGCCGGAAGTAATGGATACGCAACAGGTATCGCAAATAAAACAGCACTGGAAGAACACGCAAATTGATACGGTGAATCCGTTAGAGGCAAAGGTCATGTCACATAAAGCGATTCTTGCCGTGTTATTTGCCTCTGTGTTTATTATGGTGTACGTGGGAATACGCTTTGAATTCAGGTTTGCCGTCTCCGGAATTGTCGCACTTCTTCACGATGCATTTATTGTCATGTCCTTCTTTGCACTATTTCGCATTGAAATTAACATGCTGTTTGTGACTGCAATTTTAACTATTGTTGGCTACTCCATCAATGATACGATTGTGATATTTGATAGAATTCGGGAGAATTTGCAGTTGACAAAACCGGAGACAGCCGAACAACTGGAACAAATAGCTGATGTGAGCTTGAGGCAAACGATGCGACGTTCGCTGAACACAGTTAGTACTGTTTTGATTGCAGCTTTCGCCTTATTTTTCTTTGGCGGCCCGACCATACACAACTTTACCATGGCGCTCATCGTGGGACTTATAAGCGGAACCTACAGTTCCATTTTCATTGCCAGTCCTTTGTGGGTAGCTTGGCGCGGACATTCTCTTAAGGGTGAACCGCCAGTGTAGCTATGACTGGGAACTTCAATACGATGATTACTGCCACCAACCCGCATAGAACATAGGGAAAAGCTGCCTTCCAGATGTCATTCATTGTTATCTCAGCCGGAGTGACTCCCTTAATCGTGTAGAGCAACAGTCCAACCGGCGGTGTCAGCATTGCAATTTCGAGAATTAGCAGATACAGGATTCCGAACCAAATCGGATTTATGTGCGCAGCTGAAACGACAGGCATAAATATGGGTAGAGTAATCATCATGATGGACACTTCTTCGACAAACATTCCAAGGATAAATACGACTGTCAGCATGGCGACAAGAAAGCCTATAGGGCCAAACGGTAGTTTTGTCACTAATTGCAGTAAGTGCGTTGTCGCACCACTAAATGCTAAAACTTGGCTGAAGGCCGTAGAGGCCGCTATAATAACTAGTATCATAGACGTGATACGAACTGATCCGAAAATCGACTTCTCCAATCCTTGAAGTGTGAAGTTTCCCATAATGAAAGCCAGAAGGAGTGATGCAAGTGTACCAAATGAGGCAGCTTCTGTAGGTGTGGCAATCCCCCAGAAGATGACCCCGACTGTGAGTAGGACAACGGATGCCAGTGGAAGAACGTATTTTAGCGTATCAAACCATGTGTCTTTAACAGAGTGTTTTTCGACATTGTAAGCCGGAGCAAGAGCGGGGTTTGTGAGACAACGTACAATTGTATAGACAACGTAAAGTCCGGCCATTACAAGACCGGGAAGAATTCCTGCTACAAGCAGGTCTCCAACGGATATTTTTGCAAGACTTCCGAAGACAACGGTAAGCGAACTTGGAGGAATCATCATTGCTAGACTTCCAGATGCAACAATTGGACCGATAATCATACTCTTGTGATACTTCTTTCGCCTCATTTCCGGAGTTAAAAGCGAACCTAGCATAGCCGTGTTTGCAATAGTAGATCCGCTTAAGCTGGCGAACAGTGCTCCGGATACGATGCTTAATACACTGAGCCGTCCAGGTAACCTGCCAAGCCATTTCTCAATTGTATTAAGTGCCTTCAGCGCAACCCCTGAGTTAAACAGAAATTCTCCCATTAACACAAACATAGGGATGGGCGTCAATTCGACGTTGGTTAATGATGCAAAAATACTTCGGATTAAGTCGTGGCCAAATTGAGGTCCCATAACGAAGTGCATCCCAATTGTAACTACCAGGAAGAAGCCAATTGCAATAGGGAGACTGCTGAAAATGGCAAGCAGAAGTCCTCCAAAAAACAATATGGCAATTAACCACCATACCAACGGACACACCTCCCTTGTTATTGTTTATCTTTGCTGTTTCGCGACGGCTGCAGAGCATTTATCAGGAAGCTGAACGCCATAAAAAGTGCCCCGACAACAATAATTCCAAAAAGTAAGTACATGGGAGTTGCTAGGATATTTGTATCCACTTCATGTTCTGTGTACGCCTGCAAAGTCGTCTTCAGTGCGAACCACGCAATGATTAGGCTCATTGCAAAAGAGACTAAGTTCGTAACGAACTGGACGACGGCCTTCCCCCGTCTGCCAAGGGAAGCTGGTAGCATTTCTACGTTAATATGTCGATTCTCCACAGCCAGCAAGGGGGCGCCGAGGAATGTCACGAATAATAATGCATAGGTACTGGTATCCGTGACCCACGCCATTGGTCTGTCGAGAAAGTGTCTCGATAAGGCGGAAATTGTAATTGTGAACATTAGAGCCATGATAATAATTCCTGCAATGAGAGTAAGGTATTTCGCAATACGTTCGTTTAGCATGACTACCTTTTCAAAAACTACTTTCATGTTGGCACCACATCCAAGTCCAATTTTGGTGGTTCTTCTACTGTCCTAGTGCCTTCTTGATTTTAAGTCCATAGTCTGGAGCATGCTTTAATACGCTTTTCCACCTCATCTTTGACAGTTTAGCTGTGGAAAAGTAGGTTATCAGTATCCCGAAGCCGCGCCGTTGCGCGGTTTTTCTGTTGATAAGTTGTGTTTTGAGCTCAAAAATGTAGGTCAAAATGTGTTTGGACAGTGGATAACTTTTTCCTTGTTATAAAAGTATTTATATTGTATAATTGTAGGTAATATTATGAGCGGTGGTGAGCCCAGTGTTCGCACAAGTTGTATCCACAAAACGCCCCGATGGTCGTACCTACAGGTATATGCATATTGTTGAGTCCTATCGCGAGGGAAAAACCGTTAAAAAGCGTCGGATTGCCAGTCTTGGTAACATCGATAACTACTCTGAGCAAGAGATTGAGCAGTTTATTCGTACCCTTGAATCGCTCCTACAGAACCGTACCTCTGGTTCGATTGAGGACTTTGACCCCAAGTCGACCCTCTCTTTTGGCGTTCCCTACGTGGTTCAATTTTTGTGGGATCAGCTTGGGTTGACCAAGGCGATAGAGACCGGACTCAAAGACCGTCAGGTCACCTTTGACGTAGCTCGCTATGTAAAGGCCATGGTCTGTAACCGTTTGATGAATCCGTCTAGTAAGTTGGATTTGTTTCATACGATTGAGGACATGTATCTTCCGGAGGAGGAAGGTGAATCCTGGCAGTTGCAACATTTCTATCGTGCGCTGGATCACCTGATGGATATGAAGCCCGAACTGGAGACATTTATCTATCAACGACTCACGGACCTCTTGAACTTTCGTTTATCGCTTGTACTCTATGACCTGACCAGTACGCACCTCAGTGGCCACCACTGCCCAATTGGCAAGCATGGATATTCACGAACCCACAGGCCGGACCTGGAACAGGTCGAGCTGGGTCTGCTTGTGACTCCGGATGGGTTGCCAATTACCCATGAAGTCTTTGCGGGAAACACGCCGGACAAAAAGACCGTCAAGGAAGTTCTGGAGCGTTTGAAGAAAGACTTCTCCGTTGAACAATGTGTGTTCGTCGGAGACCGCGGTATGGTCACGAAAAAGAACACGGAGTTGTTGGCGGCGCTTGAGTATCCCTATATTGTGGGCTACCACAAACGTGGCCGCGTGGTTAGCGACACCTTATTGGCACAGTACGGTGACCTCTCTCTCTACACTGAGCTGCGCGGAAATCTCAGCTATCTCGAAGTGCCCGCATCTGCAGTGGAAGACGATGAGAAAGGGCAAGATGCGCGCTATATTCTCTGCTACAATCCGCTGAAGGCGAAGGCGGATGAAGCCTTCCGCACATCGGCATTGGAGGAAGCGGAACAGGCATTGGTGGACTACCAGACGTGGTTGGACAAGCCCCATCGCGGGCGAAAAGCAAGTACACAGTCCATCATGCTCAAAGTCAGTGACATCCTCACCAAAAAAGGTGTACAGGGGTTCCTTGAGGTGGAGTTCAGTGAACAGAAGCTCTCCTACACATGGAATGAGGCGGCCCTCGCCAAAGAAGCCTTACGCGACGGAAAGTTTGTGATTAAGACCAACACGTTGCTCCCTGCCGAACAGGTGGTTACTTCCTACAAAACGTTGATGAACGTAGAGCGGGCTTTTCGAGAGATCAAGAACTTCCTGGATGTAGGGCCGGTGTACCACTGGAATGAAAAACGTGTGCGCGGGCACATCTTCGTCTGCGTACTTGCCTATCTGTTCGAGCAAGAGATCCAAGTGATGTACCGACGTGGGTGGGCGCAGCAAGAGCAAGAAGCAGAGCAGATGACCAACGCAGACGAGCGCGAGCAACGGCTGGAGGAACTGAATGACCGTTGGTACACAGGCGAGCGAATCATGAAAGACCTCTCGCGTTGGCACGTGATGAAAGCCGAGTTTCTCGGGAAAGAATTCCTCAGCGTTCCACCGCCACCACAGAACCTAAGCGAGGTCCTCAAGGCACTGGGTATCCCGCTTCCTGCCAAGGCAATCCAACTACGCAACACGTCTTCAGGCACACTCGTTTAACGAGAATCCCATCCTTACGGCCCCAATCCGTTTGGGGCTATTTGTGCTGTAGGGCAAAATCCCCCCTACAATCCCTTGCGGGGTCTAGGGTGCTGTCAAGGATGAGTTCCACGCTGAACTGTACGCTAGCTTCGTATAGGTCTTGGATTGCTGTGAACTCAAATGAATGACTTTTACACCCTTCTTTTGCATGCTGGCCACGTCTTTCTTCTGAAGCTGCAAAAAATGCTTCTTCATGTCCTGTTCGACTTGAACATCGGCTTTGTTAAATATTGCTTGAATGTTCTTCGGCAGACTATTCCAGGTTTTTAGGTTCATTAGGGCAATATCATCCACTTGATAAAATCCCGGATCAATCATATATTTTGTTAGTTTGTCCCATCCGAAATTGTGAATCCCATAGCCGGGCCACCCGTATCCTTTTACTACTCCTCGCTGCAAGGCTGTATAAACTTGGCCAGGAGGAAGTGAAACCGGCGCTGCTCCCAGGGCAGTGAGGAAGTTCTTGTAGGCAGGCGATGTGCGCATGGGCAGTCCCTTAAAGTCACTTAAGGACTTTACGGGTTTTGTCGTATACAGATGAAAGCTTACCTTCGGAGACCCTGCGCCACGACAGAGGAATCGAGCGTTCATCTGTTTGAAAATGGTGTTCCACAGTTTGGTGACCCCCTGACTGCGTTCCTGTTGCGGAGTCAAAGTTGAAAGTTTCAACGCGTTAGCGGCGGGTACAAGAGAGGATGTATATCCAGCGGATGTCCAATCAATGTCCATTGTTCCTGATTTCAAAGCGTCAGGCTGTTGCATAGTCGGAATTACTGAAGGTCCGCCTAAATACTCAATGTGGACTTTTCCTTTACCCAACGCATTAACTTTTTTGATGAGGTCAAACAGACCCGCGTTGTCAGGAGTGGATTTAGGCCATGCAGAAACCGCCTTTAATGTAATCACCCCGGACTTCGTTGCGGATGCAGCATTGCTTCCATTCGATTTGGTTGCTCCAGACACTCCACAACCAACGATTGTAGACATAACCAAAAGTGTACTTATAGATACAACGTAGTAGTTCTTCTTCATTTTACCCCTCCTGAAGTTGATTAATTCTAAAAATTCAGTAATTAAAGCTTCTGAAGTATTACGTTGACAACGGCTGGGTTCCCATGCTGAACGATATCAAGTGCTTTTTTGAGTGTTTCTCGAAGATTCGTCGGAGATGACACTTTAAAGCCGCACGTGTCCCCAATCGAACCCGCAACTTGCTCGAGATTAGATTGTTCGAGAAAGCTCACGTGAAAATCGGAGTTCCGGGCTGCTGCCCCATCAGGATGAACTGCAAGTGTAGACAATTTCGGCGACTTCCAACCCCCGTTATTAAAGATAACTGTGAGAAAGGGAGCATTAAATTGGTTTGCTACCAATTGAACAGCGGAAGGCACACTGAATAGAAAGGCGCCGTCACCCGTCAGCGCGACTACAGTTTTGTCAGGGTAAGCCAGTTTCATTCCGATGGCAGCTCCCCCGTGCCACCCCAGGGAGCTTGCGCCGCTACCAAAGAAAGTGCCCGGAATTGTACGCTGAAGATGTCGCCAAGTAGCGCCATAGTTTGAGATCGTCTCATTCACGACAATCGTCGAATCGTCAATCGTTTCGCGGATGACTCGAGTTAGAAACTCCGGTGTGATTACGCCATTTTCAGGTGTAGTCTCTTTCTGAACCCGCTCATCTGCTCGTTTACGGTGTTCCTTCATCAGATTTGTTCTCTGAAGGTTAACCTTGCTCTCATTAACTTCGAAATCATCCAGTGCCTCATTTAACTGTTTTAATGCGACACCAGAATCTGCTTTAATCGCCTTTTGACCTGCGTAATACCACATCGGGATATCTTCTTTGAGCGGGTCTGAATCAATCCAATAGAGTTTTAGAGATGACAGTATTTTCGATGTTTGGGGCATCCAAGGAATATCACTGTCCAGTACCAAGACAACATCGGCCGATTCTAGGTAAGTGTTTTTGTTGATAAAGTCTTCGTATCCAAGATGTAAAGGGTGATCTGCAGGAAAATTCATGTAAAAAGGGCCCGCTTCCATAACCGGAACGGCCAATCGATTACTGAGTGTCTCTAGTTCATAGACTGCTGACGGATTGCGTCCTAAGTAGCTTGTAATGATGAGCGGTCGATTTGCGTTTGTAAGTTCAGAAAGAATCTCGTAAACCTGGTTTGAGCTCAAGGCAGATGGGTGAAGCGGTTTCAATTGCGGGCTGTGCTGCTCAACAGACTCATCAGCACTTTGTTCCAGAATGTCTCTGGGTGCCATGAGGTAAACGGGTCCTCTGGGTTCGGACGAGGCGATTTGCGCTGCGCGTTTGACAACGAGATTGACATTCTGACCAAGGTGTAGTGTATAGTCCCATTTAGTGTATCCTCTGACGATACCCCGTTGGTCGAATACATCTTGCAAGTAGTGAATAAATTCATTTCGGCTCCCTGTGGCTTCACCGTCTAGTGTCGCCGGAGACGCTCCAGCAAAGATAAAAATGGGAACTCTGCCGCGCATCGCATTGTGCAGTGCGCCTCCCATATTCTGAGTACCCACATCCACGTGAACGAACACGGCTTGCATTTTGCCTGTTGCCTGAGCGAAGCCATGGGCTGCACTCAGTGCCACCATTTCATGAGGGCAGACAATGACGCGCGGCAAGTTTGAGGCTTGATTTTCATTTGCTTTTGCAAGACTCTCTAGGACAGCAGGGTGGTCACTCCCTAAATTCGCGAAAATAAACTGAACCCCAATCTCACTAAGTGTTTTAAGCAGGCCGTCTGAAACCGTAAAGGTTTCGTTTTTTGTTGAGTGTGCTTGCATATTTAAAGTCTGTCTCCTTTCTGTAACGACACTCTGATAGCGCTTTCTCTGGCTGTGAATCAGGGTCTGTTCAGAAGTATCACGAAGCACTCAAGCTAGCGTTAAAGACTCCCTAAAAGATTATGGTACACATTATAGGGAGGCGTTCGTTCAGCTTCAATATCAATGTGCGTATGACACCTATAGATGCTGTCTATGATTTTTTATTGATGGAGAGATGCTGTGATTTGATTGCATTGCTGATTTGTTTTCGGTGTAGTACTGAATTAAATGAGTCACAAATGCATGCATTCCCTTATCAAGAAATGAGTTCTTTCTGTATACAACACCAATGGACTGCTGTGGGGTTGGGTTCTCGATGGATATGGATGAGATTGTTGGATCTTGAGTAGTAGCAAGATAAGACTTCGTTAGAATGGTGGCAGTTGTTTTTAGACTGACAATCTGATGCAGAGATTCGAGACTGGACAACTCCATCTTGGGATGAAGTTCAAATCCGGCATCGTGGCAGTATTTGTCAACAAACTGGCGGATAAGGTATTTCGTTGGAAGCAGAGACAGCGGTATGCGCTGTAAGTCTTTCAGTTCAATCTGCTGTGTGTTGGCTAGCGGATGGTGTCTGTCCACCACTAATAAAAGCTCCTCATTGAACAGCGGTACAAACTCAAAATGTTGGCCAATGAATGCTTTGAAAATCACTCCAATGTCTAGTTTATTACTTAGAAGGCCGGCAATCGTCTCTTTGCTGGTGAGGTCAAGTATGGAGAGTTCGATGTCAGGATGACGGCTGTGAAATGACATGGCTGCAGAGGTTAAAAGATGTGAGCCAGCACAGCCAATGGCCAAAGTTCCTCTGAGTAAGCCCTGCAGTTCTTTAATTTCTGAGGTGGCTTGTGTTAGTTCGTAAAACACCAGTTTTGTATGTTCAAATAGTATTTTGCCGGATTGGCTCAAGTAAACCTTTTTTCCGATGCGATGAAACAATTGTGTATTAAGGCGGGACTCTAAAACCCGAATTTGGTGACTCAAAGTCGGTTGACTGATGCCCAATCGCTCAGCAGCTCTTGTAAAATGCAGTTCTTCACACACCATCATGAAATACTCCAATAATCGCAATTCCACTACTTTCACTCCTCATTCTCAAATACGATATAGTACATGTGAGTTTTGGGCAGGTTGTGGTAAAATCAGGCGGAGTTAACGAAAAATTTAGATAAAATCCGGTATAAATATCATAAGGTTTTAGGACGCTGGTAAACAGCTCAATGTTCCTCTATATGAAACCGAACTGTCAAACTTCAGAATCGACTGATGGGTTTTTGAATCACTACAGATGTAAGAGAGCTATAGCTTTTGATAAGATATTCGGGGGGCCGTTGGGCCTCCCTTTGTACGAGTAGCATCTGTGAAGTAGTGAAGGAGGGGGGGGATTACGTGAGTCA